>JAYNPH010000001.1:0-9227 GCA_038113685.1 Gammaproteobacteria bacterium
TGGATGCATCCAGATCTGAGGCGAATAAATGAACGTGTTGCAGATGAAATCGATGCTCGGTATCAGCATAGGGATAGATCCAATCGGGTCTGGCTTCGTCCACGACAGTTTCCTTCTATTGGTGGAAGATCTACTGGCCTATCAGCGCGAGTCAAAAAGGTAGCATACAGTGTGACTTGAATTCCAATCGACGAACGATCGCTACTGGCCGGCAACCGTCCTCTAGCGGGGATGATGCAGGGTATTCTGAGCGTCTTGAGTTGTTGGTGCTGCGTTCCGGCGCCATTTCTCCGTTTCAAAATAGATCACCAGTTCTCATCTTGGCCACTAAGTGCCTGATTGAAATAGCCCCTTTCCTTTCATTCCGTATCATCGGCTATCAGCGGTTTGCAGAGCATCGCGGCCAAATTAGGGGCTTTTTGACCAGATGGATTGCTCACGACGCAGTTTGCAAGGGCATAGCAATCGATGAATTCGCCAGCTGGATAAACTCCAACTTGCCTTATTGCTTTGTTTCGTTTTTCCAGAATCAGACGGCGATCAATATCTGCTGCTCAGACAATCCGAAAATGGCTATCTATTCGCGGCTCGAACCTGCCGGACTGCTGTTCAGTTCGGGGCAGTACGTTGGATCTGATCGAGACTCCCTGAATAGCAAAAAACTAGCACTGTTTGTTTCAGGCTGGAGGCGAAAAGTTGACTCGTGATAACACTGTAAAACTTGACACTTTCTCGACCGACAAAAAGTACCTCGTGCAGAGCGTGGGACGCGAGCAGGTGAACGATTTGCACAAACAATCGAAACCTATGGACTTTGTGATCGTCTTTGGCTGGGTGGGATTGGTCGTATTGAACAGTATCTGCATCTACTTCAGCTCTGAGCTGCATGGGCTTGTTCCCCCCATGTTTGTGCAGGGTCTTTTGCTTACGCAGCTCGGACTGATCGGCCACCAGTTTATTGTCTGTGTCACAGGTTTGCTTTTGTGTCTGACGAGTGCTGTTGTTTTTTAACAACGGTCAATGACGCAGCTGTAATTGAATACTGCTCATGAGCAAAGTCTATAAAACCTGCCTATTTAAGGTTCACAACCCATCTAAGCTAAAGCAAGCCATGATGTTGGACTCTATGCGCAGCGCCGTACCGGCCTTGCCGACCTCGAAGTTGATGCCGTTGAGGAACAGGTAAAAGCTCTAGTTGGTAAGGATAAGAAGGTTGTTAGGGAGACATTGAGGGAACTAAAAGGCCTAGTTGAGAAAAAGTGCGCGCAGCTGCCCCTAGGCGCATCGGCAAAGGCCGGCCTGTCCTTTGATGTTCATGCACAGGCCTCAAGTTATTTAGAGCTTATCAACGCAGGGCAAGAGGCCAGTTGGCCAACGCGAAGGCCCAAGGAAGACCCATACCCTGCTGCGCTTGAAGCACTGGCTCAGTCTATAACGCTGGAGGAACTGACGGTTGCTACCAAGGCTCTTAGCTCCAAAGCCAGAACAAATGATCCAAGGCCTCTGTCCATACTGCGCAACGATAGACGAGGCACTATGTTGCTGGAGGATGACAAAGGCAGATTGTTTGCCTGGGTGAACCTTCACGGTCAGGACAATCGCTTTGCTAAGGATGTTGTTGTTACCAACATGGCCAACACCCGCACCGGGGAAATAGTTAACTTTAAGTCAAAGCTGGGATGTTTGATGCCGTTGGAGTGCGGCCAGTGGCACTACAAGCGATTTATACAGCAAGGGACATTGCAATCGTCAAAGCTCATCTATCGTAGCGGGGAGTTTTTCCTAGCGTGCACGTTTGAGTTTGTATCTGCGGACATTGATTGCGTGACCTACCTTGGCATTGATAGAGGCATTGAGGAAATAGCCTCCTATGCGGTCATCACTGATGATTTGCAACTATTGGATCAAGGGTCATTTGAAGGAGCTACGCTAAGGGAATATCAAAGGAAAAAAGAAGCACGAGCCAGAGAGACACAGCGAAGAAAAGGTGAATCTAAAGTCTCTTGGCGCGCTTATGCTGATCACATCATTCACGCCCTAGCCAACAAGATTGTGGATGCTGCCCTGTTACATGCCAGTCAGGTGGTGATTGAAGACCTAAGTGCAATATCGCAAGGGCCGCAGCATAAAAGACCTAGGTTCAGACCAAGAACAAATCTGACCAAGGTGCTTAATAGGGCGCAGTATCAAAAGCTAGCCAATGTACTGGAGTACAAACTCGCTGCTGTAGGACTGCCGCCGCCTAGGTTGGTAAGAGCAGCGGGCACGTCTATTACGTGCAATGCCTGTGGGTATAGAGACAAAGAGAACAGACACAGTCAGGCGAGTTTTGTCTGTCTTAAGTGCGGCCATAGTGAAAATGCAGACCTACATGCGGCTAAAAACATTGCCGCAAAACACATATACTGGCGGGAAGTTGGCCCTAAGGTTAAGGGCAAGAAACTGACTGATGAGCATAAATTTGAGAACTGGCTTGCAGTTAGAAGGCAAGCGGTTGAGGTTGATTAGGAGGTAAGAATAAAAGGGCTTGGGCTACCTCAAGTAGTTTAGTCACAGAGTCCTTGAACTGCCGTGGCAAGGCGTATCACTGAGATTACTCAGGTTACCTGCCAGTGGTTTGAAGCCGACGCACAATAAACTCCTAAGGCCATGCTGCCTTAGAGTTTGGTTTAACCGTCTTTTGTGCATCCAAATACATACAAAACGCACCGAGAAACAAAGAGATAGCGTATATCAGTTGAAGCAGGTGCCTATTTGGAAGGTGGCTGTGACTTCCGCCCAGCTTACTGCCCGCAGGCCCGCCAGTTGAAGCAGGTGCCTATTTGGAAGGTGGCTGTGACGAAACGAACAAATCGTTGCCGACAAACAAAGTTGAAGCAGGTGACTATTTGGAAGGTGGCTGTGACGCAAGAGTCTGATCGTGATTCATCTGTTGGTTGAAGCAGGTGCCTATTTGGAAGGTGGCTGTGACTAACGCATCCGAACCTTCGTCAACTTGTTGGTTGAAGCAGGTGCCTATTTGGAAGGTGGCTGTGACAAACCCCCCGCGGCAGACCGCTGCAGAGCTGTTGAAGCAGGTGCCTATTTGGAAGGTGGCTGTGACTACCCCCTGAAAGGATGACAACGCCGCCCTGTTGAAGCAGGTGCCTATCTGGAAGGTGGCTTTGACCTTAAGGTAATTGTTGTACCTGAGATCGCTGTTGAAGCAGGTGCCTATTTGAAAGGTGGCTGTGACCTTAAGGTAATTGTTGTACCCGAGATCGCTGTTGAAGCAGGTGCCTATTTGGAAGGTAGCTGTGACCTGATGGAATCGTGGAACAGCAATGTTCTGACAGTCGGCACGACTCGGCGCAGTTTCAACATGTTGCGTCAGTTCGCTGGCATTGCCAGTGCCGATAAACCGTTTCATTTGTTCAAAGGTGTAGAGTTGAATACTCTGGCGTTAACGATTACACCGGACGCGATTGTTACCAGCACGTTTGGCGCCACAGGTCAGGGCTTAGCAACTGCGGCGACAGCGCCTACCGGGGCGACATTCCCGGCAGTAGGCACGACCGAGGTGATGGATGCGTTCTCAGGCTCGAACACAGAAGGCGGCGCCACGATTGCGGTAGTAACCGAAATCACACTGAATCTTGAAAATGGCCTAGAGCCTCGGTTCGTGGTTGGATCAGATGAGACCCTGAAACCCTCTAGTGCCAAGTCGAATGTGACAGGGCAGATCACTGTTTATTTTGAAAATTCGCGCTTGCTGGACAAATTCATTGACGAGACAGCTTCAAGCCTGACACTCCAGATCCAAGACCCGTCTGCGAACAGCTACACGTTCACGCTGCCCAACATCAAATACACTGGAGGACAGCCGGACGTTAGCGGCGAAGGGCCGATTACCCTGTCTATGCCGTTCCAAGCCCTGTGCGACTATGCCGAGTAAACGAACCTGAAAATTGAGCGGTAGCCTATCTACGCGCTCTTGGCGCGCAGGGTAATCTCAATACCAAGGTTGTCGAGCAGTCGCTTTAGCGTGTTCCAGTTCGGCGATGCAGCGCCAGAGAAGATTTTGTAAAGACTTTCGCGGCCCAAACCTGTTTCTTGAGCGACTTTACTGACGCCTTTTGATTTCACTGCGTTGCCCAGCGCAATCAAGAACATGCGAGGATCATCGTCCTGATAGGCGTCATTGATATAATCGGCAATTTCCGCGTCAGTGTGCAGAAAGTCTTTTATGTCGAGGGGCTTTGTTTCAGTTTTCATAGCGTTGCCTTCAGTTTTTTGGCTAGTGCAATATCCTTGCTCTGCGTTGATTTGTCGCCGCCGCAGAGCAGCACAACAACCGTCCGGTCTTTGATCGTGAAGTAGACGCGATAGCCTTTGCCCAAGCGTACTTTTAACTCGCTGACTCCGTTACCGACGCTTTTGTATTCACCAAAAGCTCCGGCGGCAATTCTATCAAACCGCTCCAATATCGCTTTTCTTGCGGCGTGATCTTTGACGCCTTTAATCCATTTGCTGAAAACCGTTGTTGTTATGACTTCGTATTCCATGAGCCTATTGTATCTTATAGGATACAGCAAGAGCGTACCGTTCAGCCCTTAAATCAACCCTTCATCAGAGAGTTCAATGACCACAGACATGGCGCAGTTCTGCACCCGCGATGCTGCGAACGAGGGGGTGAAATTCCCGCTCAAAACCAGCGACGGCAAAGAGACTGAGCACTGGATCTTCGTGCGGGGTATCGACTCAGACCGGTTCAGAATGGCGGATCTACGATCCGGCGCGGATTAGTTGAACTGGCAAGACCGGACGATGCCAAAAGCAAACGAAACCTGAAATGCCAGTTTCAACGTTTGCGCGAAGGGGATATTGATGCTGTTGATAACCACTTTGTACTTGGGGTGGTTATCAGATACCACGGTTTTTTCGCCATCAAACCGACCGTCTAGCTTGCCGATTTCAACTGCCTTTAGGGCGCGCCATTCGTCCGTGTTGTTGTTCCTTGCATATTCCTTATAGGGAATTTCATAAACCGATTTTTCGTTACTCATATCTGCTGTGGCAAATTAGTAGGAGAAGATATGAACGATTTTTTACCCCACTTTATCCACTAACCGGTGAGCGGCAGCAATTATGGATTACGCGAGCCTGCAAATTGCAGTCAGCACCAAGGCATCAAGCAGGCAAACCATGAGCCTGATGGTGTTGCACGAAGCGGTGCGAGGGCGGAACGCCAGTTAAGCGCTTGCAAGAAAACTCAAAGAGAATGAAAAAGCAAAAGCTGACGTTGACTCGTATGGAGCAGGAAACCAAGGTAGCCAACCCTATACTGGTGTCCCTTGGTGGAGGTAGAAAGTAGATGCGGACTGCATTGCGTTTCATTTTGCTTGGCGTGCTTTTGCTCGTGAGTTGTTTGGTTGTGTTTCTTACACTGTGGCCTCGCCCAACTGATACCACAGAGCCTTGGGTTTTTAGTGCAGACGGCGCTCAGTTGAATTACTGCACGCTCCCGATTTTAGACGGCCAAGGCCCATCTGCAGATGACATTCCGAAGGCTTACACGCCAAACTGTGGCTTCTCTCAAATGCCCATGCCCGTCTTGCAGGAATGTCGGCAGCCAATTGCCGCAGGGATCCCAGATATGCGGGGCCTGTGGCTGGCTAAGACTGGATTCATGGGGCACATTGAAAGAATTGAACAATGCGGAAACAGGATGGTCGTCACATCTGCAGGACTAATCCACGATTTTCGCATTGATGGCACAATCAAAAATGGCGCAAGAGACATACAAACCTACTGCACAAACCTTGCGAGCGCGATCAAAGTCGATTCGCAGGGTAAAATCGTTTTCAGACTATTCAATCTGTTCGATACGGTAAGCCGACACCTCGATAACGCAGACATGATCTTCACCTTTGTGGACGGTACTCAGACACGAATGCAGCGGGCCTGTTTCTTGCCTGACGAAGACAGAGGCATGTACGAGGCTGGATGACATAGCGCTGTGTTGCGCGAAAACGAAGCGCTGCGCTGACGTCATTCCAAACCTTCCACACCGTCGAATAGGTGTTATTGTCTTTGGCTATGCAGACAAACAAACCGTCAGATTCTGATCAAAGTGGCCCTTGGATATTAGCCGCTTATTCAGGTATTACGATGCCAATGGCGGCGATGGGTATGCCCGTTGCGGTTTATCTACCAAGGTTTTATAGCGAGGGTATGGGGCTGTCCCTGGCGACCGTCGGCATCATTTTTACCTTGGCGCGTATGTGGGATGTGGTGACAGATCCGCTGATGGGTATGGCAATCGACAAGTTCGAGACCCGTTGGGGGCGGCGCAAGCATTGGGTTGCGTTGTCTATTCCGATCTTGATGTTATCCGTGTGGATGGTCTTTATGCCGAATCCGGATTCGGTCACGCCGACCTACCTGATGTTTTGGCTTTTGGTTTTATACATCGGTTACACCATGCTGGTGATCTCTCATTTGTCTTGGGGGGCAGAACTCTCAACCAGCTACGATGCGCGCTCAAGACTATTTGGCTGGCGAGAAGTCTTCACCATTGCAGGCATGACTATCGTGCTGGCGATTCCAGCATTTCTTGAACTGACTGGAAATGCAGATCAATCCAGCAAGGTGGCCAGCATGGGCTGGTTTTGTTTGCTGTTGTTTCCGCTGCTTGTGCTGCCCCTTCTCATTGGCGTGCCAGATAGTAAGAGCGCCAGCACTAACAGCGTCCCATGGCAACAAGCCCTGAAGCTGATTATCCAAAACAAAGTGCTGTGGCGGCTCTTAATCGCCGACCTTATGACCGGTCTCGGCACGGCGGTGTCGGGGGCGCTCTACATTTTCTTTGCAGCGAACTATTTTGAGCTGCCTGAGCACGCCAGTATTGCGCTGCTGTTTTATTTTCTGGCCAGCTTTTTTGCAATGCCGCTGTGGTTGAAACTTGCTTACAAGTTCGGCAAAGACAATGCTCTCAAGGTCGCCCTGATGTACGCGGTCACCATCAACCTTGGTGTTATTCCCTTTGCCGAAGCAGGAAACGTCATCGTTTTATGGACATTCACGATTTTATTCGGGGTGGCTTTTGGCGCCGCGCCAACGCTGCTTAGGTCCATGATGGCGGACCTGACCGATGAGGATGAGCTCAAGTCCGGTAAAAAGCGCTCTGGGCTTTTCTTCGCCTTGCTAACTACTACCAGCAAAGCCGGTGCGGCATTTGGGGTTGGTGTCAGTTTCATGATTCTTGAGTTGGTCTTCGGGTTCCAGCCGGGGCAGAGCAACTCTGCTGAGGCGTTGGAGGGGCTGCTGATTACTTATACGGTTGGCTTTGCGCTCCCTATGTTCTTGGGCTATCTGGCTCTTATTCGCTACCCTTTGACCAGAACCAAGCACGATGAAATTGTCGCCCAGTTACGGGCAGCATCTGCGGATGCAGCATAATCTGTTCAGAGGTTCTTCAATTGTGAAATGCGCGTACAAGGTAAGAAGCGCACCGGCAGCTCGGCTGGAGCAAAGCCCCGTGCACCTCATTGAAAAACCGCAGCTAACGTAGAGGTCCATAACGTGTCAGAAAACAAAGGCATAAGAGTAGTGTTTGAAGGGGAAACGGTTCAGTTGATTTTGGACCGGCCGAAACAACTCAATGCGCTAAACGACGAAATCCGTCAGGTTATTGCCTCGACCCTGAACGATTTGATGGAACGCCCGGACATCCGCTTACTTATTTTGTCCGGGGAGGGAAGATCTTTCTGTTCTGGCGCGGACCTAAAGACAACGTCTTATCCCAAGGTTGAGGGAGATTGGTCTACCCGCCGCAACCGAACGGCAACATGGCAACGTGTGTTGGAGCAGTTAGAGCGTATCCCTCAGGTTACCGTGGCTTCCATGCGCGGGCACGTGGTTGGCGGTGGCGCTTTGATGGCCACGGCCTGTGACTTTCGGGTGATCAGTGACAATGCCGTACTGCGTATTCCCGAATTGGCGCTGGGCATTCCGAATGTGTGGAACGGTACGCCGCTGCTGGCCCGTGAGGTTGGGTTGCCGACCGCGCGGGATTGGGTGATGACCACGCGAAAAGTTTTTAGCGATGAGCTGAAACAAAGTGGTTGGGCCCAGCGGGTGGCGAAAGATGATGCCTTAGAAAGCGCAACCGAAACACTAATCACTGAGCTGCTGGAGGTGCCTGCTGCGGCGTTGGCGATGACGCGATCCATGACCTCAGCTTTGGGCCGGTCGGCTTCAGGCATGGGTATGGGCTGGGCGGATGCGGATTTGCAGCAATGGGCGCTGACTGAGGAAGAATACAAAGACACGGTAAAAGCCTACGCGCGAAAGCTGTCGGCCAAGACCGACTAAGGCAGGCTTGGCCAATTCGGTGCAGGGCGAGGGTTGGTCTACGAGGCTTGCCGAGAGTTGGTGCAAGTGCCTGCCGAGGGTGTAGATTGCTTGCGAGCATGATCAGCCGCGGGGTTCCCGGCAGCTGTTCTTAGAGTTCGCGATAGGGGCGAATTGCTGAAACCCTTGGGGCGAAGTCCCCGCTAAAGTGTGGCAACCTGTCGACTTCCAGTTGATATTTGGGGAGATATCCGCATGCGAGAATTTTCAGGCATCGTCGACTTACCGGCGCTCTTTATGGTCATTGGCGCATTGCTTGTTATTTCGTTAGCCAATGGGTTTGCGTTTAAACGTTCTGCGGCAATGGCCCACGGTATGCTGCTGGAGGTTGCGCTGCTGTTTCTTTTGGTCAGTCTCGTGCCATTGTTCGAAGACCCACTGAATTTCATGACGCTGCCCTATGTAGCCAGTTTTGCCTTGGTAACATTTGCCCTAGCTGGCTTGGTTACGATTACCCTAGGCGCTGTCGGAGCGGCGTCACTCCCCACTGCCGACGTCCAGCCCAAACGAATTTTTCGTATTGCCGCTGCCGTCTTGTTATTGGTTGGGATTGCTTATCTTGCGATTGGTCATACGTCGCTGAGCGGATATTTCCAAATGTCCGCTGTGGTGTTTGTTGCGGCAATGCTGCTTTGGATTTACATCATGGCGCGTTTTTCAGGGGGTGACTCCATAGCCCAGAATTTGGCCAATGCCTTACCCAGTGTCGCCGTGCTGGGTATGGTGGTTGGCATCTCTGCGGCTGTTCTGGATGTTTACGAGGCGCAGTTTTTGTTGCCCCTGCTGGGCTTCGGCGTGAATGTGGTTTTCTTGGCCATTTTGCTGCGTGTACT
>JAYNPH010000001.1:9237-12270 GCA_038113685.1 Gammaproteobacteria bacterium
CTGATGCAGCTCGTGGGTTGGACAGATGCGCGATTGGGCAGCGTGCATTTCCTAGCCTTGGCGGCCTTGCTCAGCGTTGCCCTTGGCTTGGTGTTGATGGCGCAGGCGCTGGCTTAATCTCACGCACTGAGTCTTTGATGCGCGCTTGAACCGAAACAGGAGTGGTTATGGATTACTTGCCGTACTCAGTGGTCACGGATACCGGCGACACATTTGATATTCAGTTCCCTTTGAGTCCGCACACTCAAGACAGCGTTCGGGTGCATCAGCTGCTGGGCACCGTCATGAACGCGCTAGCCAATGATTTGAAAATTCTCGGTGATGTATCCAACGGAGACATATTGCAGGCGGTGACTATGGCTGCCGCAATTCGCGCGCGCATGATCCATGCGCCTGAGGCGACCATGCGGGAGATTGTGTCGAATTTGACCGAAACGGCTCTAGAGGCCAGCTACGCGGCGCAACGCAAGAGTGAGCCGGCCGGTCACGGCTAAGTCAGGTACCGGCGGCATTGTTGCCGGCGGGGAAACATGAAAAAGACTCGGGCGAAAGGGGGAGAAGATCATGACAAAAATGACCCAAGACGAAAAAGAGACCTACCTGAGCGAGGTCCGCATTGGGGTGTTAGCGATTAACGAGGCAGGGTCAGGCCCGCTGACGGCGCCCCTATGGTACGACTATCAGCCCGGAGGTGAGATTTTCATGATTGTTGCCGCTGATTCCCGCAAAGGTAAGCTGCTGGAGGTGGGTCAGCGGGTTAGTTTGGTGGCCCAGCGGGAGGCCCTGCCGTATTCTTATGTGAGTGTCGAAGGTCCTGTGACTGGTATAAACGCCGTGACAATGGACGAGCAGCTGTCCATGGCTCAGCGTTACCTGGGTGACAAACAGGGCCGGCAGTATGCGGAGGCATCCAATATCGATAAGGAAATTGGTGTACGAGTGCGGCCGGAGCGATGGCTGGCGGTAGATTACGCCAAGAGATAGCCCGTTTAACGCAGTCATTCTTGGCTGTTAGAGATCCGAGGAGGAAGCATGGCCATTCCACGTTTTTCCAGTGAAACACCCGCAGCGGAAATTTCTCAGGCCTTCGCCGAGGCTGGTTGCGTCGTGGTAACCGATGTAGCCGACGGTGCGCTGCGTCAATCTATAGTCGATCAATTGGCCCCGCATATGTCCTCGGTTCGGGTCGCCGAGGACGATTCTCCTGAGGACTTCTATCCCGGACGAACCCGACGCGTAGCGGCACTAATTGCGAGATCGGAAGCGGTGACGGACTCGCTATTAACGCATCCGCTGTCCATGCAGATCTGTGATGACTATCTGATAGGGAATGCCGAACACGGATATCAAACCCATGTCACCGCGGCCTTGGAAGTCGGCCCTGGTGCGCGTGAGCAGATTTTGCATCGGGAGGAGGATCCTTTTTCGTTCTTTGCTCTGCCGCGACCCAACATCATTGTGGCAAGTATGTGGGCTATTTCGGATTTTCGGGCTGACAACGGGGCAACCTTGATCGTGCCGGGTAGCCATACTTGGGCGGCGGACAGAAAGCCTCGGCCAGAGGAAGTTATCAGGGCAGAGATGCCCGCGGGTTCGGTCTTGTTCTGGGCTGGCGGCCTGCTGCACGGGGCCGGTGCCAATGTGTCTGAAGACTGGCGTTACGGCATTATTCTGACCTATTCCCTTGGGTGGGTGCGCCAAGAAGAAAACCAGTACTTGGACTTGCCTCGGCAACGTATCGCCCAGCTGTCTCCAGCAGCACGGCGCATCGCCGGTATTGATATGTATGGGTCGCTGGGTTTTTACGATCCTTCGGTCTAGCCAGAGTCCGATTGATTAAGCAGTGAGTGATCGAACCAAATCCATCATCACGGCGGTGGCGCTGATGGAACTGCCGATCATGATGGCTCGGTCGCCCCACTGCATCCCGACGAATAGCCACCCGACAGCGCTAATAACGTAGGCGACTTGCCCCTGCATCACCAAACCTGCTGACATCAAAAAGATGCCGCTGACGGACAATACCGTGGCCAGCCACTTTACATACCAGTCCATAGTGCCCACGGGTGTGGTGGATTTCAGGTCGTCGTTCTCTGCCTGTAATTCGCGTAATTCGTCCTGCAAACGTTTCTTTTCTGCCGCCAGTTCCACGGCCAACTGACCAGCGCGGCTGTTGCGTGCCGGGGGCGTAACGTAGGGTTCTGAAATGTAGGTAACGTCTGATTGCAGATCTTTATCGCGTAGGCTCATTGGCTTGTCCTATCACCAAGATGTTGTGGTTACAGCCGTCGGTATGCGGCTGCTGAAAGTTGCGGCATCATCCGCTTTTTAGTGACGGTGTCAAACACTTTTTATCGATAAAAAATGCAATAAAAACAATGGTTTAAATAATATTTAGGGTTCTAATTGAAGCGCCCGAATTAGCCCGTCTTTTAAGCTCATTTGGCCCCAAATTGCTACGTATAAAAAACAAAAAAGCAGCCTCGACGGTAGCGGTTGGTTCGCAATCAAGCGCCGGCGCTCCAAATGTGTTGAATTAACAGGCCTTCCCGCGGGACGGCTCAGAAAATTCTTGGCTAGGATGACGGCGATAGTGCAAAACTGTTTTGCCGAAGAAACTTTCGTGATCTAACCATCAATGGTCCTAAAGGCCGGTGCTCGTTTTCCTTCTGCCGTGTCGCGGTTGTCTGTGCGAGTCGTTTTATTGGGGCGGGCAGCCCGATCATGAGCCGCTCGGCAAACAGTGTTACGCTGGGCGGCTGATAGTTTTATTTGGAAGTGGTATGTCTGCTATGTCTTTTGAAGAAGCGGTGAAGTCGCGGCGCTCCGTCCGTGGTTTTCTCGATCGTCCGGTGCCTCAAGAAGTGCTAAATAACGTATTTGATATTGCCCGCTGGTCGCCCTCGGGCACCAATATGCAGCCGTGGCAGACGTTCGTGGCATCGGGCTCTTTGCGTGACACCTTGCGAGCGCAAATGATGGAGCGGGTGCAGTCCAAGGTTGCCCCCAACCAAGACCATAAGGATCCACGCG
>JAYNPH010000001.1:12280-15688 GCA_038113685.1 Gammaproteobacteria bacterium
GATCTACAAGGACCGTCGCAGGGAGTGCGCGGCGGTACTTTATCGCGCCATGGACATCTCTTGGGACGATAAGCCGGCCCGAGCCGCGGCGAGCTTTCGCAACTTCGAGCTTTTTGATGCACCCCATGTGGCCTTTCTTTGTATGGATGAGGGTTTTGGTCTGGGTAGCGCGTGGGATGTGGGTATGTACGCTCAAACCCTGATGCTGGCCATGACGGCCAACGGCTTGGCGTCTTGTGCTCAGGGCACCATGGGCCACCATCCTGACCTAGTTCGAGCTGCCTTCGGTCTTGGTCCTGAAGTAAAGGTGTTGTTCGGTATTAGCTTTGGATACGAAGACACCAGCATGAAGGTCAACGAAGCCATCACTGAGCGGGCCCCCTTGGAAGACACGGTTACCTTCAAAAGCTAGCTTTTGTGCCGCTAAGCTGCACGCGTGCTCGGCCGGGCAAGTCGCTGGGGTTTGGCGGCCGCCCGGTACAGTCAGAAAGACCTAGAAACTTAGAAGCCATAAGCCCTGCCAGCCGGTGCATAAGGCAACAAAACCTGCAGCAGCGAGGAATGGGCCAAAGGGCAAGGGCTGATCGCTCCGCCTCTTTTTGCCGATCACCTGCGCCAGTCCTACGCCAGCGCCGACGAGGGCTGCGGTAAAGATAATACCCGGCAAAGCCTGCCAACCAAGCCATGCGCCTAGGGCCGCCGTCAGTTTGAAATCGCCGTACCCCAGCCCTTCTTTGCCGCGAATGATCTTGAATAGCCAGTAAATGCTCCACAGAGAGCCATAGCCCAGCACCGCGCCAATTACCGAATCTTGGAGGCTGGTAAAGTAAGCGGGGATATTGCAGAGCAGGCCCAACCAAACCAGAGGTAGGGTCAGGCTGTCTGGTAGCAGCAAGTGTCGCTGATCTATCAGCGCTAAAACCAGCAAAACAAACGTGAGGATAGCCGCCAACGCCAGTTCGGTAGAGACGCCAAAGCGCAGAGCCAAAGCCAGTGCCGCTGCGCTCCCCAGACCTGCGCCAAAGATGAATTCCCGGCGCCCTTGGTGTTTGCCTAGAGCGCTGGCATCGGCCGTGGACGTTAATTGGTGGTTCGCTTGCACCGGCTCTGGCGGTTGAGGCATTGCCAGTAGGCGTGATGAGTATAGTCGGACAGCAACGAATGCCAGCCACCCGAAAAAGGCGCCTGTGAAAACAACCAAGATCGCGGAGCCATCGATAGGCGCGGCCTCAAACATTTTGGGTTAACAAATCTTGTATTGCGTCGGCGTCGGTGGCGAAAAACGACGACGGCGCTCCGGTAACGAGAGGTGCGTGCCCGTAGGAAGCGCCATGGTCTTGCCCGTCATGTGCCTGTTTTAGGATTGTGAATGTCGGATTCTTGCTGCGCCGCTGGTTCATCCGCGATGCCAACGTGGAGCATGGGCGATGCGTCGATGTGTTCAGCGTTCATCATCGAGGCAACGCGCTGCAACGAGGCAACAATCATCGATTTCTCCCACTCCTCCAGTTTTTCAAACGCTGAGCTAAAAACGTCCTGAAGAGGCTTCGGTGCTTGCACAATCATAGCCTCGCCCTCAGTGGTAAGCGTGGCATGGACGACTCGTTTGTCCATGGTGCTTCTGTGACGAGCGACGAGGCCGCGCCCTTCCAGACGATCCAAAATGCTGGTCACCGTAGCTTGGCTCAAGCTGACGTGGGTAGACAGTCTGGAAATAGCCACGGCGCCCATTTCTTGAATCGCCTGCAAAACCAGCAGTTGCGGGGCAGTCAAACCGGACTTTTTGCTCAGCTGGCGAGAATAAAGGTCGGTAGCTCGAATGATCTTACGAATTGTAATTAGGACGTCTACTTCTTGGCTCATATAAATGTTTGTCCTTCCCGAAGGTCGCAGGGTGTCATCGCTGGCGACGCTTTACGGTAGAGCGAGGCCAAAAAGGCGCTGTATACGCTCAATTGTGGCGCGGGTCACGCCTCGCGACACAGCGCATCTTAAGCAAGCGAAGTAACTTGATACTGAAATGGAGTCTGAATGCTTAGTGAACAAAACAAAAGCATTGTTGAGCCGCTGCAGTCTTTTTGTCGTCTCAGCTTTGCTCATGGGGATTTGGTCAGGTAGTTAGGTCATTCGTTTGATTATGGTGTAAGCTTATCCGAACAACTGGAGCAAAAAGGCGGCATTTATCGTTCGCCTACGAAACATTTGTTTAAAAAGAAAGTTTCGGACATGACCTCCGGTTCTGAGAAATGGCTCGCATAACCGAGTCATCAGCAAAAGGAGAGCATGTGAAGTTTCAACGTAGCAAAGTAAATCGAGCAGTTGTTGCAGCGCTTGTATCGATGACGGCGAACCAAGCCGGCGCCGAACAGGGTGTGATCGAAGAGGTAGTGGTAACGGCGACCAAGCGCGCTGCCAGTACCCAGGATATTCCGGTAACCGTCGATGCATTGACGAGCGACTCGCTTGAGGACTTCGGCATCACCAACTTTGAGGACTATCTAATTCAACTGCCCGGCGTTACGGCAGGCGGCAGTGGTCCCGGTCAGAATACGATATACATACGAGGCATCGCATCCACGACTCCGAACCTAACAACGGCTGGCGTTGCGGGGCTCGCTCCGAACGTCGCGTTATATTTGGACGAACAACCATTGGCTCAACCAGGCCGAAACCTAGATGTCTATGCGGCTGATTTAAACCGAGTCGAGGTGCTAAAAGGCCCACAGGGCACGCTCTTTGGTGCAAGCTCACAGGCAGGCACGGTGCGGTTAATTACTAACAAACCCGATTTTTCAGGAGCCTACGGCCGTCTAAGCTTTGATGTTTCCGATACGAAAGAAGGTGAGGGAAGCAACAAATTCGAGGTGATGTATAACCTACCTATCTCCGACACATTTGCCGCTCGTGCGGTCTTGTATCGCGACGACCAAGGCGGATGGGTTGATAATGTACCGGGTACGCTGACCGCTCAAGCGAGCGCCCGCTTCCGTGACGCTGGTTATATGCGAACCAATGGTGTGCCGGTCTCAGTTGCGCGCGCAGGTTTTAATACGAAAACTTATATAGATAGCGTGCCAGAGGAAGTGTCTTACACCGGCGACCGAATCCCATTTGACCCATACGATCCGAACTCTGAGGTTGACTTTCGCGCCGCCAATAACCAAGCACTGGTAGAGGAAGATTTTAACGATACGGTTTATACGGGCGGCCGACTCTCGCTTCGCGCAGAACTTAATGAAGACTGGAGTTTGCTGCTGGGTGCCATGACGCAGGAGCTTGAGACTGACGGTACGTTCACGGCGGACCCAACGTTGGGTACCGATTCTCCAAGTATTCAACGTTACAGCCCTGACCGACTCGAAGACTCTTTCGATAACTTCAACTGGACGCTTGAAGGGCGCGTTGGAG
>JAYNPH010000001.1:15698-22656 GCA_038113685.1 Gammaproteobacteria bacterium
GACGTTGGAAGGTCGGATCGGTGAGCTTGAAGTAATTTACACCGGCGCCTACACGCAACGTGAGTCGGACCAGATCGTTGACTACACTGATTACTTGTTCGTGGGGCAGTATCTTCCGTACTACATCTGTGACGCCTCAGTAAGTTATCCAGAATATAACAATTATCAAGCTGATGCTCCACTCAATAGATCAGTTGGTACTTGTTATGAACCTGACACGTATGCCCTTAGTTATTCGGAGACCGAGGTGCAAACGCACGAAATTCGGGTAAGTACGGATCAATCTAAAGAGTTGCGCTTTACTGCGGGAGCGTTTTACAGCGATTTGCAGTTGGAAGAACGCGTGGATTTCAGCTATCCCAGCATTAATAAAATTAAGTTTTACGACTATTACACGGGATCAATACAAGATGCCCTACCAAATGAGCCATTCCCCGGGTCTGTGATAACCCAAGAAGGCCCCTATCCTAGGAATACGGTCTTCCGTAACGATGTGCGCCGAACCGACAAGCAATACGCCTTTTTTGGCGAGGTGAGTTATGACTTCACCGATAAGCTCTCTGGAACGTTTGGGGCGCGTTATTACGACGTTGAGGTCGACCTAGAGGGGGGCGCTAATGCGACTTTCTGTAACCCGTTTTACGGAGGGGATCAAAATGCCTTCGGCACCAATATAACGGATCTGTACGATGGCGATGGATCGCTGACTTTTGTGGGTGATTGTTCGTTTAGACCCACGCTCGAGTCGGGCACGACTTTTGAAGAGGCGTTAGCTATTTGGCAAAAAGGCGATGCCTACAGTATCGGTCGCGGCAAGTACGTGAATGCGCCCGCAGCAGTCAGTGAGGCAGAAATACGAGGATTTTTACGGGCCATCGATGCGCCTGATGTCTCTAGCGCCTCAGGGACGATCATCAAAGTAACCATGAGTTACACTATCTCAGACGACCATATGATGTACGCGACTTATTCTGAGGGGTATAGGCCCGGACTGCTAAATCGTCCTGGCGGCGCGCAGGGCCCCAACGGCTATGAAGTCCCGTTCGAGCTTGAGACCGATGACATTTCGAACTACGAGTTGGGTTGGAAAGCAGACCTAGCTGACGGTACGTTGCGCTTTAATGGCAGCGCCTTCTATTCAGAGATTGACCGATTGCAGACGACGATTTTTGATCCAAGCATCGTGAATCTGTTTTTCTCTGATAACGCCGCTAATGCCGAAGTGAAGGGCTTAGAGGGAACGGTAACGTGGTTAACACCTTCCGTACCCGGGCTGGCGCTGGGTGCTTCCTTCTCGGTGCTCGATACGGAAATCACGGATAAGCTGATTCCTACGAACGATGTCCGAGTGGGCGATTCGTTGGCTTTCGCCCCGGAACTCCAGTTCAATGCTAATGCTCGCTACGACTGGAGTTTGGCCAACGGATGGGGTGCGCATGTGATGTACAACATCGCATACTCCGACGAGTCCTACAGCGACATCATCATAATCAACCGGGATCGCGTTCAAGGCTGGACGATGATGGGCGTGAGTGCCGGTGTATCGACCGATGATTGGGATGCGACCGTTTACGTGGACAATCTCACTGATAAGCGTGCGGAGCTGACGAGGAACTATGTTAACGATAGGCCTCGAGCGACCTACGCTAGACCAAGGTCTATGGGCGTCAGACTGAACTATAAGTTCTAACGCTTAAAACCGGTCGGTGTAATAATAAAGCTCCCTATTTAGGGAGCTTTTTTTTTGAGGGAGCAGGTGTTGGAAGCGCAATCGCACCAGTCAATAAGACAAACCATAGAAGCTGGTGACTACCAAGGGGCATTACGGCTGTTGGCGCGCGAGCCGTCGGAGAGCAGCGAAACACTGTACCTGCGGGCCGTGTGTACACGAAAACTGGGAAAGCCAAGAGAAGCCATGGCGCTGCTGGACAAACTCGTTGAGTTGCATCCGCGGCACGGTCGAGCCTTTCAGGAAAGAGGCCACTTACTAAGAGCAAATGGCAACGCGCAGGGAGCGCTTGCTGCATATGGGCGAGCAACGGAGGAAAACCCGTCGCTGCACGTGAGCTGGCGAGCGCAAGCGGAGATATTGCTGGCAACTGGCCGAATTCAAGAGGCTGAGAGAATCAAGCCGCATATTCAGCGTCTGGTCAGCATGCCCAAACCACTGATTTATTCTCTGGATATGCTGTCTCAGGGCTCGATAGCAAAGGCGGAGCAGTCTTGCCGTGGGTTTCTTCGCGAAAACCCCCACCACGTCGAGGGTATGCGGCTGCTGGCGCAGATCGCGGTAAAGATGAATGTCTTCGATGAGGCCGAGTTTCTGCTGGAAAGCGCAGCTTTGCTTGAGCCCCATAATGTGCCGCTGAAGGCGGACTACATTAACATTTTGAGAAAGCGGCAGAAGCTGGTGGAGGCCCGAGAACACGCACAGGAATTGTTCAAAAGCGACAAAGACAATTTGTACTTCAAGTCTCAGTTCGCTGTGATCTCCATGCAGCTTGGTGATTACGAGACTGCTCTGGCTCTTTTCGATGAACTGTTGACCGCCATGCCAGGAGAACCGGTTACCCTGACCTCAAAAGGGCATGCGCTCAAAACCATCGGGGACACCGAGGCGGCGATTAGTTGTTATCGAGAAGCCTGCCGAGAGGGCGTGATTCACGGTGAGGCTTGGCAGTCTTTGGCGAACCTTAAGACGTATAAGTTTGAGGACAGTGAAGTAGCTCGAATGGAGAGCCTCATCAAGAATCCCGGGCTTAGGAAAATGGATCGGGTCTATCTGTACTTCGGTCTGGGCAAGGCCTACGAGGACAGGGGCGAATACGACCAAGCTTTTTCTAATTACGCCAGTGGCAATCAGATTAAGCGAGACGAATCGAGATACATTGCCGAGCACATGTCCGAAGAGTTCGAACAACAAAGGCGAGTTTTCGACACGCTAGCGCCATCCCGCGACGGGTTTGAAGCGCCCGATCCGATATTCATTGTCGGTATGCCGAGAGCTGGGTCCACGCTGCTAGAACAAATTCTATCCAGCCACTCGCAAGTGGACGGGACGCAAGAACTGCCCAACATCTTATCCGCCGTTCATCAGCTGCGTTCTCGCAACAAAGACTTTGACCGGCTCAACTACCCCCGCGCGATAAAAGATTTGAGCGCCAGCGACCTGAGAGATTTTGGTCGTGCCTACATAGAAGACACGCGCACGCATCGAAAAGAGGCGCCTTTTTTCATTGACAAGATGCCCAACAATTTCCGCCACATCGGGCTGATAAAACGTATCTTACCCAATGCCAAAATTATTGATGCACGACGGCATCCGCTGTCTTGCACGTTCAGTTGCTTCAAGCAGCTGTTTGCGGAAGGCCAAGAGTTTTCCTACAACCTAGAGGACTTGGGCCATTACTACCGCGACTACGTACGACTGATGGATTTTTGGCATCAGTGTTTCCCCAACGAAATCTTGCACGTGCAGTATGAGGACGTTGTTGATGATCTCGAGTCTCAAGTGCATCGCATCCTTGCTTATTGCAACTTGCCGTTCGAAGAGGCTTGCTTGAGTTTCTGGGAAACGGAAAGAGCAGTAAAGACACCTTCCTCTGAGCAAGTTCGGCAACCAATATTCAAATCTGGCGTTGAGAACTGGCAAGAATTCGAATCGCACCTTGGCCCCCTAAAAGAAGCGTTGGGTGAGACCCTTCACGAATATCGTCCACGGATTTAAACGTCAGCAGCCAGTATTCGTACTGTTGTGGATTGGGGTCACAACAGGGGTTAACAATGTTGCGCCTAGGTTAAAGCCACGAAAGGAGTTCTTGGATCAGGATGCGCGAAAACAGTTCAATATCCACTGAGGCGAGCCTCGGCTTGAGATTTTTGCAGCTGTGTTTTTTGCGGTTCGTACTGCTGTTGGCCGCAGCATTTTGGCCTTTAATGTGTTTTGGCAACGAAATGGGAGCTGGCGACAAAGCCATCGTCGTGCTGCTCTCCTTGGACGGTTTTCGGGCTGATTATTTAACAAAGCACCCAGAGCAAGGAAAAAATCTGCAGCGTTTGGCTGACAGCGGCTTAGCGGCCAAGGGCCTCGTGCCGGGCTTCCCCAGTAGTACATTCTCCAATCACTACAGTATTGCTACCGGCTTATATCCGGGGCGCCACGGCATTATCGGCAACAGGTTTTATGATCGTCAGCGCGACGCGCGTTACCGCTTGGGTGATCGCTCTGCCGTGGAGGATGGCAGTTGGTATGGCGGTGAGCCTTTGTGGGTTGCGGTGGAAAAATCAGGTTTGCGCGCGGCCAGCTATTTTTGGGTAGGTAGCGAAGCCGATGTTCAAGGAATACGCCCCAGTTATTACAAGATTTACGACGGTGGTATTCCCAATTACAAGCGCGTCGATCAAGTGCTCGACTGGCTGGCGCTTCCCGAAGAACAGCGCCCGAGTCTGGTCACCATGTATTTTTCAACGGTTGATTCGGTAGGGCACCGGTTTGGTCCCAACAGCCCCCAACTGCCGAGCGCCATCGCAAGCGTGGATAGACAGGTGGGCCGCTTGGTGGCAGGTTTGGCCGAAATTGATCAGCCGGTGTATCTCTTGGTTGTATCGGATCATGGCATGCATCAAGTCGATGTTAATCAGCGCGTGTTTTTGGAGGACTATCTCGACTTGCAGCGATGGCGAGGCGGTAATCGCATCCTTTTGGGTGGTGCTTATGGTTTTCTTTACAGTGACGATGAGGATCTGTTAGATCGCAGTCGGGCCGGGCTGGCCGGAGTGCAGGGTTTGACAGTGCTCCAGCCACATCAATTTCCTGCGCAGTTAAAATTCCCCCGTCGCGGGCCAAGAATCCCCGACTTGGTGGTCATCGTCGATGCACCGAAATACATCAGTTTGAGGCGGGGTAGCGGCAGGCCGCCGCCCTTGGGTGCTCACGGTTATCTGCCGCGAACGACGCCTACCATGAAGGGTATTTTCTATGCGGCGGGGCCGGCCATAAGTCCGATGACGCGCATACCGCCGATCGAAAACGTCCACGTATACCCGCTCGTGCTGCATCTGTTGGGGCTGCGCGTTGGCAGCGACATTGACGGGGACTTGTCGGTGTTGAAACCCTTTCTGCGCGACCAATAAGGTCGTCTTGCTTAGGTCAGTAGAAATCGCATGGACAAATCCAGCGGCTCGACTCCCTTGGTTAGGTCGCCGCAGGAAATATAGTCCACGCCAGTTTCGGCGATGGCTGCGATGCTGTCTTGGGTGATACCGCCAGAAGCCTCCAACACCAACTTGTTGCGTGTTAGTGCCACCGCAGTCTGGGTGTCGGCAATGGAGAAGTTGTCGATCAGCGCGATATCCGCACCAGCGCTCATGGCTTCCGCTAGCTCATTAAGGTCTTCCACTTCAACTTCAACTGGTTTGCCGGGAAATGCCGTTTGCGCGGACTCGATAGCTCGGCCAATGCTGCCAGCGGCAAATATATGATTCTCTTTCAGCAAGAAAGCGTCGAACAAGCCGATTCGATGATTGTAGCCGCCACCGCACTTCACCGCGTATTTTTGTGCTAACCGCAATCCGGGGACCGTTTTTCTCGTGTCCAGTAGCCTTGTTTGGGTGTGCGATATCAGCGAGACGTATTGGGCGGTTCGGGTTGCGGTGCCGGACAGCAATTGAATGAAGTTCAGCATGGTGCGCTCAGCGCTGAGCATATCCCGAGCTTTGCCGCTGAGTTCGAACAAGACTTGGTCTGGAGCAAGCGCATCGCCGTCCGCTACCTGCCAACGAATCTCTAGTTCGGGGCTGATCTGTCGAAGGGTTTCGTTAACCCATGCAGCGCCGCAAAAAATACCGTGCTCCCGGGTGATCACTCGAGCACTGGCTTGGGTGTTGGCGTCGATCAGGCTGGCTGAGATGTCGCCAGCGCCGAGGTCTTCGGCAAGCGCTTGTGTGACGTTACTGGAAACAGCTTCGTTAAGGCTGTCTGAATTTATGGGATGAAAATGCAGCTCGGTAGGCATCGGATTTTTACGTCCTGGGTCAGATCGTTGATTAGGTCTTCAGTCAGTGCTTAGGTCTGTTCTTAGGTTTGCTCTCAGGTCAGGTCGACATATCGCGGCGAATGTCCGTTTTGTCGATTCTTGACACATGCGCGTCATTGAATCGTGCAATAATGATGACATGGTTGTTGACGAGACTCATTGCCTAAATTTCGCTCAATGGAATCCCAGTCCACATTGTGAGACGTCTAGCCAATATGTTGGAACTGCCGAAGGACTTCAGTCAGATTTTTTAGCTGAACTGATAGTTGTGCACTGTATCTCGCTTCCGCAGGGACAGTTTGGCACGGGTCTGCCATCCAAACTATTCACTGGCGAACTGGATTCTAAGCTACATCCCAGCTTCGGTGATTTAGAAGGTTTGCGCGTTTCTCCGCACGTGTTCATAGATCGAGACGGTCAGGTTGAACCGTTCGTCCCTTTCGATCGCGGTGCTTGGCATGCGGGCTCCTCGGCTTGGGGCCACCGGCAGGGCTGCAACAGATTCAGTTTGGGCATCGAGCTAGAGGGTACCTGGCATCAACCGTTTACCGATGCCCAATACCGCGCGCTAATCGACATTTGCACGGCTTTGTGTCTTCGCTATCCGAGCTTGAGTCCAGATGCCATTGTCGGACACCAAGAAATTGCGCCCGGACGAAAAGAGGATCCGGGTCCGCACTTCGAGTGGCCTAAATTGTTGGTGCCCCTATACCGTCGTTTGTTTGCAGATGTCCGAGCAACTCAGGACTCAATATTAACCAAGGAGTAATTTCGTGAATCTCCCGGACCTCAAAGGGTTTGACGCAGAAGAACAAGAGGAATGGCTCGAGGCCCTAGAGGGCGTTCTGAAGCGAGAGGGTGTAGCTGCCGCATCGGCACTGCTGCAAAGCCTTGCAGGTCGCTTGACGCGCACAGGCGCCAGC
>JAYNPH010000002.1:0-9315 GCA_038113685.1 Gammaproteobacteria bacterium
GGGTGGTAGTGGGTTACCAGCGCAGCGGTCAGTTTGTAGTCCTTTTCGTTGATGTGATTGACGAGAGAATCGATATCCCAAGCTGGGTCGACTAGGACCACCTCATGGGTGCTTCGGCAGCCGATGAGGTAGGTGTAGTTCTGCATTGGACCGATTTCGATCTGTTCAATGATCAGATCGGAAGGTTCTTCCCACGCGGCTTCGCTCATGTGTCTTACTCCCCGTTTGCCTTGCTAAGAGAATGTGTGATCAGCCCAAACCATAAAGAAATTACCCCGCTGAGTAAAAACCTCGCTGGGTCGACAGTTTCTTCAACAAGATAGGTTTTGGGCGCTGTGCCCCTTCTCGAACGGAAACCTTCCGCTATAGTTTGGCGATGGAGGTTCCCCAACAACCCAATCGACCGCTGAGTCAACTGACATTGGGCAGTTCATTGCCAATGCGAAAAACCTTGGTGTCGGCGCTGTTAACTCAGACCGGTTTGCCCTTGGCCACAGTGGCGTTAGAGAGTGGGTTGAGCGGTTCGGGGGAATTGCGTGCCTACTGCCGGCATGTGCATGGTTTAACCTCAACGCAGCTGCGTCGATTACGGGGGCGCGCCAAGGCTGAATCCAGTGCGATTACGCTAACGCTGCCGGTAAAAGGCCCGTACCACCTGGATTGGGCTTTTGCTTACCTAAAACGCCGTGCGCTGCTGGGTATCGAAGAGGTTATCGGCCACCATTACAAACGCCGGGTATCGACGGCGAGCGAAAACCCCGCCTGGGTCGAGGTTTGGGCCAGCGATAGCGGTCTTAAGGCCCGATTGCCATTGGGGCACACTCCAGTCTACGAACTGCTTGAGCGAGTGGTTCGGTTGTTTGACTTGCACACCGACAGCCGCGTGATTGATCACGCCTTATCGACCTGCTCGCCCCTGTTGGCTCAGAGCGTAGATCAGGCGCCCGGATTACGGGTGATGGGTGCGTGGGATGGTTTTGAAACCACCGTCCGGGCAGTGTTGGGTCAGCAGGTGAGCGTGGCCCGGGGTACTGAGTTGGCTAATCGCATGATTGAAGCCTATGGGCAGGGCGACTTTCCCAGTCCGGTTCAATTGCAGGATCAAGACATTGCCGAACTAGGAATGCCCGGCAATCGGGGCAGAGCCATCGCCACCATCGCGCAGTGGGTGGGTCAAGAGGATCTTCAACTGTCCGAATGCGAGGCTGCTCAAGCCTTCGTCTCGCGTATTGGTGAGATCAAGGGCATCGGCCCATGGACCCAAAACTACATACGACTGCGCGTGGTGAAGGACTCGGATGCGTTTCCGCACAACGACTGGGTTGTTTTGAAGCAGTTGCAGACCACACCAGCAAAAGCCTTAAAAACAGCAGAACAGTGGCGCCCCTGGCGTGCCTATGCGCTGATGCATCTGTGGCGACTGGCCTCCGTCGCCCGAGAGGTTGAGACGCCTGGCGAACACAGTAAGTATGCACACGCTATTCATTTGGCGCAGGAGGAATAGGATGAGCACAGTTATGAGCACTTTTTTCAGCACCATGGACAGCCCAATTGGTTCCTTGATGCTGACGGCGAACGAGCGCGCTTTGACCGGTCTGTATTTTTCCAAGGGTAAAAAAGCTCGGTCGATGCCGGATCCTACATGGCGTCAAGACGATGGACTTTTTGAACAAGCGAAAAGGCAGCTGCAGGAATATTTTTCCGGCCAAAGACGAGCCTTTGACCTAGCGCTGGAGCCACTGACCACACCGTTTCAGAGCCAAGTACTGGCGGCCTTGCAAGACATCCCCTATGGCCAAACCCGCACCTACAAAGAGATTGCTGAAGCCGTAGGATCGCCCAAGGCTGTGCGCGCTGTGGGTAATGCCAATGGCAACAATCCCCTGGCGATCTTCATCCCCTGTCATCGGGTGGTGGGAAGCGATGGGTCGTTGACTGGTTTCGGCGGCGGCTTGGACGCAAAGAAATTTTTGCTGGCGTTAGAGCGCTAATCCGGGTTGGCCGGCCACCGATTGTAACTAAATGGTTACTATTGTGTTGGGTGAGAGCCGCTTGCGTTGCTAAGTAAATAAATGGTTACATTGTGCGGTGCGTAATCCACAGCAAACACGTCATAAGCTATTACAGGCGGCAACCCAAGAGTTAGTGACTCTGGGGTTCGCGGGTATACGCGTGGACCGGTTAGCGGCAGAGGCCGGCATCAACAAACGAATGATCTACCATTACTTCGGCAACAAAGAGGGTTTGTGCGCTTGGGCGTTGGATTCTCAGGTTGTTTGCCTTGAACGCTATGAATCGGCGCAGCGTCAGCGCGCGAGCGCAACGGCCAATGTGCCCGAGATGCCCCTGGCTGGCGCCTTGAGAAACCTGCTTGCGCCCTTGTTGCCAGATTCGTCGGCAGATTCATCCGCTGTAGAACGGGCCTCACTGGGAAGGGAGCATTCTCCAAATACCGACGGCATTCAGCGAGCCGCCATTATCCTCGCCCGCGCCCTGTTGGATTTGCGCGGAGCGCAATCCGATTACACGCTAACGCTGCGTGAAGAAGCGGCATGGCAGCGAGTTATGCCTTGGTTGACGTCGCTGGCGGCGCCTGATGGCTTGTCCGCACCGCCGCCCACATTGATACCCCAGGCAAAGCAGCGGCTGAGCATAAGCCCGAAAATACAGCCGATCTAAGACGCACTTGAAATGGCGCGAAGCGTTAACACGTTTGCAGCTTCCGGTTAAGTATCACCCTCCCGCAACTGCCGATATTCCGAGCAGCGTGCCGTCTCATACACCAGTCAAGCCGGCATCGTGTAAGTGAAAGGTCCCGGCGCCCTGCAAAGATTAGGGCATGCAAGATAGGACCCTGAAAGATAAGAAGGTTGTCTACGTAGATGATAGTATTGCCCCCGTTTAGCGGCGCAATTGATCTCTTGAAGAAGTCGGGCGCATCAAGGCTAAAATAAGTACTGTCCTCGAAACACAATCCAAAGGCGGAAGAAAGGGCGTTGCCCCGGCGGGCCTGTCGTCTCAGTACTTTCTCATGAACATTTTGAGGTAGAAGAGAATCTTGATGGATAAAAGCGAATCAGATCGCGCAGAGGTAGCAATTATAATGGGCAGTCGGTCTGATTGGCCGACGATGAAGTTAGCCGCCGATATGTTAGATCAACTCGGAGTAACCTATAAGGCGTCGTTAGTTTCTGCGCATCGAACCCCGCACCGGCTGGTCGAGTTCGCTTCAACTGCGAGCGAACATTACAAGGTGGTAATCGCTGGAACCGCCTACGCGGCCCACTTGCCGGGTATGACGGCCTCGTTCACTGATATTCCCGTTATTGGCGTGCCCATCGAGTCTAAATCACTAAAGGGTCTCGACTCGCTTTTATCGATAGTACAGATGCCAAAGGGAATCCCGGTTGGAACATGCGCGATAGGTGAAGCAGGTGCGGTAAATGCCGGCATCTATGCGGCGAAAATAATCGCATTGACGAATCCAGATGTTGCGGCAAAAGTCGCGGCGTACAGACGGAATCTGGCGGAGTCGATCCCCACCACTGTTGAGGATTAGTTTCGGGCAACAGGGTGTCAGCGTGTTGCACGGCGGCCCCCCAAGCGCAACGCAAAAGCCGTGAACCGCGTGCTTGAGAGCACCTTGAGGGCAGGACGCGCCATGCGACTTGCGGTTTGACGCCGGTAAGACACGCAAGCCTGTGGTAATCTATTGCCCCGCCGTTTTTGAATTTTACCTGGCGGAAATATCGGAGTTTATTTTTTGAAACCACGACTAGGGATCATTGGTGGCGGGCAGCTTGGTGGCTTGATATGCCAAGCCGCTCAAGCGATTGGCGTAGAAACAACGGTTCTGACCAAAGCGCCAGAAGGGTTGGCGGTGACACACGCCGGTGCCCTAATAGATGCCGGATTCGATGATCTATCCGCGATTGACGCACTGCTCGCCGCATCCGATGTCATCACCTTTGAGCTTGAAGATGTGCCAGTCGAGACGTTGCAGAAACTGGCAGAGCAAGATGAGGTTCGCATTTATCCGCGACCCGAAACGATGCTACTGATTCAGAACAAGGGCCTGCAGAAAGACTGGCTTGTGCGGCACGGCTTCCCCACGAGTGATCACCTACGTTTTGACGAGGGCCTGGACGCAGCAGCAGCGATGGATCGGCTGGGTCCCGATTTCGTGATTAAGACGCAGCGCGGCGGTTATGACGGATTAGGAGTGACTGTCGTAAAGGGCGGGGCGATACCCGCTGGCTACGAGGACGTACCAACGATCGCTGAAGCACTCGTGCAAGATTTTGTCGAGATTGCGGCCTTAGTGGTGAGAGACCCGGCCGGAAACACACAGGTGTTTCCGATTTTTGAGTCGATCTTTGATGAGAGTGGCAATGTTGTAAGACGTGTCGCCTGTCCTGCCAACGTGAGCGCTGACGTAACAAGCCAGGCGGCTCAACTCGGCTGTGACATTGTCAACGCGCTGGAAGGCGTTGGGGTGTTTGCGATCGAATACTTCCTTACCCAAGATGCATTGTTGGTCAATGAAATTGCACCTCGAGTTCATAACGTAGGACATTTGACGATCGAAGCGAGCAATGCTTCCCAATTTGAACAACATGTTCGTGCGGTTATGAATATGTCGCCACCCTCAGTTTCTGTATCGCCAGCCGTGATGGAAAATCTGCTTTATGAGGCATCCATTGCGACTGCCTGCGAACAGTCGACAGATGTGCGCGGGGTCGATGGGGTGGCAGTGCACTGGTACGGGAAGAGCGCGCCGAGGCCATTAAGGAAAATGGGGCATCTAACGGCTGTCGCGGCTAGCGTAGAGCAAGCGGCACGACTGGCAGACGCGGCGGTAGAAGAACTCAGGGGGCAGTAGTCAGCAAAGGGGTCAGCAAAGAGGTAAGAGCAGATACTGCCCTGCGAAAGATCGCAAAAGCG
Source organism: Gammaproteobacteria bacterium (assembly GCA_038113685.1). Lineage (GTDB taxonomy): Bacteria > Pseudomonadota > Gammaproteobacteria > Pseudomonadales > Azotimanducaceae > UBA4421. Next base: position 4,945 of record JAYNPH010000002.1, read on the forward strand.
TTAGAGGCAATCGTATCGAATAGCCAGAATTTCGTACTCGGTGGGATCCGGAGTTTTTTCAAAGCTCAGAACCTTGCTGTTCTGGGTTGTTTGCAAAATAGAAATATCCTCGCCTGCTGACTTGCCGATAAGTGCCTTGGCCATGGGTGAATCGATGCTGATGTAGGCGGGGTCATGATCGATTTCATCAGGGCCAACAATTCGGTAAGTATAAAGTTCCTCGGTATCCCAATGACGCAGCTCCACCCAAGCCCCGAAATAGATTTTGCTGGGATCGCTGGGTAGCCGATCTACGACTTGCATAGTGCTAATGCGTTTGTCCAGATACCGAATGCGCCGGTCTATCTCGCCGAGTTGGCGTTTGCCGTAGATGTAGTCGGCATTTTCAGAACGATCTCCCAAGGCAGCGGCGGCGGCCACTCGAGCGGTAACTTCGGGTCTTTTCTCCTTCCACAAGTAGTTAAGCTCTTCCTGAAGACGAGCAAACCCCTCAACGGTGATAATTGCCGCCTTGGCAGGCTCTGGTGGTCGATAGCGTCCCATGGCAAGAGACTACCTGATGACTTTTGCCCCCGCCTGCCCAATCTTCTCAATTGTCAGAGTTTGGGTACTTTAGCGGGTGTTGCGTGGGGACAGCTTGGATACAATCGCCCATCGCGGCGGGACCTTGGGAGGGTCGACCATGGCAGGAAACGAAAAAATTCAGGTCACTAAGGCATCGGGGGCCTTGGGTGGATTTGTCCACGGAGCATCTCTTGAGGAGGTTGCCTCCAGCGACGCTGTGTATCAGCGGGTTCGCACGTTATTGGTAGAACACGAGGTACTGTTTTTCCGCGATCAGCCTCAAGACCCGCAAGTATTCGCGGCCTTTGCAAAGACCTTTGGCGAGGTGCTGGGACATCCGGCCTACACGACGGTGGACGAGGCTCCAGATGTGCAGATTCTGGAGAGCACGGCTGCTAACCCGTCCAAGATCGAAGTGTGGCATTCGGACATGACGTTTATGCAGACACCCCCAAGCTTTACCCTGCTGCAGGGCCAGATCATTCCGGCGTTTGGTGGCGATACTCTTTGGGCTAGCGCCACGGCTGCCTACGATGCTCTGTCACCGCAGATGCAGGCGTTTTTGCTGCCCCTGCATGCGGTGAACGACTTTCGCCATGGGTTTCGGGAGAGTTTGGCGGAGCCGGGTGGGGCGGAACGCTTAGCGCCGGCCATTGCTGAAAATCCGCCGGTGCAACATCCGCTGATTCGCACCCATCCTGAAACCGGTCGCAAAGCTATTTATGTAAACGCGTTGTTTACGACGCATATAGCGGATCTGCCGACGAAAGAGAGCGATGCGCTGCTGGCTTTTTTGTACCGCCATGTGGTGACCGAAGAGCATACGGTACGTTTGTCTTGGCAGCCGGGCACTGTGGCGATTTGGGATAACCGTTCCACCCAGCACAAACCGGTTAACGATTTTTTACCTCAACACCGCTTGATGCACCGTGTTACCTTAACCGGCGATCGACCCGCCTAATTGGAGAATCTTATGCGCGTGATTTACACCAATCTCATTGCCGCGGTAGCCAGCGTTGTCCTGCTGGCGGCCTCAATGGTTTACGCGGAGCCAAGTCAGCCTGAGCTAACACTGTTACCGGCTAGCGCGTCGGCCGCTGAACGGCAGGCCGAGGCGGAAGCACTCGAGGTTATGTATGCCTTTATGCGCTCGTTTAATGCCAAGGACCCGAAAGCATTTGCCGATACGCTGTTGTTTCCTCACGTGCGAGTTGCCAGCGGCGGCGTTCGGGTTTCGCCGGATGCTGAAGCCTTTATTCAAGCCACGGATTTTGACGCCTTTGCCCGACGATTCGACTGGTCTTTTAGCCGCTGGGAGAGTATCGAAACCGTGCAAGCGGGCGAGAACAAGGTGCACTTTGCCGTCGTATTTGTTCGTCACAACAGCGCCGGCGAGCCGAACGCGACTTTCCGTTCGCTGTATATCCTGCAGCGAGGGGCGTCGGGATGGGGTATCCGCTCTCGTTCCAGTTTTGCGCCTTAATCTGTACTTGCGACTCGGGTCAAAGAAATGAGCCAACCTATGGCCACAGTTGATGACTACTTAGGCGCGGCCGGATCCTTGGACAAAGCCCTGTTGCCGCTCGGCTTTTTGTTGGCTTTCTGCGCCCAGCATCAGCTGCTGAGCCAGCAGTTCACGTCGCAGTACGCCCAGCAGTTGTCGGCGGTTCGTTTGCAAGAAGGGCGGGTGTCATCACTGTTTGCCGCTCATGGGGCCATGCTCAACGAAACGGACTTTACGCCGGCAGGGGCGGCGTTTGTGGGGCAGTGTCTGCCACGTCTGGCCGATGATTTTGCTCAGACCTTTGGCCCAGACTGCTACCAAATTGAGGATCATTGGGAGAACTATCAGCAGTTGGCGCAAGTTCTGGTGCGGCGATTGCGCGGGGCGCCGGTGCGGCGGTGCGAAGGTGGCGGCTTCCTTGCGAGCCTAGCAAGGCGAGTTAAAACGCTATGGAGTTAGCGTTACGCGATTACGAAGTGTTCCGTGGTGACTCAGCGCTTCTGCCCGGGGAAATGTCGGCTGTTTATGCAGCGCTGGCGCCGGAGCCCCAAGTGCTTCGCGTTGCCAAACTGAAGGAGCAGATCATTGGCGGCTACGCCATGTACCTACCCGGCAATGCAAAACCACGTTATGAATTGGCCATGGTTCTGGTGGTCGAGCCCTATCAACGCAATGGCGTGGGTCGTTGGCTGGTCGGTCACGCCATTGGTGTGGCTGAAAGTCGGGGAGGGCGTCAACTGCTGGCACCATTGACTGACCCCGGAGGTTTTTTCCTCGGTTTGGGTTTTCAGGGCAAGCCCGGTGACTACCGATTCGAGATGATTCCGGAGTAACTAGGCGCCGAGTTTCCGGTCGATGTAATGCTAGACCGTTTCAGAGAACATGATTAGGCTTCTAATAAAGAAGCCTAAAGGGTCTGCCATGCAAAACAATATTCAGATCACCTACCAGCAAGTACCACGTTTTCGCACCGGTGATTCGGCTGCGACGGACTATCTTGATGAACACGGCTACGTGATTTTTGCGAACGCACTGACTACTGCAGAAGCCAATAAAGCCTTGGACCTGCTGTGGGATTATTTAGAAGAACTCGAGACCGGTATTGATCGGACCGACCGTAATACTTGGGGCGATGATCGTTGGCCCACCGCTGTTCACGGAGGCATTTTACCCAGCTACGGCATTGGCCACAGCGCGGCTCAATGGTTCATTCGCGATGTGCCCAATGTGAAGCAATGTTTTGCTCAGGTGTGGGACGGTGACGAGGACCTATTGGTGAGCTTCGATGGAGTAACCATCTGGCGGCCGTGGACCTACGAAGAGTCATGGAAAACCAATGCCGGTAACAGTTGGCTGCACATTGACCAGCATCCGATTGGCCGCCCCGGTAAACACTGCGTTCAGGGTCTGGTGAATCTATTGCCGACATCTCCTGAGACCGGGGGCAACGTGGTGATTCCGGGTAGTCATAGGCTGTTCGAAAAAATAGCCGAGCAATACACGGAGCGACTGGATCGAATACACCCGAGTATTGATCACTTCCGATTTCCGAATGACGACGAAAACCTTGTCCAAAATCAGCCCATCATGTGCCACATGGAAGCCGGAGACTTGCTGCTGTGGGATTCTCGGACCATTCACTGTAGTGCCCCCAGCTTGACGACGCCAAGCCGCGACGATGAGTTGCTTCGGGCAGCAAGCTTGATCTGTATGATGCCGCGATCAAAGTCCAACCCTGAGGTTATTGAAAAGCGCAAGGCCGCCGTAGACAACCTGACCTCCACTACAAATTGGTCAGACCGCTTTATTGATGCCGATGCCTTCCCCAACATACAGGCGGCGCCTCTGAGAGAAACCTATACTTGGCCGAAGGCGCCAACCCTGAACAACTACCAGCTGGCCATGGTGGGTTGGACGCAAGAGGAGATTGCGGCTCGGCAATCCTAGCCCGCGGCACGGGGGTTTCCTTTAACGCGGCTCGTTATCGGCCCGGGCGGCCCGACCAAGGTAGCCGCCGTGGTGGCGCAGGCCGTAGTCTTCGCGGGTAACGCCTTTTTGCTCCAGCAGCGCTAGAGCAAGGGCGTCGCTGATGGCCAGCATAACGGCCATAGACGCGCTGGGCGTCAGGCCCAAGGGACAAGGTTCGGTAATGACACCCATGTTTAAAATCAAGTCGCTGTGATTTCGCAGCTCCGAGTCTAGGTGCGAGGTCACACCAATGATTTTGTCCACGCCCAAGTGGCGAGACATCTCCATAATTTCCAGCACCTCTCGGCTTTTGCCGCTGGTAGAAAAAGCGATCA
>JAYNPH010000002.1:9325-19466 GCA_038113685.1 Gammaproteobacteria bacterium
GCTTCCGACCAATCCAAGGTCACCGTGGGCAGCCTCGGCGGGATGAATAAAGTCCGCTGGCGTGGCCGTAGAGCACAGGGTGGCTGCAAATTTCTTTGCGATGTGTCCGGCTTTGCCGATACCGGTGGTGAGTATTTTGCCCCGACAGGCCATCATGACTTCCACTGCGCTAATGAAATCGGCATCGACTTCAATGGCGCTAATTGCTGCGGCTTCTGCCCGAAACACCGCCTCCATGCGTTCTTTGATTTCCAAAAAGTAACCCTTAGCTTCTGCGTCGAAGCTGCGCAGCTTAACTCATTGAATCGAAAAAAAGAGGCTTAAATGGTTGCGGTATGACAATCCGTCGCTGACGCTTGCCGGAGCAAATGCCGATGAGCCCGCTGTTTGCACTGAGAGCCTAGGGCCGCATTCAAGGGGTCTGACGTTAGCGACTGTGGTAGGTCAATTTCTTATTCCCTTGCCTGTCGGCTGCCTGCGAATATCCGTCTGGCTGTGTTTATGGTAATGGATTCTCGGTGATTGTGAACGATGTGCCTGGGTCGCCGATCAGCACTAAATCACAGTTTTGGTAATCGTCGCGAATGTCATAGCGCATCTGAGGCTCAACCTTGATGCTCAGATAGCCCTTGTCACAGTAAAGCTTGCCCTCTGATAAAGCGCCATCGACGTTAAACAGGCCGAAAGCTTGAGTAAGGAGTTTGCGCCTGGCGCTGTAATGGTCATGAATGGTCACGTGAGCGCTGAAGGGTTTACCCGAGTCTTTGATATCGAGAATCTGCTGAACGGCGGTTTCGTATTCAGCGCGATGACTTGAGTCCGACAGTTGGGTCTCGATGATTTGCCAAGTCTCCAATGCTGCCGCGAGGTGATGATTTTGCACTTGCAGCCAAAATAAATTTCCGAGCAGTTGCCGATACTCCTTCTTACTAAAAATAGAAAATTCCTTTTCCCAGTTTATTGCATTTGTAAGGTGCCTTAGGGCGGTTTCAGGATGATTCCTGTATTGGGCGTGGACGGCCCGCGCCAATTCAAGGTGCGCCATTTCGTAGATTCTTTTGGTTTTAAAATTGTTGAGGAGCTGTAAGTGCTTTTGAATGGCTGCGTCGTCGCCCGCTGCGACTGCTCGCATGAATTTTCGATAGTTGCGTACAAAAATCCGGTGGGCTCCACGGTCGAGTCCTTTGATCCCAAATCTGACCAACACCGAAACTCCGGCGTGAATCGGTTTGCCGTTAGCCCTGGCTGGCTGGTATCTGTGTCGTTGAGCGGCTCGAACTGCGGCCTTGATGAAAGATTTGTGCCCCCCAAAACCGGTGGCCTCTATTTCGTATGTATTGCCCTCAGGGTCCACCATGAAATTGATGACAGCCCAGCCTTCGATGCCTTGGTTTAGCGCGCTTTGTGGGTTTCTAGGCTCCCTAAGTTTAATGGCTTTGGGTGGTTCGTAGGCATGAACAGGAACGATCAGATCTCTTTCGGGTTGCTGGTCGGATGTCCCGGCAACTTTTTCAGGATAAGCGTGTGTTACATCGACCCGGGACAACAGGCATAACAATAGGATGACCGGTAAACCTGCCGCTGTGGAGGAGAACCTCCCTCGCCGTCGATTTCGTGCGTTCATAGGACTGCCCTCCAAGTCACTGGTGAAACCTATGGCTCGGTTTCGGCACTGGATAGAAAATGCCGACGGGCGGAGACGTTCCCAAGATGAACGGTAGGGATGCGGCGGTGCTAAGGAAGAATAGCCTCATCGGGTTCAGTCGGCGTCATGCCGAGTGATGTTTACCAGCCGAGTCTTAGGGCATGATGGGATCCATGACAGTGACGACCCTTGAACCCGCCTTGAATTGCCTGCCTCGTCCTCTACGCCTGCGCGTGCAGGGTGAATCGTCAGGAATATCGCCTGCCGTCGGGCCAACGGCGCTGGAATCCGTTGGGTTTGAAAACCCCACCTTGGTTGCCTTTGCCCGGCAACTCTTAAGTCCCTATCGTTTGGGTACGGTGTCTCTTGAGGTGGCGGAGGTAGCCGATCCGGCGGTGCCGCAGATGTCTATGGATGAATCCTATGCATTGGAAGTGACGGATGCCCGGATTCGACTTGAGGCCGCTTCTAAGTGGGGTGCTTTGCGGGGTCTGAGCACCCTCGCTCAACTTGCCCGACACGACCAGCTACTGCCGGGGCTGACCATTCAAGACCGTCCGCGTTTTCCTTGGCGGGGGCTGCTGTTAGACGTGGCCCGGCACTTTTTCCCCATTCAGAGTTTAAAGTCTGTGGTCGACGGCCTAGCCATGTTGAAGATGAATGTGCTGCATCTGCATCTTTCCGATGATCAGGGCTTTCGCTTTGCCAGCGCTGCCTATCCTAAGTTGGCTAGCACCGATCACTACACCCGTGAGGAACTTAAGGCGCTGGTCGGCTACGCTGCAGAGCGCGGGGTGCGCATTGTTCCTGAGCTAGATATGCCCGGCCATGTCACCTCGTGGCTGGTTGCCTACCCTCAATGGGGTAAAAAAAATATCTGCGAACCCACTCAGCGCTTTGGGGTTCACAAAGGGTGCCTTAATCCGCTTGACGAAAACGTCTATGCGGCCATTGAAACTTTGCTTGGGGAACTGGCGGACGTATTTCCAGATGACTATGTCCATGTCGGTGGCGACGAGGTGAGTCCGGACTGGTGGCAGCAGGATCCGGTCATAGCCGAGTATCTGCAGCAGCAAGGCATGAGCACTCATGACTTGCAAAACGAGTTTCTCACTCGAGTATGTTCCTTGGTGCGGGCGCAGGGCAAAACACCGGTGGCGTGGGATGAGGTGCTGCACCCGGATATGCCGGATTGCGTGGTGCAAAATTGGCGGGGTGCCACCACCCGTGATCGTGGGCTAGCGCTTGGTCAGCCCGTCTTGGTATCAGCCCCGTATTACCTAGATTTGCATTACCCTGCCGATATCCACTACGACTTTGATCCGGAAATGCCCCAGGCCGAGTGGCTGGCAGTGGAAGACGCGGTGCAGCAAGACCCGCGTCTGGGCCACGTTGCCCAGGGTATTGAATGGACTAGGCAGTGGCGGCGCGGTGTCGCCGAGTTTAATGGCGATATCAATGTCTTGGGCGGTGAAGCCTGCCTTTGGTCGGAACTGGTCACTCCTCAGGTATTGCCTGCCCGCCTGTGGAGCCGTTTGCCCGCCGTGGCCGAGCGACTTTGGTCAGCGGCCGACTGCACCGATGTGGAAGACTTTTACACCCGTCTTCAAGCCTGCTGGCTTTGTTTACCGGAAGACCCAGAGCTGGCGGCGCGAAGGAACCTAGAGGCCATGGGCCTTAATCTAGATCAGATAAAGGTGATCTGCCTGCTGGAGCCAGTAAAATGGTACGGGCGTCTGCTGGGGCAGCAGGCTTTAGAAGCCAGAATTGCTGGAAGCGAGATGCCAAAGGCCCGCCCCTACAACCTTGAGACGCCCTTGAATCGGGTGGTGGATATGCTGCCGCCAGAAAGTATAGCCGCGCGGCGCTTGGATGAACTGGGTCTGGTGGCAAGTGCCAACCGAGTGCGAGAACTGCTAGCGCCCCTAAGAGACCAGCAGGTTCCGGAAGAATTGGCATCGCCCCTACACGCCCTTGGTCGTGGTGCTGGGATCATCCGCTCCTATGTCAGCGGCGATCTGAGCAGGGACGAAACCCTACGCGGCCTCGACGGACTGGATCGGCCCTACGGCGAATACATGGTCGCACCCTTGGTACGCTGGCGCTGGGCTTTGCAGTCGCAAGAGGGCTCGGGGGCAGGCCGGAATGGTGAGCATGAATGACGGTGCTAGCCCTCAAGCAGCCCCAGCTTCAGCAACGGCAGCGACGAAACAGATGACAGCAGATGCGGCATTGGATGCGGCGAAAACGGCAGCCCAGGCTTGGTTTGATGCCGCTGAACTGGAGCCACTGGGCCAAGGACACATTCATCAAACCTATCGCCTGACAGACGCCTCCCAACCCGATAGGAGTTATGTCCTGCAGCAGATTAATGCTGTGGTTTATCAAGACATCGACCTGCTCGACGCTCAGACTCGTTTGGTTCTTGGCGCGCTGGCTAACGATTCCGGCTATGTAGGGCAGTATCAGGTTCCGGAGTTGATTCCCACAAAGTACGGGGAGTCATTGTCCAGACCGTTAAGAGCGGAGGGCTTTACTTGTTGGCGGATGTGGCGCTATGTCGAGGGTTCCGCCACATACGATCCCCCTCAAAACCGACGACAAATTCAGCTCGCAGCCCAAGCTTTTGGTGCCTACCAGCGGGCGCTTGAAGCTTTGGAGCCGGCGCAGCTCGCGCACACGATCCCGAATTTTTTGCACCTGTCTGGGTATCTTGCCCAGTTTGATGCTGTTCTTGCTGTTGCCGACCCAGCACAGGCAGCTCAGGCCGAGCACTGCATTTCCCTTGTTCAAAATCATCGCCGGTGGCCTGAAGATTTGGCTGTTCCCAATGCTCTGATTCACGGGGACTGCAAAATAAACAACGCGCTTTTTGACATCGACGGTGCTCGGGTTTTGGCAGTTATTGATATAGACAACAATATGCACGGACATTGGGCATGGGACTTTGGTGATTTGGTGCGCTCGGTCTCCTTCAGCCGAGGTGGTTTTGACGCTGATGACTACCGGGCGTGTGTGACTGGTTTCAGGGCCGGGAAGGCGCAGCAGGATCTTGATGCCCGGTGCCTAATTAGCGCCCCGGCCTATCTGGCCTACATGTTGGGGCTGCGTTTCCTAACCGACCACCTAAATGGGGATCGGTATTTTTCTGTGCCCAATCGTGGCGACAATTTGCAGCGTGCCCAAGAGCAGTTTGCCTTGTTTCAGCAGTTTCAAGCGCAAGCTCCAACCATGGCGGCAATTGTTGCTCGAACTGCGGGCTAAGCCGGAGCACTTACGCGGGGCTATGATTACAAGTCCTGTAGTCCCGCCGCCATGTACTTTATGCAACCAGCGACAAAACCAGACTAACGACAGCTGCCATAGTCAGGACAAAAGCGGCGGTAAGCACCAAGCCAACGATGATGAAGTGACTGGCCTTGCCCTTGGTAAAATCGCGCTCTCGCTTGTCCTTGGATCGAACACCGATCATGGCGGCAAAGGCGCTGCCAAACATCTGTGCCAAGGTTAGGTGCTTTTCTTCGTTGGACTCTGCCGCGTCTTGAGAACATCCGTCATTGCGCCCGTCATTGCAATGTGAGTCATCGCTCACGCTTTTATCGCGGTTTTTTTCTGACATGGTCTCTCGCCTGTGGACTGGCGGGGCTGGAGAACCGATGATACCTCGAGGAGGGGCGCTATGGGCACTGGATTTTTTCAAGACCGCCAAACAGTTTACATTCGCAGGTTGGCAAAGCTGTGCTCGACGCTGTGTATTGCGGGGCTTTTCAACGCCTGCGCCGTTCAGCCGCCAGACAACCGGCCTCTGCAGCTGATCAGCGGCAGCGCCCCGGTGTATCCGGCAGAGCTGAAATCTCGCGGCACCGAGGGCACCGTAACGGTGCAGTATGATGTAACGGCACAAGGCCAAGTGACCAATGTGCGAGTCATCGCCAGTGAACCTCCGGGATTGTTTGATGATGCGGCCCTCGACGCTGTGCGCAGCTGGGTATTTCGTCCGCAAATTCGGTCCGGGCGCGCTGAATCAGTGGCCGATATTGTTAGTAACCTAACTTTCAAAAAGCCATAACGACCTGTGGCATTAGCGGTTTAGTCCGATCTGGGAGGGGTTGTGAGCACGAATAAAACGGTCGGCTATGGCCTGATTGGCGTAGCCGCCGCGATTTTAGCGCTGGCGCTAGCCGTTTCGCCCGCGGCCTTACCCGGGTCCAGCGATACAACCTTGGAACACATCGGCTATATGCTAAGAGTTACCGCACGCATGGCTTTTTTCATGCTGTTGCTGGCATATGTCGCCCGACCGATACGGCAATTGACTGGCAAGGGCATCGGCTTGATGCGGCTACGGCGCTACCTTGGACTCTCTGCCGCACTTAGCCATACGGCGCATGCGGGTTATGTTTATGCGTACCTCAGGGTCAGCGGTGAAACCCTCGATTGGCTTACCTTTGTCTTTGGCGGCGCCGCCTTTGTACTTATCTGGTTGATGGCATTGACCAGTAATAACAAGGCTCAGCGCGTCATGGGCTCGTGGTGGCGGCGCCTGCACTTACTCGGCATGCACTATATCTGGCTAATTTTTATGCAGGCGTTTATTTCAGGAGCGCTAACCGCCTCATCCGGTTGGGCTCAGCTTATGTCGTTTTTGGGCTTGGTTGCGGTGGGGCTGCGCATCAGTGCTTGGCTGTCTCAGCGATTTAGTCGCACTGCGTAGATGCCAGAAAACTCACCGGCGACTTGACCGTCTGCCAGCAGCACCCGGCAGGTCAGGGGGAATCGGCCCTTACCCGATGCCTTGAGTTTATCCATTGCGGCGGCATGCTCGCCAAAATCGCAGTGCACGACGATTTCTTCTGCCACTGGTTTGGCGTAGTTGATTTGTCCGCTGGCGATCACGATCGAGGCATCTAGGTGGTTGAGCTTGAGCTGTAGATGCATCATGCCCCAGCCCGTTAGCGCCTGTATGGCGTAGAGGCTGCCGGCAAAGGCAGTTCCATGAACGTTGACATTGGGTTCCAACACCGCTCGAGTTGCCAGTAAGTCACCATCGAAGGATTCGATTTGCATCTGCATGGCCTTAGACAGTGGAATTTGCTCGTACCAGATACTTTGCAGCTGGTTGCAAAGTACTTTTTTGTCGTCGCTAACATCGGTCATGATAGGGATAGTCCATAGTTTTGGGGTCCGGTGTGATCAGTGTGAATAGGGTTGGTATCGATGTCTACGAGGTGGTGTTGGAAGGCAGCGCTGAAACGCATCATCGGGTAGTAATGAGTGCGGACTTTTACGCGACGTTGTGCGCTGGCACGAATACGCATGAGTGGGTGCTCATTCAGGCATTCAAGTTTCTGTTGGAACAGGAAACGCGCTCAGAGATCGCCCGAGACTTTAACTTAGAGACCCTGCCCCAGCGCTATCCGAACTTTGTCGTCGAGATGCAGAATCGGCTGGGGTTTACGCAGCTTAAGGAAGAGCGTGGATGGCAATAGTCAGCACGCTAATTTTTCGATAGGCTGATTCAAACTGTTAGGAGTTGGATATGTCCCGTTTGTTTTTCTTTGCCCAATGTGTGGCGCCCGTGCTGCTGGCGCTTTGCTCGTTTTCGGCCAGCTCCGATGAGCTTAACGAAGAAATAGCCTCCCAAGTGCAAGCGGTAAATGACGCTGTTGTGGCCTGGCGTCGTGATATCCACGCCAACCCCGAGTTGTCCAATCGGGAGTTTCGTACCTCTGCCTTGGTTGCAGAGCACCTGCGGAGTTTGGGTATCGAGGTGCAGACCGGTGTTGCCCACACCGGCGTTGTCGGTATTTTGAAAGGTGGGAAGCCCGGGCCAGTTGTGGCGTTACGGGCCGATATGGACGCGTTGCCGGTGGTGGAGAAAACCGGCCTGCCTTATGCATCAACCGTACGTGGGGAATATCAGGGACGCGATGTTGGCGTTATGCACGCCTGTGGTCACGACAACCATGTGGCGATATTAATGGGTGCGGCCCAAGTGCTGGCATCTGTGCGCGACGAGCTGCCGGGTACCGTTAAATTCATTTTTCAGCCTGCCGAAGAAGGCCCGCCCAAGGGCGAAGACGGCGGCGCAAAAATGATGATCGCTGAGGGTGCACTGGAAAACCCTGCTGTCGAGGCCATTATCGGTCTGCACATTTCTCAGGGTGACGAGGTCGGTCGCGCCAGCTATCGGCCGCTTGGCTTTATGGCCAGCGCCCAACGTTTCGATGTGGAAATAACGGGAAGTCAAACCCACGGGGCGCGGCCTTGGGCTGGTGTGGATCCCATCGTCGTCGGGGCGCAGATCGTTAACGGCTTACAAACCATCGTCAGTCGTCAAATCGACATTACCCAGCATCCTGTTGTGGTAACGGTGGGGCAGTTTGAGGCCGGCGTGCGCAATAACATCGTGCCGGAAACAGCGACTCTCAGCGGTACCATCCGCACCTTTGACCCAAACGTTCGCGCACAGGTTCACGAGAAAATTCAGCGGGTGGTGACTCAAGTAGCCGAGTCTCAAGGAGCGACTGCCACGCTTGAAATTGATCCCGGCGTGCCAGTAACGTTTAACGATGCTGCTCTGACCGCCCGGTTAGCGCCGACATTGGAGGACGTATACGGTCAATCCCAAGTATCCCAGCCGGTGTTGATCACCGGAGCCGAAGACTTTTCTTTCTTTCAGGAACAAATCCCCGGCTTTTTCTTTTTCATCGGCGGGCGCCCGGCGGATGTTCCGGTTGAGAAAGCTATTCCCAATCACTCTCCGTTCTTTTATGTGGACGAAGGCGCTCTGCCGCTTGGCGTTCACGCCATGTCACGTTTGGCAGTGGATTATCTGCGAGAGGGGGCAGATTAGCGGATCCTTGATCGTCGTTTCGCGCGCCTATAACCCCCAGCATTCGCTGTCGTTGGCAAAGAGGATCGGGCCGCTGTAGTTCTCTTCCATGGCTGCCCGGCTCAGGCTCTCCCTGCCTCGGGTACGGCTGTTGCGATGGCCTAAAATCAACATACGCGCGTCGGCTTGGTGCGCGATGCGTCCCAACTGAGACGGTCGGCTATGCAACTCGCGTAACCTGCCTCGGGAGTTTTCAGGTATGGCGTGGCTGACAACTAGGGCGTCGGCGTCCTTGGCGAAGGTGGCGACAAGATTTTTCGAGTTGTTGAAGTCTCCGGTGATGACGATGACTTGGTCCTCGATTTCCACCCGCCAAGCAAGGGCAGGGATGTCGCCAGAATGCACGGGAATGGCGCTGAGTTTCACGTGCTCGGTTTGATAACCTGCCCACCGCTTGCTGCCTGTGGCCTGCACATCCACGCCGCGTATCCGATAGCCCAGACTGGCTCTGGGCTTGATAGCATCAGCCAGATACGGATAGACCCCATCTGCCCCGAATAGGCGCTGCATGAATTCTCGAGTCGACAGATGACTCTGACCATCGCCGGTTGGACCGAGGACGCTCAGGCGTTGGGTGCGGGTGTCGCTCTGGGCGGCGCTGATAAAGGCGGGCAGATCGCTACTATGCTCAGGACTCAATTGGGTCAGCGCAATGGCCTCCACGGTTTCAAAACTGGCCCCGGACTTTTCAAAGCCGATTTGGGATCCAGATCCCAGGTCAATTAGCACTCTGGCTACATTGTCGTGCCATATCAGGTAGCTGGGTGAGGCCTGACCATCGTTAAGTTCACCGCTGCCCGCACCTAAAATCTCAACCCACACGCCTTCGTCTCCGCAGTGATTGCTGTTGGCTTGCAAAGACCCAGCGAGGGATAGAAAGAGGCCGACGGTGAACAAAGCGGTGCGTAATGTCATGGGCTTATCTCGATGTGATTGTTGGGTTGAGAGCGGTTATTCGGCTTTCTCGTGGTGCGCCAGCACTTCGGTCACTTCCTTCAGCAGATGTTGGAATCCGGCTTCATCGGGCATACGCCAGTCACCGCGTGGTGACAGACTGACGCTGCCCACCTTGGGTCCCGGTGGCAGGGTTGTGCGCTTGAACTGTTGGGTCATGAAGCGACGGAAAAATTGCAGCATCCACTGTTGGATCACCCTCGGGGTATAGAGTCCGTCAAAGCTAATGCGGGCAAGGTGGAAGATCTTCGACGGCGTCGCGCCATGTCGCAACCAATGGTAGAGAAAAAAGTCATGTAGCTCGTAGGGGCCTACTAAGTCTTCAGTGCGCTGGCTGATCTCCCCGTCTTCCGGCGGAATCAGTTCCGGGCTGATCGGCGTTGCTAAAACATCTTGCAGCACGGCGGCCAAGTCGGTTTGGGCACGATGCTGGGCATACCAACGCACTAAGTAGGCCATCATAGTTTTGGGGACGCTGGCATTCACGTTGTAATTAGCCATCTGGTCTGCATTGAAGGTTGCCCAGCCAAGAGCCAGCTCACTCAAGTCGCCAGTACCAACAACAATGCCGCCGATCTTGTTAGCGTAGTTGAAGAGGATCTGTGTGCGCTCACGAGCCTGAGCATTCTCAAAAACCACGTCATAAG
>JAYNPH010000002.1:19476-26827 GCA_038113685.1 Gammaproteobacteria bacterium
GCACTGATGCTGACCTCGTGCAACGTCACACCGGTGCTTTGGGCTAGCCGATGGGCGTTGTCTAAGGTGAGCGCGCTTGTGCCGGGTCCCGGCAGGGTCAGCGCAACGAGGTGATCCGGCGGTAGCGATAGTTTTGCCAAGGCATCCTTAGCAACCAAGAACGCCAAGGTTGAATCCAGTCCGCCGGACAGGCCAATGACCAAGCGCTGGCAATGGGCTGCCAGCATGCGTCGGGCGAGTCCTGTGGATTGGATCTGCAGAATTTCTAGGGCACGAGCCGCGAACTCGTCTTCATCTTCTGGCACAAAAGGCTGTTTGCTGAATTGGCGCTTCAGGTCCGGTAACGGCATCGCACTTAAGTCTGCACTGACTCGGCGATAGGGTTGTTGTCGAGGCATTTGCGCAAAGGTGCTGTTCAGGCGCCGATCATGGGCCAAGCGAGTTAAATCGATCTCGCCGATCAAGGTGTGAGCAGCAAGGTCAAAGCGCGGGCTTTCGGCCAGTAAATTGCCGGCCTCTGCGATCAACGCATGGCCCCCATAAACAACGTCCTTGGTAGATTCCCAAGCCCCGGCGCTGGCGTAAACGTAACCGCAGAAGTTGCTGGCACTGGTCATGGTGACCAGGCTGCGCCGGTATTCGGCCTTGCTGATTAGCTCGTTGCTGGCAGAGAGGTTGCAGACGATGTCGGCGCCGGCAAGGGCAGCGCGAGTGCCCGGACTGATGGGCGCCCACAGATCCTCGCAGATTTCTGCTCCGACCCAACAATCGCCCAAGGCGAACAGCTGATCCACGCGAATATGGAAGGTTCCCAGATCTGGGTCGACCTCTGTCTCATTTATATCGGTGCCCGATACGAACCATCGTTGTTCGTAGTATTCGCTGTAGTTGGGTAAGAAGGACTTGGGGATCATGCCCAACACGCGACCAGCACCGATTATCACCGCACAGTTGAGTAACCGGCCGTCGCCAAGTCGCCACGGCGCACCAACGGCGATTAGGGGTAACTTGGTCCGACACAAGGCCTGGATGGCTGTTCGGGTATCGCGTAACAACGCGTCTGAAAAAAACAGGTCTTCGGCCGAGTAGCCGCTCAGACAGAGTTCTGGAAACACACCCAAACTCACATGTTCCTGTGCCAGTGCCCGGGTTTGACCGAGTATCTCCTCGGCATTGGCTATGGGGTCGCCGATGGTCAATTTGGGTGTTGCAGCGGCGACTCGAATAAAGCCGAGGGCGCTAAAGTCCATGGACGAGTTCTCAAAAGCGGGGGTGTTCATGCTGGCAGTTTAGCTTAAAAGCGCGCCTTGAGGCCGTTTGCGTTGTGCCAAGGTGTCTAAGCCCGTGGGCTAAATGAGCATCGAAGAATGGTTAAAAACTCTGCTATATTCGGGGGCTGGCTCGGGAAACTTGAAACAAGGAGGGAACGGATGAACTTTGAATTTTCAGAAGAACAAGAGTTGTTGCGGGAACAAGCACGGGGTTTTTTGAGTGAACATTGCCCGCCCACGGTGGTACGTGCGGTGCTCAATGGCGATGCGGATTTTGATGAAGCGCTGTGGAAAAAAATCGGCGAAATGGGTTGGACCGCGACGGTAATCCCAGAGGAATTTGGCGGCCTAGGGCTGTCGTATCTCGAACTTGTGGTTATCGCCGAAGAGCTGGGCAGAGCCGTGGCACCTGTGCCGTTCAGTTCCTCGGTGTATTTGGCTACCGAAGCACTGTTGGCTTGCGGTTCCCAAGAGCAAAAAGATAAATGGTTACCGCTGTTAGCTGCTGGAGAGGCAATAGGCACTTTCGCGCTGGCTGAAGGTAATGGTCGCCCAAGCGTCAAGAGCTTGAAAACTCGCATGGGGGCCGGAGGTTTAAGCGGACGCAAAATTCCCGTTGCCGACGGTAGGGCGGCAGACTTTGCGGTGGTTGTTGGCGCCTCAGATTCCGGTGATGGCGCAAGCTGGTACCTAGTGGAACTGGATCAGCCGGGCGTAAGCCGAGAAGCGGTTCGAACCTTAGATTTTTCCCGGGGCCACGCGGTGCTTGAATTGAGTGACGCTAATGCGGAACTGCTTGGCGGCGAAGGTGCTGGCTGGGCGGCGACGGAGCGTCTGCTGGATCGAGCCGCGGTGCTTTTTGCTTGGGAGCAAGTGGGCTTGGCCGATGCGGCCATGATCCAAGCACGGGACTACGCCATGGGCCGATACGCCTTTGGTCGCGCCATCGCGTCTTATCAGGCTATTAAGCACAAGCTAGCCGCCATGTACGTAAAAAATACCTTGGCACGCAGCAACTGCTACTACGGCGCTTGGGCGTTAAATAGCGACAGCTCCGAGCTACCCTTGGCGGCTGCCACAGCGCGGGTGGGCGCCATTCAAGCGGCGGTTTTTGCCGCAGAGGAGAATGTGCAAACCCACGGCGGCATGGGCTTCACTTGGGAATTTGATTGCCAGTTTTTCTATCGTCGGGCGAAGCTGCTGGGTGTAAACGTGGGCAGTGAAGGCTATTGGCAGGATCGCCTGATAACCGCTTATGAACAGAACAACGCCGCTTAGTCAGAACATCAGACAAATAGGTAAACAGAATTTTATTGAGGAAAAACCATGGACTTTAACGACACTCCAGAAGAAGCAGCTTTCCGCGCAGAAGCCGCGGCATGGCTAAAGGATAACGTACCGACCCAAGACGAACTGGCGGGTTTGGATGACATCGCAGCGGCCAAACTTTGGCAAAAGCGTAAGTATGATGCGGGTTGGGCCTGTATCCGCTGGGAGAAAAAGTATGGCGGACGTGAAGCCACAGCCATTGAACAGGTGATCTGGAATCAGGAAGAAGCAAAGTTCAGCACCCCCGGCGGCGTCTTTGTGATCGGTCAGGGGATGGCCGCGCCGACTCTAATGACTTGGGGCAAACCCGAGCACCACGACCGTTTTCTGCCAAAGTTAGCGAGCGGTGAAGAGATTTGGTGTCAGCTGTTCTCTGAGCCCGCTGGCGGCTCGGACTTGGCGGCCCTGCGCACCAAGGCTGAGCGCGACGGTGATGACTGGGTGATTAACGGCCAGAAGATTTGGACATCCGGTGCCCACTATTCTGATTACGGCATCTTGGTGGTCAGAACTGATCCCAATGTGCCCAAGCACAAGGGCTTGAGCTATTTCTTCCTAGATATGAAGTCACCGGGAGTTGAAATCAAACCCATCAAGCAACTGACCGGCGGAGCGAACTTCAACGAAGTGTACTTTACGGACGTGCGTATTCCCGACAGCCAGAGGCTGGGTGAAGTCGGGCAGGGCTGGCAAGTGGCCTTGACCACGCTGATGAACGAGCGCGCGGCCATTGGTGGCGGCGGTGCGGGCGTGAACGTGGAAGTTGCCTACCGCATTGCTAGCGAGGTCATGATTGACGATAAGCCTGCCATTGAAGACAGCGCCGTTCGCGCCAAGCTAGCAGATTGGTATGTGCAGGAGTCTGGCCTGCGCTTTACCGGCTATCGCTCTATGACTGCCATGTCTCGCGGTGAAATCCCCGGACCAGAAAACTCCATTGGCAAACTGGTAGGTGCGCCAAAGACTCAGGAGATGGCGTCTTATTGCATGGATTTGCTAGAAATGAGCGGCGCGATTTGGGACGACAAACTGTCCAAGGAAGCGGGTCGGCTGCAGCTGACCTATATGGGCGCGCCGGGCGGTCGGATCGCTGGTGGTACCGATGAAATCATGGCGAACATTATTGCCGAGCGGGTCCTTGGGATGCCGCAGGAACCGCGTATGGATAAGGGTATGTCCTTTAACGAGGTGCCTACCGGCAGCAATTAGATCAATAGACTGTTCCTCACCAGCACTGGTGAGCTGTAAGCGCGGTCGTGAAAACGACCGCGTTTTTTTTACGCCGTAAATTCGTAACGGATCAATTAATCCAGCCACACAAGGCTATCGCCAACGCTGACGGAGCCTGGCTGCTCTATGCTCAGATAAACCCCAAGGTTCCCGTCATTTTCTTTGACCAAATGTCTCATGATCTTCGGATCCTTGGGTAGATCGTCGAACCCGTGAGTGGTCATTACGCAGCGCGGACAGATGGTCTCGATCTTAACGACGGCGTTGCCAAGCTTACCTCGTCGGCCTACCCAGGAATTCTCAGGGAAACCAGACTCAGGGGTTTCCACCAGAATATTGGGTCGAAATCGACGGGTATCGAATTGGGAATTTGCGCCCACCTCGCCCATTGCCGTTTGAAAATAATCCAGACTGGACTGACTCATGAGCAGGATGGGAAAGGCATCGAAATAAGTGCCCGGGGAAGACTCGTAAATAAAGAGTTCTTCAGGAAACATCGACAGATCTGGCAGCGGTTCGTCTGGCGTGCGTGCAAATACCTCGCGGAAATATGCCTCCGGATCTGTGCCTCGCTCCATTGGCGGACGCCGGTAATGATCTAATTGATCCGCGGGTAAGAGCGGCCAAATGCTTACGTTGGCATCCACTTGATTGCTTAGAATGCTGTTAACGTCCGGGTCCGAGGTTGAGACGCTTTGGCCATCGCTCAGAGTAATCCTTACCTCCGGCGAAACGGTTTCTTCTGAGGGTTCGGTGGCGAATCGAGCCTGCATGGCCAGCAGTTGCGGAAAACGCTTGCCGCCCTTGATACCGCCCCGTTCCTCATCCTTGAGCGCCCAAGCCCGATCACCCGGGATGCCGTTACTCGTAAGTGAAACCTGATCCATGGTATGGCCGCCCATGCTTTTGACGGGATAGCGAAATAGCTGGGTAATGCTGATACTCATAATCTTCCTCACTGAGTTACTCGTTCGGCGTCAAACGGAATTGCCGCTACGTTAACAGGCCTACAAGGCCGCGATAATCCTCAAGCACTTCATCTGCACCCGCGGCCAGCAGCGCCTGCGCATCGTTGCTACCCGTGAGCACGCCCAAGCACTGCATATTTAGTTCACGGCCCGCCTGCATGTCCAGCGCACCATCGCCTACCATGGCCGCATTTTTTGCATCCACACCCAGAGCCATCAAGTTCGCGGTGAGGTGCCTGGGGTCCGGTTTGAGAAAGGCCACATCGTTCCGGGCGTGCAGAGCGTCGATGTACTGATTCAGGTCTGGAAACATCGTCAGCACGGCTTCGCGGCAGTTTCTTGTGACGATTCCAAGTTGATAACCGGCATGGCGGAGTTGGGCGAGCACTTGTCTTGCTTGATCGAAGAGTTTGGTCTCAGCCGCAGCACGCAGCTCGATGTCGCTGATTCTTTGGTGGCTGGCGGCAGCATATGCTTCGGCCGCCTTTGGCCCGGCATGGGCTTGAGCCATTAGCCAAGCCTGCGACGCCTCAATGATTTCGACAATGTAGAGGTCCTCGTAGACATGAGCCGGCACACCAGCGTGATTGGCCATGGCTGCGATTTGCCGGCGCATGTCCGACAGATCTAAGTTTGGCGCCAGCGTTCCGTCAAAGTCGAACAGAATCCCTTTGGGTGTCATTCTTCGGATTCTTGCCGGCGGTTTGCCCAGCGTTCCTCGTGGGTATCTTTGATGCGTTGGCGGAAGCGCTGCAGCAGAATCCAGCCGATGAACACACCGCTGCCGGCGACGAGTAGCGGGTAGGCGCTGGCGGTAACCCAGAAAGTTGAATCAAGGTCCATGTGCAAAATGGCCAAGGTACCCACGGCAATTGCCACCGCCATACCTGACAACGTCATCAGAAAGGCGCCCGCTGCCAGCAGTAAAGGCAGCCACAGCTGGTTTGTCGGGTCGTTTTGATTCAGGTCCAGTACGAATAACACCGCCAGAATCAGGGCGACGCCGGCCAAACGCAGGGACAGGTGATTAATCGGTTGCCGCTCCATCAGCTCACGATCCCCAGCTGACCACCGTCGATGCGAATGTTTTGTCCATGGATGGCATCGGCCAGTGGGCTGCATAAAAATGCGACCAAGGCCGCGACTTCCTCGCGCCGGCTGATGCGCTTAATGGGGATATCCTTGGCCACATGGGCCTCTACCTCTTCCCAAGTACTGCCCCAGTCTTTTTGTGCTGCCATGCGCATGTAGCTCGCTTCTACTTCCGGCGTCAGAATCATGCCCGGGGACACCAAATTGACCCGGATGTTGCTGCCGGCAACTTCCTTGGCGAGACCAATGGTCAGATTAGCCATGGCTCCCTTGGCCGCATAATAGCCCGGCATTCGAGCGTTGGGTGCCGTGGATCCTACGGTACCAAGGTTGATGACCCGAGCCCACGGCAGGGCCCTAAGGTTGGGTAGCATGGCGGCAATAAGCCGCTGGGCGGAGAGCACGTTTTTCTGGTACGCCAGCAGCCAGGCCGCTTCGTCCTGAGTTTGCCAAGTGCCCCCATCCGCCGCGCCAAAGTTGTTGATCAAAATAGAAATGTCAAAAGCCTGGCATTGATGGAGAAGCTCCTGAGCTCCGTCACCGGTGACAATATCGCCCCAAACAGCGATGCCGCCGCCGAGTTCCTGAACTGACGATTCCGCCTGCTCTCGGGTCATGCCGTGCACGAGGACCTCTGCCCCCTCTTGCATTAGGGTTTGGGCAATAATTTGCCCGGTACCCCTGTGGCTGCCGGTTACGAGCGCGAATTTATTGTTAAGAGCAAGATCCATAAACCGATTCCTCTTTGCAGAGCAGCCACCCTAACAGATCGTCGTTTTGCCCAGAACTTGCCCCGGTTGTTTTTGTGATGACAACAAAGCCCATCTCACAAGGCTGACTGTGGCAGACTGCGCCCATGTTCGATATCCCCCTTCTTGTTATCTTGCTTGTGCTTTTGTTCGGCAGCTATGTTCAGGCCGTTGCCGGTTTTGCCTTGGGTATGATTGCTGTAGCCATAATTGGCGGTTTGCGGCTGCTGGACATTCCGACTCTTGCGGCCATGGTAAGTTTTCTCAGCATGCTCAATGCGGGATTGTCCTTGCAGGGCAGTAGTCATCACGTTCACCGCAGCCTGTTATTTTGGTTGGGGGTAGGCATCTTGCCGGGGTTGCTGTTGGGGTATTGGCTGATGCTCTATCTCAACGGCACAGCCTTATGGTTGCTGGAACTTTGTCTCGGTCTGTTTATCACGGTTGGCGGCTTGTCCATGAGCATTCGTCCCCGCAGTTGGCCCCAACGATCGGGCGCGCCCTTTACGTGGTCCATGGGTCTTATTGGCGGCGTGCTGGGCGGCCTCTTTTCAGCCAGTGGGCCATTGCTTGGCTGGTTTGCCTACAGCCAGCCGCTGTCCGTGGCTGTTATTCGCGCTACCCTTCTGAGCTACTTTTTTTTGACCACCTCGGCTCGGACGGTCATCGTATTTTTCGACGGCAGCCTGACTGCCTCGGTATTACTGTACGC
>JAYNPH010000002.1:26868-54293 GCA_038113685.1 Gammaproteobacteria bacterium
TGGGAGCACCGGTCGTCATACTGGGCGCTTGGTTGGGCCGCAGGTTTCCTCCTGTGGTGTCTGAACCGACGCTCAAGCGAGGAGTGTTTATGCTGCTGCTTATCATGGGCATCTGGATTTGTTTTAGTGCTATCGGGAAAGGGCTAATGGGTTGAGGTAACCATGAAGCTCTGCGGTGACGCTCTGTCAGGCAGCTATTACTAGGTTAAAATGCTCGCCTCTTTTTTCGATACCGAGCGCGAATGCATCCAAATCGATCTCGTTATGGGTAAGGCTCGTACACTGGAGTTTCTTGGGCGAGATGCAACAGCCAAAATCCCTGTTGTGAAATGTAATGAGGGGTGGTTTTGAACTCGGCAAATATCAAGCGATCGCAGCATGGATAGATCGCATACAATGGCTGCCAGAGTAGACAGACATGGAGTGACTCATGCCGAGAGAGCGGGGTTTTTTAGTGCGCGTGGGCAATGTGCCGACAGGTCCGCTCGTTAGGTGACAGCAACTATTGAGAAAACCCATGTCTGAATTTGATGCCATACGTCCCTACTACGACCACGAGGTGCCCCAAGTGCTGACTCGGCTGGTCGCTTCAAGGGAACTTGCTCAGGCAGCCAGTCGGTTGGTTTTGCCCAGTTGGCTTGGCAATGCTGCCTTAGGACGCTGGCTTACTCGGCTAATCCTGCGCCTGAAAACCCGCAACCTCCGGTCCATAAGAGACTGTCAAAACGTCATTGCCGGCCTCTTTGAAACGGTTATTGACCGCTCCATAGACCGACTTTCGGTCAGCGGTTTGGATCGGTTAAGTCCCAACGAACACTACCTGTTTATCTCCAATCATCGGGATATCCTGATGGACTCCAGCTTGCTCAACTATCTGCTGCAAGACGCCGGCCACGACACCTGTCGCATGGCTGTGGGCGACAATTTGCTGAGTAACTCCCTAGCGGCAGACCTGATGCGTTTGAACAAGAGCTTTGTTGTTGAACGCAATGTGGAGGGGGTGCGCGCCCAGTATCAGGCCTTGGGTCGCACCAGCCGTTATACGCAGCAGTCGCTTCAGCAGGGTGTATCTGTTTGGATCGCCCAGCGCCAAGGCCGGGCCAAGGACGGTTTTGATCGCACCGATCCGGCGCTGCTGAAGATGCTGCTTCTGGCCTATCGAGACAAAGGTTCCGCTCAAGAACCATTGGATAAGTTGCTGCATGTGGCGCCTGTGGTGCCAGTTTCGGTGTCCTATGAACTGGATCCCTGTGGCCCGATTAAGGCGCATGAGCTGGCTACCGTGGACTTATATGGCAGCTACCAAAAGTCCCCCGACGAAGACTTAAGGAGTATGGTTCAAGGTTTGATGGGACCTAAAGGGCGAGTGCGACTGTGCTTTGGTGAACCCATTGTCCAAGCATCCAGTTTGGAGGATTTAGCCGCTCAGCTGGATCAGAGCATTGTGGCCAATACGCGCCTGTATCCGACTCACCGCTACGCTAAGGCAGTGTCAGAGGACCAAGACGTTCAGGACTTGCTTAACAGCCCATCGGTGCGGGCGCTTGCCGGTCAGTTGAGTGAACTTCCCGAAAGTGAGCGACCCTATCTGCTTAAGCAGTATGCGAACATCTGGCTTAACCGCGAAGAGCTAGGAATTTCTTAGCCCTTCAGCGGGGTATTTACCTTTGCGGCCTGGGTGCCCGACTGAGGTTTGCACCCAGACTCTAAATCGCAGGGTGCGAAAGCTCCTCTGCGCTGGCAAACCAACCGGTTGTTTACGCAGACTTCGCCTGTGGCGGGAGGCCGGAAGCTCGCACACCATCGTAGACGAATTCGGAACCCTGTAGGTTCGTTGCGGGAATTTCATCCTTTTCCATCCAGTAGTCTTGGTTGTGGCGCCATTCGGGCTTGGCTCCTCGCTGGGGCATTTTGTCGATGTCTCGCATAAGGTAACTGGGATTGAAATTGTCTTCCTCGATCCACGGCAAAATATCCATGCCGGCATCTTCGTCCCGCAGCGCTACTTCGACTCGGCGAGCGCCGATGTTTTTCATGTGATTTAACAAACCGCAAACGAAGTCGCCCATCAGATCGACGCGCAACGTCCAGCTGGCTCGGAAGTAGCCAAATACCCAGGCGAGGTTCGGTACACCGGTAAACATCATGCCTCGATAGTTGACGGTGTCGTGCCAATCGACAGGTTTGCCGTCCACGTCAAAGGGAATATTGCCCATAACGGCAAGATGGAAGCCGGTACAGACGCAGACAATATCGGCCTCTATTTCTTCGCCGGATGTTGTGCGCACGCCGCTGGCTGTAAAGGAATCGATGGTATCGGTAACCACAGACAGCTTGCCGGCCGCCGCCGCTTGGAAAACATCGCCATCTGGGCAAAAGGCCAAGCGTTGCTGCCAAGGTCGATACTTTGGCGTGAAATGTGGCTCGAATTCAAAATCGTCGCCGGCGTATTGGCGAATTAGCGCCTTTAGCTCTTCAAAGACCGCATCGGGTTCGGTCTTACAGCGCTCGGTAAGCACATCTTGATCGTACAAAATTTGCGCGCGAACGACCCGATGAATCGTTGGCTCATCGATTCCAATTTCTCTAAGGCGGTCGGCCAGTTCGTTGCGGTTTTCGCTACAGAAGAAATAGGTCGGTGAGCGCTGGAGCATGGTGACGTGCTCAGCCCTCTTTGCAAACTCGGGAACCACCGTGGCTGCTGTGGCGCCGGAGCCGATAACTAGGACTTTCTTGCCCGTGTAGTCGGTTTTAGGGTCCCAAAGCTGGGCATGAACTAGCTGTCCTTGATATTGGTCCATGCCGGGCCAGTTAGGGATATTCGGGTTTTCGTGGTCGTAATAACCTTGGCACATCCACAGAAAGTTGCAGGTGAACGTGAGCGTTGCGCCATCAGCGGCTCGGCTAGCCTCGACGGTCCACTTGTTTTCGTCACTTGACCAACTGCAGCGCGTGATACGGTGTCCATATCGAATATGCTTGTCGATGGAATTTTCTTCGATCACTTCACCCATGTAGTCTAAAATGGCGCCGGCGCTGGCAATGGGAACACCTGTCCAAGGCTTGAAGCGATAGCCAAAGGTATAGAGATCTGAATCAGAGCGAATGCCCGGATATTTATGGGTTTCCCACGTGCCGCCAAATGTCTCTTTCATTTCCAAAATGCAGTAGCTCTTGTCAGGGCATTGCTGTTGCAAGTGGTAGGCCTCACCGATACCGGAAATGCCGGCACCAACAATCAATACATCAAAATCCGTTTGCGCTTGGGTGGAAGCGATAGGTTGTGCGTTTGCCATGATTGCTCTCCTTAGCAATGAGTCTCCGAAGGCGGTAAAGAAGCTATAACGCCCAAGATCAGACCGCAACCCAATCTCAACGGACAGGCAATAAGTCTGTGAACCAGTAGCGTTAGCCCAAGTAGACTAGGGGCGGTTCGTCCAGCATGGCCAATTGCTCTTTCAAAGCCAGTACGTGATTGGACCAATAGTTCACCGAGTCGAAGGTCGGGAATGCCATGGGGAAGGCCGGGTCATGCCAGCGTCGAGCGATCCACCCGGCGTGGTGCATGATGCGAAGGGTGCGTAGCGGCTCGATCAAGCGCAGCGTCGACAGATCAAAGTCGTGGAAGTCTCGATAGGCATCCAAAATCAGATTCAGCTGAAGGGTTTGATTTGCCCGCTCGCCGCTAAGCAGCATCCATAGGTCTTGGATTGGCGGCCCAAGCATACAGTCGTCGAAATCGACGAAGTGGGGGGTGTCGTCTCGCCATAGAATATTGCCCATATGGCAGTCGCCGTGAATGGCCGTCAAGGGCGCGGATTCCATCAGGGGTTCAATCCGCGCCAATAGCTGTTCAGTGATAGATCGATAGGCCTCTTCCATCTCCGGGGGCAAAAAATTGTTTGTCAGCAAAAATTCTCGGCTCTCCCAGCCTAGGCGCTGCACCGTTAGGGCTACGCGATGAGAAAACGGTCGGCCCGCCCCGTAGGCGTGCAGCCGCGCAATGGACCGTGCAAGTACTTCCAGATCGTCTTCGTTTTCGAGGTTTGGCGGGTGACCGCCTTGCCGCGGGAAAACAGCGAACCGAAAGCCTTGATGGTCAAAAACGCTTTTGCCGCGAATCTTGAGCGGCGGCACGACGGAGAGTTCGGCGTCAAACAGCCCTTGGGTGAAAGCATGCTCTTCTTCAATGGCCTCGTCTGACCAGCGTCCGGGACGATAAAATTTGCAGATGACGAAGGAACCGTTTTCCAGCGCAATTTGATACACCCGGTTTTCGTAGCTGTTCAGCGCATTCAGCCCGCCGGTGGGTTCAAACCCCGCCGCCTCAACGGCATCGAGCACCGCATCTGGGGTAAGTCCGTCATAGGGCGCTTGAACTGAGTTATCGGGTGAGCTTGGCATGACGGAACTGTACCAGCTACGCATCGGCAATATTGGTTTTCAGCCACCGATAGTATCGGTCCGTGTGGCACACCACACATCTACTCGCCCCGCATCCTGTTGCCGCAACAGGCGCACGATTTCCCTGGCCGTTGCGCCGGTGGTTAGAACATCGTCGATGATGGCAACATACGTGTTGCGTAAATCCTGATGAGGCCTGTCTCGCCAGAAAAACCGGCGCCGGGCCAGCCGCTGCCGTTGCACTCGCGAGAGGGTTCGCTGGGCGGGACCGCCATGGCGGGCGATGAGTCTTTCTTCAATGGGTATTTTGAGCGCCTTACCAATGACTGCCGCAAGCAGCGAGCTTTGGTTGAAACCCCGTCGCACCAATGACCAGTAGTTCAACGGCACCGGTAGCAGAAGATCTGGCCGGGCTATGGCTGTTTGGGGACGGATCTGGGCTAGCATCATTTCGGCCAACGTGCGGCCCTCGGCTTCGCCGCGGTTGAATTTAAGGCGATGCAGTAAGTAGGCCCCGGCGCCCTGGTGTAGCAATGGTGCAAAGGTTCTGTCAGCCAAAGGCTGGGAGACGCAAGGCCCGCAGGTGGATTGAGCGGGCTCACCAGTGTCTAGCGAGTCCGCGGACAGGGGCAGCGCGCAGTGTCGGCAGGCATGGAGGTTTAACGGTAGCGCCAGTCGACACTGACTGCACAAGTGATCGCGGGGGGCGGACTGCCCAGCATCAAAACCGCTTTCACAAAGTAGGCAATGCCCGGGCAGATAGGTGTCAAAAATGCCGGTCAAAGTTCGTCGCATGGAGATTTACCTTAGAGCTTGAGTTCGTTTGCGGCTTGCTTGGCGATGCAGCGTCTCGCACTTTTCCGTTGGCTGATGGAAGCCCTGGCGCGCGGTTGTGTAAGAAATTGCGCCCGTACCATCCACGGCCAGAACAAACGACAGCTCTGCTTGCAGGCACGCTTAAGGTACGAGACCGGTGCCGGTCGAGAGCCTGTCGAGACAAAACCGATGGCTCCCAACCGGCGGCGGCGCTAAAATCGCAGCAATCGAATAACGAGAAAAACCATGGATTACATCGCCAGAGAGCGAGACGCGGACTTTTTGATGAACGAGGTATTCGACGTTCAAAAGAGCTGGTCCGAAATTGAGGCTTTCCGCGAGCTCTCATCAGACCTAATCAAAGCCGTGGTAGCCGAAGGTGGACGGCTGGCATCCGAAGTAATGGCGCCCCTGAACGAAGTCGGCGATGCCCACGGGTGTGAGTTAAACGACGGTGAGGTCACTACGCCGCCGGGATTTAAAGAAGCGTTTGCGCAGTTGACCCAAGGCGGCTGGCTTGGTTTGTCTGGCAATCCGGCCTTTGGTGGTCAGGGCATGCCAAAGAGCGTGGCGGGCTTGGTCGAAGAAATGTTTTGGGCCGCAAACAGCAGCCTGTTCTTGTATGGCTCGCTTACCGTGGGAGCGTGCTTGAGCATTGACGCCCACGGATCGGCGGAACAAAAAAACACCTATCTGGAAAAGCTTTACAGTGGTCAGTGGACCGGCGCCATGGCGCTAACGGAATCCCACGCAGGTACTGACTTGGGCATGATGCGCACTAAGGCAGAGCCTCAGGCGGATGGATCTTACAAAATAACCGGCACAAAGATTTTTATCACCAGTGGTGAGCACGATATGGCGGAAAACATCGTGCATTTGACGCTGGCGCGAATCGTAGACGGCCCCAAGGGCACCAAGGGCATCTCATTATTTATCGTGCCCAAATTCCTCCCCAATGAAGACGGTAGTTTGGGTCCTCGTAACGGCTGGGCCAGTGGTTCTCTGGAACACAAAATGGGCATAAACGGCAGTGCCACATCGGTGATCAACTACGATGGCGCTAAAGGATTTTTGCTGGGCGAAGAGCATCAGGGTTTGGGCGCTATGTTTACCATGATGAACTACGAGCGCCTGAGCGTAGGCCTGCAAGGTTTAGGGGCTGGCGATTTGGCCTATCAGCATTCGGCGCGCTACGCCCAGGATCGTATTCAGGGCAGGGCAGCCACGGGTGCCCAAAACCCGGATGCTGAAGCCGATTCGCTCTTGGTACATCCCGACGTGCGCCGCATGTTGCTGACTCAGCGCGCCTATGTGGATGGTTGCCGGGCGTTCGCTTTCTTTGCCGGCATGCAGTTGGATGTGGCTAAGCATAAGGGCGATGAGCAGGCCGATCGTTTTGGGCAGCTTCTTACGCCAGTGGTGAAAGCCTTTTTGACCGATAAAGGTCTGGAGGGCGCGGTGATGGCTCAGCAGGTACTGGGTGGGCACGGCTACGTTAAAGAGTGGGGGGTCGAGCAAATCGTGCGGGATGCACGTATCGCCCAAATTTACGAGGGCGCCAACGGTATTCAGGCCTTGGATCTGGCCGGTCGAAAGGTTGTGCGCGACGGAGGTAAAACCTTAACGGAGCTGCTCGACGTGCTTGCGCAATACGAGATTGACCCAGAGCATCAGACTCAGGTCACAGAGGCCTTCGCCCGTCTGCTCAGGGCCAGTCAGTCCATGGTTGCTAGAAGCAACGAAGACGCAAATTTGCCCGGGGCGGTGTCCAGCGACTTTTTGGATTTGATGGGCATGACGCTGTGCGCTTGGGCGTGGGGTGTTATGGCGCATCAAGCAGGGAACGACGATTTCGGCCTTGCGAAAAAACAGACGGCGCGGTTCTTTTTTGCGCGCCTGCTGCCAAGAACCTTGGGGCTTGAGCAAAGCATCTTGGCCAATTCAGACGTGCTGATGGACATGCCGGAGGCGTTGTTTAACGCCTAAAGTCGCTTAAACCAAGCGCCGCGTCGGCGCTTGGTATTGGCCATTGGTTAGGTTCGTGGATAGACCCAAGGGTGTGACGATGACAGGCCACCATCCACCGGAACGGCTTGGCCATTCACATAGGATGCTCGATCGCTGAGTAAGAAACAGGCCATCTCGCCGATTTCGCCGGCTTGCCCAAAGCGTTTCATCGGATTGATTTGACCAATTTTGTCTTCACTCCCGCGCTCCCGGGCGCGATCAAAGGTGGGCTTGGTCATGCCTGTTTCGATCAGTCCCGGACAAATGGCGTTTATGCGAACCCCGCTACCGTAGGTCTGATAGGCCGTGGTCTGCACGATGCTGATGACGCCGGCCTTGCTGGCGGAATAATCCACGCCACCGGCATTGGCCCGTAGGCCCGCGACCGAGGCCGTGCATAAAATAGCGCCGTGTCCTTGGGCTAGAAAATGTTTGAGACTGTGTTTGGCTGCGAGGAATACGCCGACAGTGTTCACGCTGAGCGTGCGCTGCCAATCCTCTACGGTTAGCTCAGCGATGGACTTTCTGCCGCCGGAAACGCCGGCGTTGGCGTAAATACCGTCAATGCGACCGTACTGATCCACACACGCTTGGACAAAGGCCTCTACCTCTGCCTCCTCGGCGACGTTGGCTCGCACTGCGATAGCGCTACCACCTGCGGCCGTGATTTGCGCAGCCGTTTGCTCCGCCCCGTCAGTGAGATCGACGCAAACAACCTTGGCGCCGTAACCTGCGGCCAACAAACTGGTAGCCCGACCGATACCGCTGCCCGCGCCGGTGATGACGATATTCTTATTTTCTAACATAAGCCTCTCTAACGAATCGCTACTGGGTTGATTACCGCCTGAACCGCACCGACAAAGCGCGGTACGCCAAGGACAAATAAAAACTCCGTGGCTCCGTCTGCGGCCAAGGCTCGCGTGTCCATATTTTCGAGAATGTATATGCCGTTCTTGGCCAGTAGCTCAGGATGCACGGGAAACAGTTGCTCGGGGTCCTCGCCGGGCAGGACTTCCAAGGCCCAGCTGTCAGAGCCGACTGCCGCGACCCCGAGACTGGCCAAATACTGCGCTCCTTCCAATCCCAGACCCGGCTCACCGGCCATAAAGCGTTCCTTGTCCGTTTCTGCGACGTTGAGCCAGCCGGTATGGAAAAGCACAACGTCTCCCGCTTCGATACGGATGTTGGCTGCCTTGGCAGCGGCTTTGATTTCTTTGCTGTTAAACGCCGTGCCCTCTGGAAGAATGTCCTTGCCCAAGAGTTTAGCCATATCCAGAAGTACGCCCCGAGTAGCTACCGGAGGCAGTTTGTCGATGGACAATTTGGATAGCCCAACAGGCGTGACGAAGTCTTTAGCAAGATGACCGTTGTAGTACCGATGGTTCTCACCCATATGACCGAGGCCGTCGATCTGACTGCCGATGCCCATCCAGAAGGTTAGCAGGTCATCGTTGCCGGTGGCCTTGTTGCTGCCCAAGGGAGTCCCCATACCGTCGTCCAACTGCAGCACCGTCACGCTGTAGGTGCGTGGCGCGTAGGCTGGGGAGTCCGGGCCTGTTTCTACGCCCAGCGCATAGGTTTTGCCCAGTTTCACCAGCTCAGCGGCTTGTTTGGTCTTAGCCGGGCTTAATTCATTGAGGGCCCCGATGGTGTCCTGCGCCCCATATTTGGATGGGTACCAGTTGCTATCGGCGTGAGCGGTGCCCAGCACCAGTGTTAACAGGACTAGGGCACGCGCAGCGCTGCCTCCTAGAGTGTGAAAATTGCTTTGTCGCATGGTTGGATCCCCCGTTTAGCGATTAGTTGCGCTGTTTCAGCGCATTGGCGAGCTGTTGATAGATGCCGCCAAAGGCGCCATTGCTCATGATGACCAGATGCCTTTTTCGGTTTCCGGCGTCTGCTTCCTCTCCAGCAAGCTGTTTTACCAGTTTATCGACGTTGTCCACAATCTGGGCGGGCACCACACATTGCTCAGCAATTTCATGCAGATCCCACTTAATATTTTCGCCGCGAAACCAAATCACCCGATCTGCGGCTGCGCAGCAGGTTGTCAGTTCATTGCGCAGTGAGCCAAGTGACATGGTGTGGGTTCGTGGTTCGATGATTGCGACGATCTCGTCTTGGCTATACTGGGCACGCAGGCCTTGAAGCGTGGTTCGTATCGCTGTTGGATGGTGGGCAAAATCGTCGTAAACGACTGTGTTGTCGTCTTGGTAAATCACCTCCATGCGACGCTTTACCCCGCGAAATGTGCACAAAGCTTCAATAGCCACCGCCGTGGGTACGCCCGCGTGTCTTGCTGCGGCAATAGCGTTTAAGGCATTGGCTTTGTTGTGCTCGCCGAACAGAGGCCATTCCACCTCACCTTGTGGTTCGTCGTTGAGCAACACGGTAAAACGACTGTGGGCGCCTTTTTCGGCGCTAAAGGACCAACGCTCGCCGTTGTCTTGGGGGTGCGTGCGTTTTCCGTCCCGCTGACCTACTCGGCTGATGGGAGTCCAGCAGCCGTTATTGAGAACTTCGCCAATGGCTTCGCTCTCACTGGGAGCAACAATCAAACCTTGATTAGGAACGGTGCGCATCAATAAATGGAACTGACTCTGAATAGCGGCCAGATCCGGGAAAATGTCTGCGTGGTCATACTCCAGATTGTTGAGAATAACCGTGCGTGGTCGGTAGTGGACGAATTTGGATCGACGGTCAAAGTAGCTCGTATCGTATTCGTCCGCCTCCACAACGAAGAACGGGGTTTCTCCCAGTCGCGCGGAAGCAGAAAAGTTAGCGGGAGCGCCGCCGATGAGGTAGCCCGGGGTCATGCCCGCGTGCTCTAAAATCCATGCGACCATGCTGGCCGTCGTCGTTTTCCCGTGAGTGCCGGCAACGGCAATGACCCAGCGATCTTTTAAGACCGTATCGCCCAACCATTGGGCGCCGGATTTATAGGGCAGCCCTGCGTTCAATACGTATTCAATGGCGTCGCTGCCTCGGGGCAAATTTGCGTTACCGACGATAACCAGATCCGGCGCTGGATCTAGCTGATTGGGGCTAAAGCCCTCATGAATCGTGATATCCGCAGCATCCAGCAAGTCTGACATGGGGGGGTAAATTTTCCCGTCGCTGCCGCTGACCTGAAATCCCATGTCTTTGGCAAGAAGGGCCAGACTGCCCATGAGTGTGCCACCGATCCCGAGAAAATAGAGGTGTCCCAGCATTGGAAAGACTCCTTGTGATAGACGGGGCGACGGTCCCCTAGGTTTGGCCCACCGCCAGTTGACCCAGAGCGACAGTTACCAGGGTTAGGAAAAAGGCTAGGGTGATGGCCATGGCCAAGTGTACTTCCATCGCCTTGCGAAGAATGTGACCAAAAATCAGAATGCTCCAGAAAAAGATCAGCAAGGCGAGAGTGGTCATAAAGTCGACGCTGAGCAAGCGCATCACTGCGATGCTCGCCCCAATCACTAGGTTTAACAGCAGGTCGCAGCCAAAGTAGGCGGTCATCGTCTGGGTTAGTCGGGCAGGCTTACCCACTAAGGCTAGCAGTCCGTAAATGATGAGAGCCTGAGCCGCCAGGTTCGTCAGGATGGTGGTGGCCACGATGCCCGCGGGTTGTGTGCCAATGCTCAGCGATACCCCAAGGCTCAACAGGATATTTGCTGCTGTGACGATCAGCAGTAAAAAGCTGCTGCGAGGTAGATCTTCCGGACCGCTTTTCAGTTGAGCAATGCGCCAGAACATGGAAAAGATGTAAAGCATGAGATCTTCGCCTATTGAATGCGGGAAATTGTCGCACAAAAGCGCAGGTTCACGGACAATTGCGTTCCCGCTGGCAGGATTTTATCAGCGGATTACCAGTCCACGCTAAATCTCATAGGAATGAACATGCCAAAACCGAACGCCTTCTACGCTCAATCTGGCGGAGTGACCTCAGTAATAAACGCTTCCGCCTGCGGGGTGATTGAAACTGCTCGTAGGCACAAAGACCAAATCGGCAAGGTGTTGGTCGGGCGCAACGGTATTTTAGGGGCGCTAAATGAGGAACTGATTGATACCTCCAAGGAAAGTAAGCGCGACATCGCTGGCTTACGCAGCACCCCGGGCGGCGCGTTCGGCTCATGTCGTTTCAAGCTCAAGTCTCTAGAGGAAGATGCCCGGGAGTACCATCGCCTGATTGACGTGTTCAGGGCGCACAATATCCAGTACTTCTTCTATAACGGTGGCGGCGATTCTCAGGATACGGCAAACAAGATTTCCCAGCTTAGTAAGAAGACGGATTATCCGCTGCAAAGCATTGGCATCCCGAAAACCGTGGATAACGATCTTCCTTTCACCGATACCTGTCCTGGCTTTGGTTCTGTGGCCAAATACGTAGCGACCTCCACCAAGGAGGCCGCCTTGGATGTAGCGTCCATGTGTGAAACCTCCACCAAGGTCTTTATCCTAGAGGTCATGGGCAGGCACGCTGGCTGGATCGCAGCCGCCGGCGCCTTGGCTCAAGATGAACCTGGAGACGCGCCGCATATTATTTTGTTGCCTGAAGTGGCGTTTAACAAAAGGGCATTTCTGGCCAAGGTCAAAGCCACCGTGCGCGAAAAAGGCTTTTGCGTCATCGTCGTCTCCGAAGGCGCGAAGTACGCCAACGGTAAATTTCTCGGCGAAGCCGGCGGTGCCAAGGATGCTTTCGGGCACGCTCAACTCGGCGGCGTTGCGCCAACTGTGGCCAACATGGTCAAGGATGCCCTGGGCTACAAATACCATTGGGCAGTCGCTGATTATTTGCAGCGCTCGGCCAGACATTTGGCGTCTGCGACGGATGTAGCTCAGGCCTATGCCGTGGGCGAGGCCGCCGTGGAATTTGCCTTGGCGGGTAAAACTGCGGTCATGCCCACGGTGGTGCGTACCAGCGATAAGCCTTATCGCTGGAAAATCGGCGCGGCGAAGCTATCGCGAGTGGCCAACGTTGAGCGGTTTATGCCCAAGAGCTTTATCAGCAAAGACGGGTTTGGTATCACTGCCAAGGCTCATCGTTATCTGGCACCACTGATCGCCGGGGAGGACTATCCATCGTATAAAAATGGTGTGCCTGAGTACGTGCGGCTGAAGAATCAGTTAGTTGCGAAGAAATTACCGGTGAAGTGGTAACGCAAAAGCCCAATAAATTGCGCGACAAGAGAGGGGTCTGAATGCCGGGCTTGATGATTAAAGAGCTGGCACAAAAAAGGGGACAAGATGTCCCCTTTTTGTTTGACCCCTCAGGGTCAAGGTCGTTTGGGCCTAGGCCAGTACTGGCGCGATAACCAAACTAACGATGGCCATAACATTAATTAGAATGTTCATGGCTGGGCCAGACGTATCTTTGAAGGGATCGCCAACGGTGTCGCCGACAACGGCTGCCGCGTGAACCTCGGAACCTTTGCCGCCCAGGTTGCCCTTCTCAACGTATTTCTTAGCGTTATCCCAAGCACCGCCGGCGTTTGCCATGGTGAGCGCCAACAGCACACAACCCAACAGGGCGCCGCCAAGAGTGCCGCCTAGCGCCTCGGCGCCAAGGCCAAAGCCGACGACCACGGGAACCGCTACAGCGATGATGCCGGGCATCAGCATTTTCTTCAGGGCCGCGGTGGTGGCAATGTCCACACACTTGGCCGTGTCGGGTTCGGCAGTACCTTCCATCAAACCGGGAATGTCACGGAACTGGCGACGAATTTCTTGGATCATTTCCATGGCCGCCTCACCGACCGAGGTCATGGTCATGCTGGCGATCAGGAATGGCACTAGGCCACCGATGAACAGACCGATCAGAACATTTGGATCGCCGATGTGCAGGAGGAACTCGCCGCCTCGGCTGGCTGCTACGGTTTCAACGAAAGCCGCGATAATTGCCAAAGCCGCCAATGCTGCTGCACCGATAGCGAAGCCCTTGCCCATGGCTGCGGTGGTATTGCCCAACTCATCCAAAGAATCGGTAATGGCCCGGGTGTCTTCACCCAAGCCGCCCATTTCAGCGATGCCGCCAGCGTTGTCAGCGATAGGTCCATAGGCGTCAACTGCCATGGTCATACCAACAGTCGCCAACAAACCCACCGCTGCCACGCCTACGCCGTACAGGCCAGCAAGCATGGTAGAGACGAAGATAATGGCGCAGATGATGAGGATGGGGCCCACAACCGACTGCATGCCTACCGCCAAACCAGTGATCATCACGGTGGCTGGACCGGTTTCGCCAGATTCCGCAATTCGTACTACCGGCGTGGATGAGGTGTAGTACTCGGTGATCAAGCCGATTCCAACGCCACCGGCCGCGCCGAACAAGACCGACAGCCAGATGTTATTCGAAACCCCAAGGCTGCCCATCATGAAATAGGCGGCACCGATAAAGAGGATCGGTGTACCGATCATGCCAATGCGCAACGCAACCGCAGGATTCGCGTTAGAGAAGCTGCGGACAATGCCGATACCAATGATGGATGCGATCAAGCCAGTTGAGGCCAAGGCTAAAGGCAGGAACATCAGCGCAGACCGTGCATCGCCTTCGCTTGCGCCGGGTACCAGCACATTCAACGAACCCAAGGCCAAGGTCGATGCGATGGCG
Source organism: Gammaproteobacteria bacterium (assembly GCA_038113685.1). GTDB lineage: Bacteria > Pseudomonadota > Gammaproteobacteria > Pseudomonadales > Azotimanducaceae > UBA4421. The sequence continues at coordinate 40,685 of JAYNPH010000002.1, forward strand.
ATGGTGGCGATCATGGAGCCACAGTAAGACTCGAAGATGTCAGAACCCATGCCGGCTACGTCACCGACGTTGTCACCAACGTTATCGGCAATTACGCCGGGGTTACGTGGATCGTCTTCGGGAATACCTTGCTCCAGCTTGCCGACCAGGTCAGCGCCAAGGTCTGCGCTTTTCGTGTAGATGCCGCCGCCAACGCGCGAAAATAGAGCCACAACCGAGGCCCCCATGCCGAAGCCGTGAATGTGGTGGGCGCTTTGTGGGTCGTCGCCGAAGTACAAGTAAACCAAACCCAGGCCCATCAGGCCCAAGGAAGCAACGGCTAAGCCCATGATCGAACCGCCATAGAAGGCGACGGACAGTGCGGCAGCCTGACCCTCATTGTGCGCGGCTGTTGTAGTTCGTACGTTGGCTTGGGTTGCCGTGTACATGCCGAACCAGCCAGCACATGCTGACGATAGGGCGCCCGCTAAAAATGCGACAGCAGTGTGTTCGCCCAAACCAGGAGTGAAGTACACGCCTGCAAGCAAAACCACAGCAAAAATAGCAAGCATGCTGTATTCGCGCTTCATGAAGACCATGGCGCCTTCGTGGATGGCGTCGGCGATTTTCACCAAGCCCGCGCTGCCCGCATCGTAACTACGCACAATACCGTAAATGATGACGGCGACTAAAAGGCCGACGGCACCAATTAATGGTGGAATGAGGGTTGAAGTCATTTGTATCCCCAGCAAATAAATGGAAAAGGTCGAGGCGCAGTTGAGAGCAGCATAATGACGCTCATAGCACAGCCCCACTCCTCAGAGCGCGCGTATGATAACAGCGTGGCAAGGACTTACCAGCCGAAATGCTAATGAAAACCGATGATTAGCCCTGAGCGAGCAGGGCGCGCAAATCAATGATGGCGGCATTTGCTCGTGATATGTGGGATGCCATGATTAGCGAGTGATTGGAGACCACACCAAAACCGTGACCGTTGAGGACAATTGGACTCCACAACGTATCTTGGGTTGGTTCAAGTTCGCGAACGATTTGTCGCAGCGATACCCGGGCCGCTTTTTTGTCCAGCACGTCGCCAAAGTCTTGCTCGATGGCTTCCAATAAGGGAATGAGTGCCCAAGTGAACCCTCGGGCTTCATAGAAAACGTTGTCGATTTCGAGCCAAGGGGTTTGCACCAGACGCTCGTCGGGAGTGGCGGTGCTTTGGCTGGCATTGGTATCGCCGGCTAATGACGTATCCAGTTGGCGTTTGCCGACGCTGGCCGACAATCGTTGGGACAGGCTGCCCAGCCGGGTCTCCATGGCTCCCAGCCAGACCTGCAAGTTGTCGCTGCGCGCGTAAAACTGGGCATCATTGGCAGCGGTGTTGGCAAGTTGTTCCAGATAGGCCTCAAAGAAATCGATGCCGGCCTCGTATTCGCCCTCCGTGTCGGGCAGGAACCAAGAATTGTTATCGAAGAAAAACTTTCCTTCCGCCTCGGCTAGATTTGGGTCTTCGGCAGACTGACTTTGAGAGCGAGAAAAGTCGTTGCGGTAGACCCGAGCCGTATCCCTCAACAATGTTAGAGCGCCCATTTCCCAGGACGGCACGTTGTCCAGCCACAGCCCAGGAGGGAACAGATCATTGGTCAGATAGCCCCCGGGTTTGTGAAGAAGGGTGCGGGCAACTTCAATAGTGGTGGCGGTGGTTTTGTAGCCGGTGACATTTGCCGCAGGTGTTTCTGATATTGGCTGATCGATGTCGATGCGGTCAGGCTCAAAACTCCACCAAATGCCTACCAGCGCGGCAACTGTCAAATACACGCCTGCAATGGAAAGGGCACTTTTCGCCAGTGAGCTGGAGGCGCTGGCGACAGAAAAACCGCTGCCACTGCCGTCACCTAGGGTGTGCGCCTCGGTTGGATCCGGTCCAATGGTGTCATCGCCTCGCTGCCAGAATTTCCATTTCATTTGTCGATCTCATTGGTCGAAAGTTCAGATTATGGGTCGCATGTTCAGACGTTATGCCATCATAGGCCAAAGGCTATGCATTGGTGCACTGCGATATCTCGAGATTGCAAAAATGCCTAGCGTTTAACGGGTTTGTGCAAGTATCGATATTCGGTTCAGAGGGCGCGAGCCGCTCAGTGCATGCTGTGATCACCGCTGGATCCCTGCATCCATTCGTTCATTGGCACGATATCAAGAGCCGCCGGCAGCCGGCTACCGTTCGCCAGCACCAGTTCCACCGCCAATGTGTTAGCCATAAGCGCTTTGTCACTGATCTCACGGATCATTAAGTGGTTGCCCCCAGGGCGGAAGACCGTGCGCTGATCGGGTTCAATAACAACCTGCTCCAGCGGTCGCATCGACGTGCCTGAGTCTTCGGTCTGGGTGGTGTGCATTTCCACCCTAGCCTCAGTTGATTCGACGCCAACCAACGTCACTGCCTTCGCGCCATGGTTCATCAAGGCGAAATATCCGGCGCTGACCGGTTGCCCGGGAGCCGGTGCGTGCAGGCGAGGGTTCACTAAATGCAGGCCAGCCAAGGCCGGGTCTTGTGCGTGGGCTGCCGCGGTGTGAGGCGTTTGCTGCGCTGCGTTATCAGCGTCTGCGCAGCTCGTAAGCTGTCCAAGGATGACGAGGCAAAAAACGCTTTTGCGTAGGCTCTGGAACCAAGAGCCTTGTCGTGAGTAGGTCATGGGTTGCAAATACGCTCCAGTCGTTTGGGTTGGGATATCGTAGTGGAGGCGCGGATCCGAATGCTGAGATTGTTTCGGACAAAACCGTCGCGTAGCGCCTGATATAAGGCACGGGTTTGGGCGTCGGAAGGCGCAAATATCCGAAAGCGGCACGTCGCGACGCTGGGTTTCACTTCCAGCACCAGACTGTCGATGACCTGGTTTAAGGCCGTTGGCGACAGGCCCGCGACAACAATGCTTCTGACTTCGGCGCCGTTCAATGTGTCGATATACGCTTGAGCAGGTGCGATAGATGGGTGCTGTGTATCTATTGATCTGGCTCGGTTCAACAGAGCGTAGGATGATGAAAAATCCCCCGCTTCAGCGGCGTCTGTTGCCCGAGCTAGGTATTGCTCCAAGATCTGCTCTAAGCCCCGCTGTGCTACAGGGTTATCAGGCTGAATTGACAGTGCTTGGTAAAAAAGCTCGGCAGCCCCAATTCCGCCTACACCGTCCGGGGTTTGACTGGACGCACTCATCTGACCGGCGCTCAAGGCGTCTTGGGCATCGTCTATAAGCGTCTGCAGCAGCACTTGTTCTTCAGCACTGAGCTCTTTTGCCTGCTGTTGCTCGATAGATGCGCAGCCCGATAACCCCAATAAAAGTGCCAAAAGTGCCGCTGCCGGTCCGAGACAGCGTAAGGGCTGGGCCAGAATTCGACTCGAGAATGAGATTCGTATTTTCCCCATGACGGTCCAGTAGGTTTAGGGCCAGCGAAGGTATCACAGTGCCGGTTCAGAGCAAATGTGTGGCACAAAGGAGGGGCAAGATGCTCCATTCACCCATGTTATGGTGGCGGGCTTTGTCGTAGAGTCCCCAGCAGCCAGCACGTGTAGCAGGGCGAACCAAGAGGTCCAAGACTTGATAGGTAATCAAAAAAACATCGGCGCAGGACGGGTAAGCAGCCAAATGGCGGGCACAGCCAAAGGGTCCTGTTTGCTCGTTTTGGTTCTCGTTTTTGTCGCGAGCTTGTTCGCTGTCGGCCAGGCCCGAGCGGCCGATTATTCGTTGGATTCCGAGCCTGCTGCTGACGCGAAATGGTTGGTGGCAGAGCCCGAGTTTTTGCCGGTTGATGAGGCGTTTCGTTTGTCCGCGGTGTTTCAGCCCAATGGAGCCGTGTTGGCCCAGTGGCGGATGGCCGATGGGCATTACCTTTATCGGCGTCAATTTGACGCCAAGCTAGATGCGCTGGGAAGCGGCGCGCAGCTTGGTCAACTGGCCATTCCCGAAGGCCTCGCCAAGGTTGACGAATACTTTGGCGAAGTCGAAGTCTATTACGGCTCTGTGGACATCGGTATTCCGCTCACGGGCAGTCTCCCGGACGGCGCATCTCTTACCATTGAATTTCAAGGCTGCGCGGATGCCGGCCTCTGCTACCCGCCGGAGCGAAAGCTCTTTCAAGTTTCCGGACCAAGTCTGCTGCCAGTTGCCGCCGCCAGTAGGTCGCCTCAATCTCAAGCGCTGCAAGCTGGGGTGTCGCAAACTGAAAGTGCCGCGAATAAGACTCCAATAACGTCAAATGTTGGCGCAGGCGCAGGGCTCAGCGAAGACCGCGCCATGGCGGAGTTATTGGAGGCTAGCCACTTTGCCGTAGCCCTTGCATTGTTCTTTGTTGCAGGCATCGGCCTCGCCTTTACCCCCTGTGTCTTTCCCATGGTGCCCATTCTTTCCAGCATCATCGTTGGAGAAGGCGAAAATTTGACCAAAAGGCGAGCCTTTACCCTGTCGCTGGCCTACGTGCTAGGTATGGCCATGACCTATGCGGTTGTTGGTCTTTTGGTTGGTTTGTTCGGCGCGGAACTGAATCTACAGGCCACTCTGCAAAGCCCTTCGGTGCTGGCTACATTTGCTGTGGTGTTCGTTTTGCTGGCGGGAGCTATGTTTGGGTTCTACGAGCTTTCAATGCCTCAAGGTGTGACGCAATGGATCAATCAACGCAGCGCAAATCAAGACGGCGGCAGGCATCCGTCGGTTTTTGTCATGGGATCGCTGTCCAGTTTGGTCGTGTCTCCCTGCATTTCTGCGCCCTTGGCCGGCGCGCTCATCTACCTTTCCAACACAGGGGACGCGGTCTTGGGTGGCAGCGCCTTGTTTGCTCTTGGCCTTGGCATGGGGGTGCCGTTGATGATTGTCGGCGGCAGCGGGGGGCATTGGCTGCCTCGTGCCGGGGCTTGGATGGATACCGTCAAGGGGGCGTTTGGCTTTGGGCTCCTTGGGGTAGCGGTCTGGCTGCTTGAGCGCCTGCTGCCCGGTTCCCTTGCTTTGGCGCTTTGGGCCGTATTGTTGCTGGCCGCCGCGGTCTATCTTGGAGCACTGGAATTTGTGCCGAAGACCTCGGGTGCCCGATTTGCCCAAGTGGTCGGGTTAGTGCTGGGCCTTTGGGGCGGCGCCTGTTTGTTTGGTGCCAGCGCTGGCGCAGTGGATCCTTTCAGGCCTTTGGCTGGCGCAACTGGCTGGGGAGACGCCTCAGCATCAAGCCAAAGAGAACTGCGCTGGCAACCCGTTAAGACGATCAGTGACGTAGAAAGTCTGATGGCGGCATCCACTGGGCCGGTAATTCTCGACCTATACGCTGACTGGTGCATCTCCTGCAAGGTGATGGAGCGGTCGGTATTCCCAGTGCCCCATGTGGCCGAAAAACTCGGGCAATTTACGCTGCTAAAAGCCGACGTAACCCTCAACGATGACCAAGACCAAGCTCTGCTTAAGCAGTTTGGTTTGTTTGGCCCTCCAAGCTTGGTGTTTTTTGCCGAAGATGGCAGTGAGATGGCCGATTTTAGAATCCAAGGCGAGGTAGATTCGGATACCCTGAGTCGACATTTGAGCGCAGTTTTAGCTTATTGAGGTCAATTTATTGCAGTAAATTCGCTTAAAATATCGTTAACGTGATAATTTGGGTGAAATAAGCGCTTCGAAAAGGCTTATGTAAATTATGAAGCCCGATTAAGCGATAAATTCCATTTAATCGCAAAAAATGATCTAAATTGGGGTTATAGCCGCACGTTAAGCGAACTTATCTGATGTGTGAGGTTCGGGGAGTCCGAGCGAGGGCTGGACTACGATGCTAGGCGCTGCGTGGGCTGAGTAGTGAAAAACCAGCGGTAAGACAAAAGACCGGTAGGAGGTGATATGGATCTGCGAAAAATTAAAAAGCTCATCGAACTCGTGGAAGAGTCCAAGGTGGTTGAATTGGAAGTGAGCAGCGGTGATGAATCCATTCGTATCTCCATGGGATCACCCGCTGGGTCTTTAAATTCGGCAGACCAGCCGACCCAGATCGTGTCCCAAGCGCCAGCAGCCGCGCCAGCGTCGTTGCCGGATACCGCTGCCATGGAAAAAGCTCCGATGGCAGGTGTGTTTTATGCCGCCCCCAGTCCGGATGCGGAACCTTTTGTTGCGGTAGGCCAAACGGTCAGCGCCGGCGACGTGCTGTGCATTATTGAAAGCATGAAAATGATGAATGAGATTGTCGCCAAGCAGTCTGGGACGGTCTCCAAAATTCTTGTGGGCAACGGTGAGGCTGTTTCCACCGGCATGCCGCTGTTTGCCATTTCGTGAGTTGGATTCAACTGACAATGTCCTTGGGTACACAGGAGGCCCAAGGCTTTGAAGATACCTTAGTCGCTGCGGGGGCTGTGGCTATTACATACGAAAGTCTTGCGGATGAGGTGGTTTTGGAACCCGCACCTGGGACCCTGCCCATGTGGAACAGTATTTCGTTGCTTGCCCTGTTCCCAGTGAATGCTGATATGGCGGGCCTAAACGCCTCCTTACGCGCCCTGGATTCGGATATCCACAAGCGATTGGAAGTGGATTTTATTGCCGAAGAAGATTGGCACCAGCGTTTGGCCAATCACACGGTTCGCGCAAAATTCGGCGACAAACTCTGGCTTCTGCCCAAGTCTGAGCACGGCAAGCCCTTACCCGGATCTCAAAACGGTAATGCGGGCGACGCAGAGGCAAGAGCTCTTTATCTTGAGCCGGGGTTGGCTTTCGGTAGCGGCAGTCACCCCACAACTCGAATGTGTCTCGATTGGATCGCCCGGCATACTCGCCAGAATCATCAGGTCTTAGACTTTGGCTGCGGATCGGGCATCCTTGCCATTGCCGCTGCGCTTTTCGGCGCATCTGTTGTGGCGGTCGACCACGACCCGCAGGCCTTGATGGCTACCCGGGAAAACGCTGAATTTAACGGGGTTAGCGACCGGATCACGACCTTATCGCCCGATCAGTGGCAAAAGGCGCAAGCACAGTTGGTGGGTGGGTTTGATGTGGTCGCGGCCAATATTTTAGCAGGCCCTATCGTCGACCTTGCCTCGACCTTTTGCAGCGTGCTCCGTGGTGCCGGTGATATGGTGCTTTCAGGCATCCTCGATCAACAGGCACAACAGGTAATGGATGCCTTTCCACAGGTGACTTTCAGGCCGGTGATAAGCGAAGAAGAATGGATCTGTCTAACGGGACAGTTGAGGGGCTAGCTTTACCGGTGGGACTTGTTCGCCATGTCTTGATGAGGACTTATCATCGATTACTGCGACGAATTTAATAAGGCAATGAAAAGGAGAAGGAAATGATTGGTTACGTCACGATAGGTGTCAGTGATATGGAAAAAGCCTGCGTATTTTATGACGCGCTGTTTGCAGAGCTTGGGGCAAAGCAGCTTTTCGGCCAAGACCGGATCAAGTTTTACAGCGCGGGGCGCGATCAGCCCATGGTGGCTATTTGCACACCCTACGATGAGCAACCACAGCATCAGGGCAATGGCAACATGCTGGCCATACCGGTAAAGCGCGCAGACATTGAGCGTGTCTATAACAAGGCCTTAGAGCTAGGGGCCAGCGATGAGGGTGCGCCGGGCGAGCGGTTGCCGGTCTTTTATGGCGCCTATGTGCGCGACCCTGACGGCAATAAGATCTGTTTTTACGAAATGACCATGTGACGCAAGGTCAGGTATCGATAAGAAATTTGCCCCGATCGGGCTCTCTGAGAAAGGCGCTCGAACCGAGACATTTGTGTGAGCAAAACGTCCAGACCCACTACAGATTCTGGCTTGGTGGGTCTATGATTGCCCGCTTCAAAAGTTCCGGCGCGCCATGACAACTGCATTGCCAACAGCCCCAGCGCTAAATCAGCCAATTTCCTTGTCGCCAAGTGGCGTGACCTTGCGCAACCGCGTGGCGTTGGCACCAATGGCGGGCCTCACTGATGTACCGTTTCGTACCCTCGCTTGGGGCTATGGCGCCGGGCATATGGTGAGCGAGATGGTCACCTCCAAGGCAGAGTTATGGGACACGGGCAAAAGTAAAGCGCGCCGTGTGCTGATCCCCGGTGTCTTGTCCCAAGCCGTACAGATTGCTGGTTACGATCCCAAGGTGATGGCCGAATCGGCGCAACGCTTGGTGGGCGAGGGCGTTGAGTTGATCGATATCAACTTTGGTTGTCCGGCGAAGAAAGTTTGTCGGAAAGCCGCCGGCTCCGCGTTGTTAGGCGACATCGACCTGATCCAGCGAATTGTTGAATCGGTGGCTAAAGCGGTCTCGGTTCCAGTTACGGTCAAGACCCGAACCGGCCTAACTTTGGAAGACAAAGCCGGGACCCAAGCTGCACTTGCGGCGCAAAATGCTGGGGCGCAGTTGGTGGTTATGCACGCCCGTAGCAAGGCCTGTCGATTCAATGGCAGTGCAGATCCTTGTCGTGTTCGCCTGACCCAACAAACCCTGCAAATACCGGTGCTGGTCAATGGCGATATCGCGGATCGAGAAACGGCGCTTCGGGCCATGGTGGCTAGCGGCGCGGACGGTGTCATGATTGGCCGGCAGGCCATCGGGCAACCTTGGATTTTTGCTCAAGTACTGGGATTACCACAGCCTTCAGCTCAAGAGCGAATTGAGGTAATGCGTCGGCATTTGATCATGCTGCACGAATTTTACGGCTCGGAACCCGGTGCCCGCATAGCGCGCAAACACATGCAAGCCTATATGAAACGATGGCGCGCGGAGCAGTTAATACCATCCTTTATGGCGATCGAAGAGGCAGCAGGGCAGCTGATATGGTTGGAGCGGCACAGTGAGTACTTACTGACCCAAGCCAAGGTTACGCAGCCAAAATCTGTCAACTCGGCCAAAGTCGCCGCCTGACGCGGTAACGTTTAACGGCGGCTGCGGCCGCCTTTTCCGGAGAAAAATATGTCGCTTACGATTCGCAGAGCACTGATTAGTGTTTCTGACAAAACTGGTGTGGTGGAGTTAGGCCAAGCGCTGGCGGCTGCCGGAGTGGAAATTCTGTCAACTGGAGGCACGTTCAAGGCGCTGCAGGATGCTGGCGTTGCTGTGGTGGAAGTAGCTGCCCATACGGGTTTTCCGGAGATGATGGACGGACGGGTGAAAACCCTACATCCGAAAATTCATGGCGGTATTCTGGGTCGACGGGGCACTGACGAGGACGTGATGGCAGCGAACGGCATCGCTCCCATAGATTTAATCGTAGTGAATCTTTACCCCTTTGCCGCCACTATCGCTCGTGATGACTGCACCGATGATATGGCCATTGAGAACATCGATATCGGCGGTCCGGCCATGGTGCGCTCTGGCGCGAAGAACCACGCTAGCGTTCTCACCGTAACCGATCCGGCAGACTACGATGAGGTCATTCAAGCGATGGGTGCGTCAGCCATAGATGCCGCCATGCAGCGGGCCTACGCGGTCAAAGCATTTCGTCACACGGCCCAATACGACGCCACGGTAGCCGGATACTTGGGCGCCAGTGAACTGATGCCGGACTCTTTAACCCTAACCTACAACAAGGCAGATGAGCTGCGTTACGGCGAAAATCCTCATCAGAAAGCCGCGTTTTACCGGGATAGCGGGCCGAGTTTTGCAGGCACCATCGCCAACTATCAGCAGCTACAAGGCAAGGAGCTTTCCTACAACAACATTGCAGACACAGATGCGGCTTTGGAGTGTGTCAAAGTCTTTGACGCCCCTGCCTGCGTGATCGTCAAGCATGCGAATCCCTGCGGTGTAGGTGTCGCAGCCAACCTTGGTGACGCCTATGACAAGGCCTTTGCCACAGATCCGACCTCTGCCTTTGGCGGCATCATCGCGTTTAACGAAGCGCTCAGTGGGCCTTTGCTGGAACGCATTTTGGCCCAGCAGTTCGTTGAGGTGGTCATTGCGCCGTCTGTTGATACAGCCGCGGTAGAGGTGGCCAAGCAGAAAAAGAATGTGCGCTTGCTAACCTGCGGTGACTGGACTGCCGGGGCCGCGAACGCCGGCATACGAGAGATTAAACGCGTCGGTGGTGGCCTCTTGGTTCAGGATGCGGATACGCTGTGCTTGGACGAAGGCGCTCTGCGTGTGGTGAGCAAGGTGCCGCCGACCGAATCGCAAATGAATGATTTGTTGTTTGCATGGAAAGTGGCGTGGTTCACAAAATCTAATGCCATTGTTTATGCTCGGGACCTGCAAACTGTCGGGGTTGGTGCGGGCCAGATGAGCCGGGTAGTGAGTGCAAAAATTGCCGGATTAAAGGCCGCGGAAGAAGGGCTATCGGTGCCAGGGTCGGTCATGGCATCAGACGCTTTTTTTCCGTTTCGCGATGGGATTGATGCTGCCGCTGAAGCCGGCATCGCCGCCGTGATTCAGCCCGGCGGCTCCATGCGTGATCAAGAGGTGATCGATGCGGCTGATGAGCACGGTATCGCCATGGTGTTTACCGGCGTTCGGCATTTTCGGCACTGATCGCGGCGCAACGCATACGATGGTGAACAGTGGCACAGTATGATGCAACCAATAACGGGAGCGGTCTGATATGAAAGTACTGGTAATCGGTTCCGGAGGGCGCGAGCACGCCTTGGCTTGGAAGCTCAAGCAAAGTGCTGGTGTGGACGAGGTGGTAGTCGCTCCGGGCAACGCAGGTACGGCGACAGAGCCGGGTGTGCGCAACGTCGACATTGCGGCCGACGACATAGGCAAACTGATCGATTTCTGCCGCAATGAAAATATTGGCTTTACCGTAGTTGGCCCCGAAGCGCCCTTAGTCGCCGGTGCGGTAGACGCGTTTACTGAGGCTGGTCTGTCGTGCTTTGGCCCCTCCGCCAAGGCCGCGCAGTTGGAAGGATCCAAGGCCTTCAGCAAAGACTTTATGCAGCGTTACAACATTCCAACAGCAGCTCATGCAACCTTTAGCGAGCCTGTTCCGGCCAAAGCCTTTGTTAAAGAACAGGGCGCCCCCATCGTTATAAAGGCCGATGGACTCGCTGCCGGCAAGGGCGTGATTGTGGCCCAGAGCGAAGAGCAAGCCTTCGACGCGATTGATGACATGTTAAGTGGCAATAGCTTCGGTGCGGCCGGATCGCGAGTGGTTATTGAAGAGTTTTTGCCCGGGGAGGAAGCCAGCTTCATTTGTTTGTGTGATGGTACAAAGGCTATAGCTTTTGCCTCGTCCCAAGATCACAAGGCTAGAGACGATGGCGACAAAGGTCCCAACACCGGCGGCATGGGCGCTTATTCCCCTGCGCCAGTAGTGACCTCCAAGGTCCATGAGCGGGCCATGGAACAGGTTATTCTGCCCACGCTGGAAGGCATGGCCGCGGAAGGCGCGCCCTATCGAGGTTTTTTGTACGCTGGACTGATGGTCTCACCCGAGGGCGATATCAAGGTAGTGGAATTTAACTGCCGCTTTGGCGACCCGGAAGCACAGCCCGTGATGATGCGCCTGCAAAGCGACTTACTGCCCGCGTTACAGCAGGCGGCTCAAGGACAATTGGACACCGATAAACTGATCTTCGATAGTCGGGTGGCCCTCGGCGTTGTCATGGCCGCAGGTGGTTATCCTAGTGATTATGCTCAGGGCGATAAGATCAGCGGACTGGACAAAGACCTAGAAGATACGAAGGTTTTTCATGCAGGTACCCGGCTTGATGACGGGGAAGTCGTGACAGCAGGTGGACGCGTGTTGTGTGTGGTTGGCCTCGGTGACAATGTGGCGATGGCTCAGGCAAGGGCATACCAACGCATTGAAGCGATCGGTTGGCGGAATCGCTACTTTCGAAAAGATATTGGGTATCGGGCAGTAGCGCGTAATACCCAGAGTGACTAGTTTGCATCGGCTCAAATGACTTAAAGGGTTTAAAGCGATGACCTCAAATCGACAGAACAACGTTTTGGACGAGCTGATCTCGGGGTTTGATCGTGGCTTGCGGACAATTACGGGCACCCACCAAGCAGCCCGACCTAACCCGGCCGAAAACTGCGCCGAAAGTCAGCTGACCGAGCAAGAGCGAGAGCACGTGGCCGGGCTTATGCGGGTCAACCATGCAGGGGAGGTATGTGCCCAGGCTTTGTATGAAGGCCAAGCCTTAACGGCCCGAGACCCTAAGGCCAAAGCAGCGCTGCTGGATGCCGCCAAGGAAGAGCAAGATCATCTGGTCTGGTGTCGCCAGCGCTTAAAGGAGCTGGATGCGCGACCCAGTGTGCTGGACCCAGCCTTTTTCGGTCTTTCTTTTGCCATCGGCGCCGCAGCGGGGATGCTGGGTGATCGGGTAAGTCTCGGTTTCGTCGAGGCCACAGAGGATCAGGTGGTACAACATCTTGATCAGCATTTGCAGGATTTGCCGGAACATGATCAAAAGACCCGTGAGGTGTTGCAGGCCATGCGCGCGGACGAGAGTCGGCATGGGGAGCAGGCGCTAGCCAATGGCGGCACAGAATTTCCAGCGCCGGTGAAACGAGGAATGCGGGTGCTGTCCAAGGTTATGACCGCGACAACCTACCGGGTTTAACCTTCTGCGGTTTCAGCCGACCAAGGCGTTGCAGGTTACGACCTGCTTTACCGTAAGCGACGCAGGGGAAATTAGTTAAGCAGGCTCACTAATTTCAAAGGTGTGTGAGATTTTTACACCCGCCCGCTCCAACATGATCGAGGCTGAACAGTATTTTTCGGCTGTTAATTCAATAGCCCGTTCTACTTTTGCGGGGTTGATACCCCTTCCAACAATGACAAAGTGAATGTGTATCGTCTCAAAGACAGCGGGTACGGCGTCGGCTCGCGTGGCATTTAGCGCAACTTGGACGTCGTCTATCTGCTGACGGCCTTTGCGTAAGATATCCACCACGTCAAAAGCCGTGCATCCACCTAAACCCATCAGCATCATTTCCATTGGGCGGCTGCCGCGATTTTCGCCCCCGCTTTCTGGAGGGCCATCCATCTGTACCTCGTGTCCTGACCCGCTGGTACCGCAAAAGTGAACGTTACCCTGCCATTTGATCTCAACCTGCACATATCCTCCTAGCGGGTTCTTAAACCAGCGCTCACCAAAAAAGCCGCAAAAGTGGGTCGATCTGAGAAAAAAACCGTCACAAAACACAGTTTGGAGGGATTTTACTACCGTTCGTCACTAAACCGGCGCGATTTTGCAAGTAAGGAATAGCATCAAGGGTCTGAAAAAGCGACTGGTTCACATTGGCTTGGCCGTTTTTGTGAAACCTGAGCGCTCAGACGCTGACCCAACCGTTGGGTTTGCCGCATTGAAGGCAGAGCGCTGGTTGAAAAAGCCGTTTGAATTGTAGACGCGTAAAGAGGAGAGACCTCATGAAAGTTAGAGTGAGAGACAAGGTTGCGAACAATGGCCTAGGCGCTGTGGCTGATTCGTCAGCCTCGGTGGCCGGATCGATTCAACTTCAATCGGACCTCGGTCGTGCAATGAACGCCAAGGACCATGGGAGCAACGATGATCAAATGGTAGCGGCCGCAAAAATCGAGCAGAAATCCGAGCTGGAGTCGCGGATGCCTGTCACGTTGCGTTGTCTTTCTGCGGTGAGCGGCGTGGACGAGAATGTCTTGATCTCTCTGCTCAAAGACGCGGTGCTGAAAAAGTACCGGCAGAAAGAAAC
>JAYNPH010000003.1:0-40327 GCA_038113685.1 Gammaproteobacteria bacterium
TCGCTTTGTTTGTCTGACTGAAGATGCTGCCGGTCTGCATGATGACATCGAGGTTTTTCCGCTACCGCAGCTCAATGTTGACCTCGCGGGGCCCGAGCGGGGCTGGAATAAACTGGCGGTGTTCGCTAAAGAGCTGTACGGCCTGAAGGGGCAGGTGCTATGCCTGGATCTGGATTTGATCATCACGGGTAGTCTGGATGACTTTTTTGACTATCCAGGTGAGGTATTGATCATCAAAGACTGGATAAAAAAGGACGGCACAGGCAATTCGTCGGTCTATCGCTTTGAGATCGGCGCCCATGCTGAGGTGCTCGCAGAGTTCGAGCGCTCCTTCGACCAGATAAAGAAAACCTTCCGCAACGAGCAGGAATATATGTCAGCGGCGATGAGCGCGAAGGGGGCTTTGGCGTATTGGCCGGACCATTGGTGTCGAAGCTTTAAACGTCACTGCATTGCGCCGTTCTCCATGCTCATAGCCCGAGAGACTTTGCAGCCCGCCGACATGCGGGTTCTCGTTTTTCACGGCAAGCCGGATCCGGACGATGCGATTGCTGGAATCAGCGGGAAGTGGTACCGGCGTTTCAAGCCAGCCACTTGGGTGGCAGAGCATTGGCACTAAAACCGAAACGGGCACACGCTTTGAATCAATCCGTTAAGCAAATCATCTGCATCAATTGGGGTACCAAGTACGGGGCCGAATACGTTAATCGGCTTTACGGCATGGTGGCGAGAAACACTACGCCGCCCTTTACGTTTACCTGTTTTACCGATAACGATGCAGGCTTCAGGTCCGAGGTTAGCGCGGTGCCGTTGCCTGAGTTGAGCTTCGAGCTGCCGGTCACTAAGAAAGGTATCTGGCCGAAGTGTCGTTTGTGGAGCGAGCGCCTAGCTGACCTGAGTGGTCCAGTGCTTTTCTTGGATTTGGACTTAGTGGTCACTGGAAATTTGGACGCGTTTTTTTCTTTTGGCGATCCCGACGATGTGATTCTGGCGCGCAACCCAAGTAATCCCCTAGAGCGCCTAGGGCAGACGTCGGTCTATCGGTTTCCGGTAGGCAAGCTGCTGCCGCTACTGGAGCAGTTTGCGCTGTCGCCCTTGGAAATAGCCCAAGAGTACAAATATGAGCAGCGCTACGTCACGCGTAACGCCCCGGGCGGCGTTCGCTTCTGGCCAAAACCCTGGGTACTGCACTTCCGTCAGCAGTGCAGGCGTACCTTCCCACTGAATTTTTTTAAAGTGTCGAAACTCTCTGATACCTGTAGGTTGGTGATTTTTCCTGGGGATCTGAACCCTCAAGATGCCATCGATGGGCGCTATCATGAAGAGGAGCCGGCGCTATCGGTTACCGAGCATCTGAAAGCAACGTTCAACGGCCAAAGAAAGCGGTCGGTATACGCACACTTACGGCACTTTATTTTGCCGACGCCTTGGGTCGCTGAGCATTGGCGAGAGTAGCCGCAGCACCCTAGCCGGCAATAAACTTTTCAAGCACGCTATCCAAATAGCGCATCCCAAGGTTCGTCGTCGCGCATCGGTCCTCTCGCACCAGACCCAGAGTTATGAGTTCACGCCATATGGGCTGGATCTGCTCCCACTCGATTCCGGTACGCTGGGTGAAAACTGATTTAGAGACGCCGTCGGTGAGGCGTAGCGCGTTCATCATAAATTCGAGTACCAGTTGATCCGCTGCTACGTTGGTTGATGGCATGGCGTCTGGATCTTTCTGATAAAGCCGAGGCTGGGAAGGGCGTTGAGTACGTACAATGTCGCCATCCAAGGTGACTTTGCCGTGGGCGCCAGCTCCAATACCCATGTAGTCACCAAAGCTCCAATAGGTCAGATTGTGGCGGCAGTACGCTTGATCTTTAGCAAAGGCGGAAACCTCATACCGTACATAACCGGCCTGAGACAGACGTTCCAAGCCGGCTTCTTCAATCTCCTGCAAAATTTTGTCCCGAGGCAAAATGGGCGGTCGCCGGGCGAACTCGGTTTTGGCTTCTATGGTCAGTTGGTACCACGAGATGTGTTCGGCTTGCAGCGCGATGGCTTGATCCAGGTCCGCCAACGCGGTGTCGACCGTTTGTCCCGGCAGCCCCCACATAAGATCGAGGTTGATGTTGCTAAAGCCCGCCTGTCGGGCGCCGGTAAAGGCTTTGAGTGTGTCAGCGCTTTGATGAATGCGTCCCAGCTGCAGAAGCTGGGCATCGGCAAAACTTTGAGCACCAATACTCAGGCGGTTGATACCAGCATGCTTAAACTCACCAAAGCCGTGATGCTCGGCGGTGCCGGGGTTCACCTCCAGCGTCACTTCAGCGCCTTCGTGGGGTATGTGAGCCAATAAATCTTTCAAATGCTGAGGCTTGAAGAGGCTTGGTGTGCCGCCGCCAAAGAATATTGACGTGAACCGGTGAGAGGGTGTGGCCAGCAGGCGTTTAGCACCTAGGGTCGCGTACTGTGTTCGCCAATCCAACATCAGGGCGTCAAGGTAAGCAGCTTGATCTGTGTCGGCTTTGAGCGGATGGGAATTGAAATCGCAGTAGGGGCACTTTTTAACGCACCATGGAAAGTGCACGTACAAACCCAGCACGTCCTCGGTGTCGCGCGGATTTAACATCAGGGACCGGTGAGCTGAGCCTGCATGAATTGCAGCAACTCGGCGCAGGCTTTGCCGCGATGGCTTATGTTGTTTTTGGTTTCCTTAGGCAGTTCTGCTGCGCTGCTGCCCTGATCCGGTACCCAAAACAATGGGTCGTAACCAAACCCGCCCTGCCCTCTAGGCTGCATCAGTATCTCACCCTGCCACCGCCCGCTTGCGATCAGCGGCGTTGGGTCTTCGGCATGCCTGAGAAATACCATACAGCAAAAAAAATGGGCACTTCGATCCGCTTCGCCGGTCAGGGAGGCGAGTAGCTTTTGATTGTTGTCGACGTCGCTGGCGTCTGGGCCTGCATAGCGGGAGCTGAATATGCCCGGAGCGCCGCCTAAAGCCGGCACCACCAAGCCGCTATCGTCGGCAATGCTGGGTAAACCCGTTGCCAGCGAAACAGCTCTTGCTTTAATCAAGGCGTTTTCAACAAACGTTGCGCCGTCTTCGATGGGGCTGGGGATATCGGTGTCCGCCTGATTGATTATGTTCAGGCCCAATACCGCCAGCATGGGGCGCATTTCATTGACCTTTCCCTGATTGCGGGTGGCAAGAACAAGATCCATTACTCCGCCCAGTAAAGTTTTTGATTAAAGCGCAAGTTGGTGCGGGTGCCGTCCGGAGTTTGCACATCGATGTTCAGCCGGTGCACCTCCTCGTCGGCATGACGGATGATCGCAAGATAGTAGACCGCGTCACCATCGACCACCTCGGTGAAGATGAGATCTTGGCGTTGGCCCAACAGATTTTGCGTGTCGCCTGACAATGCGCTACGCACGCCTTTGCCGTTTTTATCAATAATCGAGAGATTGCACAGCGCCCGGTCTTTACCGCGTTGAATGTCGTAGCGCTGGGCGATTTCGGGCTGCAGAGTGGTGGTTGGGATGATGATGTAGTGCAATTCATAACTGCCAAAGCGCTGCATTTGCTGAGCATGAACCGGGCATGCGATGAAGGTTCCAGCAAAGAGTAATATCGCTATGGCGGCGCTCTTCCAACGATCGATGGTGATATTCACGCGGTTCTCCCGAGACGATAAAAGGCATGGCTACCGAAGAGGTTTGGTGCCAGCGCGATGGACCAGTGCTCTGCGTATTGAGTGTTCACAACTCGGCGCTGGATAATGCGGAAATTCTCCTCTCGGCATAGACGCTCAAAATCTAAGGTCGTACACAAATGGATATTGGGTGTGTTGAACCAATCGTGAGGTAAGTGCTTGGAAACCGGCATATGCCCCCCCAAACCAAGTTGAAGGCGGCAACGCCAGTGCCCGAAGTTGGGGAAGGTGACGACGCACTCCTCGCCGACACGAAGCATTTCACGCAGCAGTCCTCGCGGGTCACGGACCGCCTGAAGGGCGTCGGTCATGACTACCATATCGAAGTTATCGTCGGCGAAATTGCTTAGGCCGATATCCAAATCCTGTTCGATGACGTTAACGCCTTTGCTCAGGCAGACCTGAATATTGGCAGGGTCTTTGTCGAGCCCGTATCCATTCACGTCTTTGGTTGCCTGCAGGTTAGCGAGCAGATCGCCGGTGCCACAGCCGAGATCCAATACCCTGGCATTGGCGTTGATCAGGTCACGGATCAGAGCAAGATCGCCACGCAGAGTCATCTTGGCTCTCCGTTGGCTTGATCGAGATAGTCGTCAAGAGACTGGTTCAAAAACGTGCCGAGGGCCTCAACATAACGCTCAATGGGCAGTAAAAAAGAGTCGTGCCCATGCTCGGACTCGATCACGGCGCTGGCAACGTTCTTCTTGGCCCGCACTAAGGCATCAACGATTTCTTGGGAGCGCTCGGCGGAAAATCGCCAGTCCGAGCTAAAGGACAGGACTAAAAACTTGCACGAAGCCGGCTCAAAGGCTTTAACCAAATCACCACTGGTCTCTCTTGCAGGGTCAAAGTGGTCTAAGGCCTTGGTCATCAATAAATAGGTGTTGGCGTCGAAGTATTGAGTGAACGCTCGGCCCTGATAGTTCAGGTAGCTTTCGACCTGAAATTCTACATCTGCCCCGGTGCCGAAATCGCCAGACTTGATATCCCGCCCGAACTTGGCCCCCATGCCGTCATCGGACAGATAGGTGACGTGGCCAATCATTCGGGCAAGCCCCAGTCCCCGTTCGGGATTTTTCTGAGCGTCAAAATATCGGCCTTCGTGAAAGTCCCGATCATTGGTAATGGCTTGGCGCGCGATTTCGTTGAACGCGATATTTTGGGCAGACAGTTTTGCTGCCGAGGCTATGGCGACACAGGCCCTGACTCGATCGGGGTAGTCGATGGCCCATTGCAATGCCTGCATGCCGCCCAAGCTCCCGCCCACAACGGCGGCAAAGGTGTGGATACCAAGGTGATCCGCCAGAGCCACCTGACTATTTACCCAATCTTTTACCACCACATTTGGAAAGTCCGGGCCGTGGGCTTTGCCAGTGTTCGAGTTCATGGTTCGCGGACCGCTACTGCCGTGACAGCCGCCAAGATTGTTCAGGCTCACCACGAAAAAACGATCAGTATCGATCGCCTTTCCCGGACCGATGCAAGCATCCCACCAGCCAGGTTTGGCATCGTCTTCGCTGTGATACCCGGCAGCATGATGATGCCCGGATAGTGCGTGACAAATCAGTAGCGCATTGGATTTGTCAGCGTTCAGCCTGCCATAGGTTTCATACACCAGCTCATAGCTGTCAAGCGTTTCACCGTTCTGCAGGGCGAACGGCGTGTCGCAGACATACCGTTGGGGCGTGACTAAGCCAACCGAGTTTGCTGGAAGTGCCATCGGTCTATCCCAACCCGTAGGCTCTTGGCAGTGATTGCTGCAATATCGAGAGCAACAAAATCAAAACCATGGGGGAAAAGTCCAACGGGCCTGCGGTAGGCAAGATGTTTCTCAGAGGTGTCATAAGCGGCGCCAACAATTCCTCCAGCAGGGAAAGAGCAGGGTGATAGTTGCCCTGAGTAATAAAGCTGGCAATGACCAGCAACAGCGTCGACCACCAGTAAAAGTCTACTAAGATGGTCAGCGTCCGAACCAATCCGGCCGCCAAATACTGCACAGCGCTGAAGCTGCCCATGGTAACCAAGGCGACAAACGCGATAGCCGTGAGCCAGGCCAAGATCAAAGAAGCCAAATCCCATCGGCCGGTTTTGGGCAGCAGGCGGCGCAAGGGACCGGCGATGCCTTCACTGCCCTTAACGACGGCTTGACTGATGGGGTTATAAAAGTCCGCTGCACAGGCCTGTAACAGGAACCGTACCAAGAACAACAGGGTCGCCAGTCGAAAGATTAAATCGACGATCATGTAAAGCGTTTGGTTCATGCTCGGCTCCCAAATTCTTTGGCTAAGGCTTTGGCGCGAGCCGCAGCCGCTTGTAAGGCGCTGTCTACTGTTTGCGGTAACGACTGATTGGACATGACGTCCAGAGCTGCTTCGGTGGTGCCTCCGGGAGAGGTTACATTACGCCGTAGCGTCGCCGGATCGGCATCAGGCTCGCACGCCATAAGCGCTGCCCCCCGAGCGGTTTCAACCACGAGCTTGCGGCTTGTTTCGGCGTCCAGTCCGAGTGCTTGGGCACTGGTTACCATGCTCTCCATTAGCAAAAAATAGTATGCAGGGCCGCTGCCGGATACCGCTGTAACCGCATCCAACAGGCTCTCCTCCGAGACCCAAACACTGGAACCCACCCCGTTGAGGATTTGCTCTGCTCGGGCGCGCTGGTTATCGCTGACCGAGGCGTTGGCATAAAGGCCTGTGATCCCTGCCCCCAGCAAAGCCGGGGTGTTCGGCATGCAGCGGACGATCGGCTGATTGTCCGGCAACCAGTCCTGAAGGCTGCCCATATCAATGCCGGCGACGATGGAAATGACCAGTTGATCTTGGCCCAGGGCCGGCAGCTCAGTCAGAACCTTGCCGGTAACTTGTGGTTTGATGGCCAGTACAACAATTTCGGCCCCGACCACGGCTTCGGCATTGTCTTGAGTGGTGTTGATGCCTAAGTCAGCGAAGCTGTCCAACTGCTTTTGGAACGGGTCTGCCGCAGTGATCTGTTGCCCAGACGTTCCGCTGTTTCGCAGTCCCTTAATGAGGCTGCCAGCCATGTTGCCGGCTCCGATAAAAGCAATGGTCATCCTATAAGTTCAAAAATCGATACGTAAATCATCTCTTAGGCCGATGGCTCAAGTGCGTTCACCAAAAAGTGCTGTGCCGATGCGAATATGGGTCGCGCCTGCCGCAATGGCATGTTCCATATCTCCTGACATACCCATGGATAGCGTATTCCAGCGTTGCTGTGCCGCCGCTGGCAAGCGCTCACACGCATCAAGATGTAATTGTGCCACGCTTTCATAGCTTGCCCTAGGATCTGAGTCTTGACTAAGAATTGTCATTAGACCTCGCAGCTCCAAATTAGGCAGGCAGATGAGTGCTTCCATAAGCTCAGGCAAATCCTGCCCTTGGCAGCCGCCTTTATTCGGATCGTTGTCAATGTTGACCTGTATCAAGATTTGCAGGGGGCGTTTTTTGCTGCGTTGGTCGCTCAGGCGTTTGCCGACTTTTACTCGATCTACCGTATGCACCCAGTCGAAGTTGTTGGCGATGTCCTTGGTTTTATTCGATTGAATGTTGCCAATGTAATGCCAAGTCAGGTCCAGATGGGCAAGACTTTCTACTTTGTCGATGGCCTCCTGCAGGTAGTTTTCACCAAAGTCTTGAAGGCCTGCCTCGTGGGCGGTGACGACATCGGCTGCTGGCTTGGTCTTGCTGACGCCGATTAAGTGCACGGAGCGCCGATCACGTCCGCAGTTTTGGCAAGCTCGCGCTATCCGCTCGTTGAGCTGATCGAGTCGCGCATCAAAGCTATCGTCGATGGCGGATACCATAAGGTGCTCCTGAGTTGATGACCGTTAAGCGTCCTCGCCAAGGCGCTGGCAGCCGGTTGGGTCATTCAAAAACGTTTCGGCTATCAGGGACGCGGACGCATTGTGAATGCCTTCATCCGCCCCAACTTCCCGGGACCTGACTGCCCATGAACTGAGCCGTTCGTCAGCGAGAAAAATCTGGTGTGGGGTGTGCGCGGAAAGCTCTCTTGCAAAGTGCGTAGCGTGCTCGGACATCTCCGATGGCGTATCGTCCATATTAAGGGGCAGTCCAACGACCACGGCAATGGGCCGGTACTGTTGGATCAGCTCGCTGAGCTCAGCCCAGTTGGGCTTGCCGTTTTTGGCAGCCAACGTGGTCAAGCCGGTAGCAGTTCGGGTGACGGTTTGGCCCACAGCGATGCCGATGTGTTTCAGACCAAAATCGATGCCCAGCACATAGCCGTCATTCATGGGTCATTCCAGTCCGAGAAAATGCTTGTTTGGCGGTCATCAGCTGTGGCCGGCTTCCGGTGCGACTAAGCTTAAGTCGATGCCCAGCGTATTGGCGGCAGCGTCTAAGCGGTGCTCAAAGGGATGCTGAAACAGTATTGATTCACTGGCCTCTACCGTTAGCCAAACGTTGCGGGCTATTTCCGATTCCAGTTGACCGCCGCTCCAGCCGGCGTACCCCCGTGCAATCAAAAACTGGTCCGGGCCGTCGTCTTCGGCAACGGCCCGCAGTGATTCTAGCGAACTGGTTAGATGTACTCCGTCGGTGATCGTCAGTGACGATTCAAAGGTGGTTTCGGCGGCGTAAAGCATAAAGCCTCGATCCGTGGACACTGGGCCGCCTGCGATCACCGGATTATCGATCCAGCGCTGGCTCGGTTGCAGGCCTAGGTTATTCAGCAGCTCGAAGACACTGATATCAGATGGCTGATTGACCACAATGCCCATGGCGCCGTCGCTGCTGTGCTCGCAGATGTAAGTCAGCGTTGCGGTGAAATAATCTTGCTGCAGCGAAGGAAGCGCCAGCAGGAAGTGATTGGTCAGATTCATATTTTTCCAGAGCAAATGCCCATTTTCATATAGTGGCCGATAACTGAACCCGACATTGAGCTCAGTTGATCAACGCACTGCGCCGGCTGAATTGCCAGGTGCGTGTGAACGATAACCGATCATAACGCTTGCGCATCTCAACGTTGAAGGGCTGATAGGGTGACGCCTGACGGACTGTGGCCAAGGCAGCCTCGTCAAGGGCCGGATGGCCCGAAGAGCTGAGAAGCGAAACCTCAAGCAGTTGGCCGCTGTGATGAATGACAACTTTGAGGCTCAACTCCCCCTGAAGGTTACCCGAAGGATAATTGTTGGAACCAATGCGTTCGCATTTGCGGCGCCACATGGCCAAATAGGCGCTTTCTGCCGAGCTCGGTGCTCCGACATTGTTCAAGTGACGCGTGCGGTTATCGCCCATTTCCTGTCTGAGTTGATCATCGAGGGCAGCAATTTGTTGGGCAACCCGACTGGAACCCAAATCAAGGGTGGGCGTGGGGTTATCGGCTGCTTGAGGGTTGTTCGATTGACTTGGCTTGAGTTGCTTAGCTGCTGGCTCTTCGCTGCGGCGCTGCGGCGCAATATGGCGCTGGATTGGTTCGGCGCGCGTTTTGACCGTCACCTCTTCCGCTGTGTTTTGATTATTAGTTTGTTGCTCGCTTGCTTGGGTGTATGCATCGCCCCCGGACAACAACTCCAGCGCCAGCGGAGGCGCAATCACCGGCGGAATCGAAGGCCCGAGATTTAAACCCAAGAGCACGATGCCATGCAGGCCGATAGCCAGCAAAAGGGTGAAGTACAGTCGGTCCGAAGTCATATGCATAACTAAGCACGCCGTTGCCTCAGGGCAGCAATGAGTCCATCAAGTCCCCGGCAATATCCAACCCAAACTGGCTATCCAATTCTCGTACACAGGTTGGGCATGTCACGTTAATTTCCGTCAGGTAGTCACCAATAACATCGATGCCAACGAAGTTCAGGCCGCGTTTTTTCAACTCGGGCCCAATCTGCTCGGCAATCCATCGGTCTCGGTCCGTCAGGGGGCGTCCTTCGCCTCTTCCGCCTGCGGCAAGATTGCCCCGGGTCTCGCCTGCAGATGGGATTCTTGCCAACGCGTAGGGTACGGGTTCGCCGTTGACGATTAAGATGCGTTTGTCGCCGTCGACAATTTCGGGCAGATAGACCTGCCCCATGATTTGTTCCCTGCCGCTGTTGGTGAGAGTCTCCAGAACCACCGACAAATTTGGATCTGACTCCATCACCCGAAAGATGGATGCTCCGCCCATACCGTCCAGCTTCTTGAAAACGACGTTTTTGTGCTCTAGGTGGAATTGTTTGAGCACATCCATACGGCGGCTGACAATGAGCGGCGGACAGCATTGGGGGAACGTGGTGGCAAAGAGTTTTTCGTTGCAGTCCCGTAAGGCGCCCGGTCGGTTGACGACTCTCACACCCTCGCTTTCGGCCATTTCAAGCAGGTAGGTGGTGTAGATGTATTCCATGTCGAAGGGCGGATCCTTCCGCATCATGACAATATCCATATCAGCAATGGGTCTGTGCTGGGCATCCCCAAGCTCGTACCACGGGCTTGCTCCGTGGTTGACCGTCGCAGGGTCCAACTTTTCTGCGAAAGCCTTGTTCAGGACCAGCTTGCGTAAGCTGGCTTGAACGCTAGCGCCGCTAATCATCAAGTCCTCTTGGCGTAAATAAAACACCTCAAGACCACGCAGTTGTGCTGCGCGAATCATGGCCAGAGTGGAGTCTTTCTTGATCGCAAGGGATTCGATGGGATCCATAAGGAAAGCGATTTTGGTCATGTCGGGTTCCGCGGAAAGGAAAGGCACTACGGTACCGACTGTTGGGCCAACGAAGCAAATGGATTAGACCAGTTCGTTTGAGGCAGGTGTTTGTTGATCTGGAGCCAAGACGTCAGACGGGTATGATGCTCTAGCTGCGGAAGCCTGCAGTTGTCCAACGATTCACGATACAGCGAGACCAAGCTGCCATGCCCTCACCCACCCCAGTCCAAGAGACAGCCCAAGAGATAAGACGCTTGAGACAGGAGTATGAACGGGGGTTGCTGTCGATCATTGTTGACCAAGGTCGTCGCGAGGGCTTTGACTTGATTGAGAGCGCGGTGCGCCAGATGGCAGAGTTAACCGCCGCGCCCAATCAATGGGAGCTGATTCGACACTGGTTGCTGGCACAGCAAAATGGGCAGCTTAGGCTGACGAACCGGTCGTTCGGGCTGCTGCGCGATTTGGGTAAGGTTCTTAAGCAGCTAGACAGTGGCGTCACGATGAACGCCAGCGGGCAGATCTTGGCCGAGGCGCTGCTAGTCCCGATGCTTCCTGAAATTAGAGTGGATTTAGCCACGTTGGGGAGCGCCTCGCCCAACGAGTCTAGCTGGTTCGAAGCGCTGAGAGCGCTGGCAAAGGCTTTGGATGCTTGGCAGCGAGAGACAGCGGCAGACATACCGGCACCGGTTGATGTGCGCGAAGGTTTTGCGCAGATTCATAACGCGGCCCGAGCGCTTGCTTGGGATGATGCTAAGGAAATCAGCGAGTCTTTGATGAACATGCTAGACCGCTTGGTGGACGGAACCCTCAAGGTCAATCAGGATCATCGCAGTGTCTCGCGGGCGGCGCTGGCCTTGTTGGAGACCTTGTCGTTGCCTCAGGCCGGTTCCGCACAACCCTCGCAAATCGACGATGCGGCTTACGAGCGGGTCATAGAACGAGCGGACGTTTTGGCCTCAGGCGGCAGCTTTGCGATGCTGGACAGGGGCGAGGAGGAAGACAATTTTTCGGGTTCGTGGGCGGCCATTAACCCCCAGCTCGCAGCGGTGCTGGAGGCAATTCCGGCTCTTGTCGCGGATACGCTTGACCGGTTGGACAAGACACCGGAGCATCAAGAACTTCGGGCAGAGCTGGAACACGTGGCTCGCATTGCCGGTAAGCTGCTCGATCGCTAGGGTTTAAGCCCAGTGCTGGGCCTGCTGAATCAAGGCCAGTGCCACGGCTGGCATGGTCTCTGCCCTGAGCACTGTGGGACCCAGTCGATAGGCCGTCAGTTGCCGCTGCTGGAAGCTTGCCCGCTCCTCGTCGCTCCAACCACCTTCTGGGCCGATGAAAATCAAGCGACGCTTCGGCTCCATCGTTGTCGGTAGGGCTTCACCATCCAGGTCAAACACAACGCCGTCTAGGTTGGCCGAGAGCAGTTCCAAACTCTGTGAAAGGGAGATGGGCTTGTGCAGCGCGGGCATCCAAAGCTGGCCGCATTGTTCACAGGCTGCGGCTATGGTTCGACGCCAGTGCTCGAGCTTTTGCGACAAACGCTCATCTTTCAGGGAGACGTTGCTGCGCTGGGCTTGGAGTAACCAAATTTCTTTGGCGCCCAATTCGGTGGCTTGTTGAATGGCTCGATCCATCGCCTGGCCTTTCAGCAAACTGATGGCCACTGACGGAGCCAGCCCAGAGAGCGGGGCTACCGGCAAGGACTCCTTCACTTGGATTTTTGCTCGGCGCTGATGAGCCTCAACGAGTTCGCATCGATACAGACCACCGGCCCCATTGAAGATGTCCAACGTGTCGCCAGTGGTCAGGCGCAGAGCCTTGCATGCGTAGTTCGAGCGATCCGCGTCAAGCTGCAGCACCTGCCCCCGAGCATGTTCGCCGGGTACGAAAAAACGACTCAGACGTGACAAGTTATGTGTCGAGAAAGCCTAGATTGCGACATATTTGGCTACTCGCTCCCCATCGGTTTAGCGTGTAGAAGTGTAGCCCAGGCGCACCCATTTGCAGCAGTTTCTCGCAAAGATTGGTTACCACGTCGACACCAAAGGCAATGAGGTCTTTTTCTTGCTCAGCGTAATTTGCCATGGATTTGGACAGCCAGCGCGGAATGTCTGCTCCCGCCTTGGCGCTGAAGCGCTCAAGAGATTCAATATTGGTGATTGGCATGACACCAACGTGGATGGGAATGGATACCCCGGCCTTTTCACAGCCTTGCAAAAAAAAGCCGTAAGCGTCCGCGGAATAGAAGTACTGGGTAATGGCTGAGCTGGCTCCTGCTCGGACTTTTTCGGCGAAGTAAGCCATGTCATCGTCAGCGGTCTTGGAGTCCGGGTGAACTTCCGGGTAGGCGGCGACGACCAACTCAAAATCCTCCCGGTAACGTTCTTTAATGTGCTGGACTAAGTCTTTGGCGTAGATGTGCTGCTCGGTACCCTCGGCGGGATTGTCCCCCCGCAGACACAGCAGCTGCTTGATGCCCAGAGATTTGTAATGGTCGACTAGGGCGTTGAGATCTTCCGGCGTGCTGCCGCCAAAAGACAGATGAGGTACGCAAGTAAGCCCGGCATCCATAAGCTTGCCAACCAAGGATGGCGTACCATCCCGGGTTGTTCCGCCGGCGCCATAGGTTACGGAGACGAAATCTGGGCTGAATTCCGCCAGTTTCGTCGCCGGCCCCGTGACGAGTCGATCCATCGCCTCTTCGGTCTTGGGCGGAAAGAACTCGAAACTCAGGCAGCTTCGGGTCTCAGAATTGTTGCTGTCTTGCTTTGCAGCCATGATGAGCCTTAAAAGAACTCATCGTTGCGAGTCCTGTGATTAAGCGATGGCTTCTGCCAGCGCGTCCGCTTTGTCTGTGCGCTCCCAAGTGAAGTCGTCGCCAATACGGCCGAAGTGACCATAGGCGGCAGTTTGCTCGTATATGGGGCGCTTTAGATTAAGCATCGCGATTAAGCCCTTTGGCCTCAAATCAAAGTGTTCACGCACAAGTTGAACAATTTCGTTGTCTGCCAATTTGCCCGTGCCGTAGGTCTCGACACTGATCGACGTGGGTTCAGCGACGCCAATGGCGTAACTGACCTGAATTTCGCAGCGCTCGGCCAAACCAGCAGAGACGATGTTTTTCGCCACGTACCGGCCTGCATAGGCGGCAGATCGATCCACCTTGGAGGGGTCCTTGCCCGAGAATGCGCCACCGCCATGGCGAGCCATGCCGCCGTAGGTGTCCACGATGATCTTGCGCCCGGTCAGGCCGCAATCCCCAACGGGGCCGCCAATGATGAATTGGCCAGTGGGGTTGATGTGAAACTGGGTGTCCTTGGATACCCAGTTTTGAGGCAGCACGGGTTTGATAATTTCTTCCATTACCGCCTCGCGTAGAGTGGCTTGATCCACCTCGGGTGAGTGCTGGGTTGACAGGACTACGGCATCGATTCCCATTGGCTTACCAGTTTCGTCATAGCGGAAGGTCAGCTGGCTTTTCGCGTCCGGACGCAAAAACGACAGGCTGCTGCGCCGGGCCTTGGCCTGCTGCTCGACTAGCCGGTGGGAATAAACGATGGGGGCTGGCATGAGTACATCGGTTTCGTTTGACGCGTAGCCGAACATAAGACCCTGATCGCCAGCACCTTGCTCATGATTTGCTGATTCGTCCACGCCGATGGCAATGTCCTGACTCTGCTGGCCCAACGCGTTCACCACAGTGCAGGCTTCGGGGTCAAACCCTACTTCAGGGCCATCATAGCCAATGCGCGCAATAACGCTTCTGGCCAGTTTGTCAAAGTCGACTACTGCTTCGCTTCGGATTTCGCCGGCTAGCATCACAATGCCAGTTTTGATCATGGTTTCGCAGGCTACGCGAGATTCCGGATCCTGAGCGAGCATGGCGTCAACAACTGCGTCGGATACTTGATCCGCAACTTTATCGGGATGACCTTCCGAGACGGATTCGGAGGTAAATAAAGTCTGGCTTGGCATGGAAACTCCTGATTATTCGGTTTCGATGGATAGATAGATGACTGTGAATCAAGCGGGGCTTAGAGCGCAGATGAATGAAAAGCAACTGCAGCCTGCGCGGTTCAGGCGGCGCATGTTACTTCATAACGACTTTTAGGTTAAGTGCCGGAAATTTAGGGCCGACTGCCCAGTTAATTCCGATTTTAGCGCCAGAAAGTTTGCAGCCGGGGCCGCAAAACAAGGACAATAGGGCTTTCGCCCCTAAGAGAAGATTTATGCCCTCACGATTTGAACTCGCCAACGCTATTCGAGTGCTGGCAATGGACGCTGTACAAGCAGCCAGTAGTGGTCACCCAGGTGCCCCTATGGGCTTGGCCGATGTGGCGGAGGTGCTTTGGCGGGATTTTCTCAAACATAATCCCGGTGACCCTAAATGGTCTGATCGAGATCGTTTTGTACTCTCGAATGGTCATGGCTCCATGTTGATCTACGCGCTTCTTCACCTGACGGGTTATGACGTGAGCTTGCAGGATTTAAAGGACTTTCGGCAACTGCACGCGAAAACGGCAGGTCACCCAGAATACGGCGAGTGCCCGGGCGTTGAAACCACCACGGGGCCTTTGGGGCAAGGGTTTGCCATGGCGGTTGGCATGGCTTTGGCCGAGCAGAAACTCGCGTTTGAGTTCAACACCAGTGACCACACAATCGTTGATCACCGCACGTGGGTGATTGCCGGTGACGGGTGCTTAATGGAAGGTGTTTCGCATGAAGCCGCTTCGTTAGCTGGAACCCTGGGCCTGTCCAAGCTTATCTGCCTATACGACGACAACGGCATTTCTATTGATGGAGAGGTGGGTGAGTGGTTTAGCGAAGATGTACCAGCGCGGTTTGAAGCCTATGGCTGGCGCGTAATTCGCAACGTTGATGGTCATGACGCAGAAGAGATTTCCAAGGCTCTGACGACAGCCACTCAAACCGACGGCCGCCCTACCCTAGTATGCTGTAAGACCGTGATCGGATTTGGTTCACCAAACAAACGGGGAACCGCTGGCGTCCACGGTGCGGCATTGGGTCAGGAAGAAATTGCGTTAACGAAGAGTGAACTGGGCTGGACCGCTCCAGAGTGGGAAATACCCGGCGACATCGCAGCGGCATGGGATCAGCGCGAAGCCGGTGCCGAAGCCCAGCAGGCCTGGGAAGCACAAATGCAGGCCTATAGCGCAGCGAACCCAGCCGAGGCAACAGAATTTGGTCGTCGTATGAGCGGCGAGCTACCGGCAAACTGGCAAGAAGGGATCGATGCCTTTGCCGAAGCCCAGCAAGCCAACCCTGTGGATCTTGAAACCCGAAAGTCCTCTCAGGCTGCCATTGGCGCCGTAGCGCAAGGTGTGCCTGAGCTTTTTGGCGGTTCTGCGGATTTAACCGGCTCCAACAATACCCGCTGGAGCGATGCCCGAGACGACCAGTACATGAGCTACGGGGTTCGGGAGTTCGGCATGACGGCGATCAGCAATGGTATCCAGCTTCACGGCGGGTACCGCCCGTTTACTGGGACCTTCCTGATCTTTATGGAGTACGCACGTAATGCGGTGCGCTTGGCTGCCCTCATGCAGGTGCCAAACATCTTTGTTTACACCCACGATTCTGTAGCCGTTGGGGAAGACGGTCCGACTCATCAGCCGGTAGAACAGCTGGCGAATTTGCGCACCACGCCCAATCTGGCCACGTGGCGCCCCTGCGATACGGTTGAGACTGCTTTCGCTTGGAAGGCAGCGGTTGCAAGTGCCAGCACGCCCACGGCCTTGGTGTTCACGCGACAAAAGACAGCGGCTCAAGCTCGATCCGAGGAGGCTTTCGCCAATATAGAAAAGGGTGGGTATGTTCTGCACGAGCCAGAGTCCGAACCGCAAGTTATTTTGATTGCCACCGGATCCGAAGTGGCGCTAACCCTCGAGGCAGCAGCAACCTTGGCAACTCAAGGTGTGGCGGCGCGCGTGGTCTCCATGCCATGTGTGGAAGTGTTCGCTGGCCAAGACCCGGCTTATCGCGAAGCGGTGTTGCCCCGCGCGATTCGCGCTCGGGTAGCCGTTGAAGCGGGCCATCCCGACACGTGGTTTAAATACGTCGGTTTGGATGGTGCTGTGGTCGGGGTTGATCGGTTCGGGCTTTCAGCTCCCGGTGCCCAAGCCTTGCAGGAAATGGGTATTAGCGCTGAACAGGTAGTGGCGAAAGCGCAAGCGGTATTGGGCGGTTAATGGGCGAAGAATATCGGAACGATTGTTCTCGCTGCTCCTAACAACCGAAAGACTCGAAGACTAACACCTCAGACATCGACACAGCAGGATCACCAACAACCATGAATCTCCCGCCCATTAAAGCCATGTCCGAGCTGCACTTGAGCGGTAAGCGAGTGCTCATTCGCGCCGACCTCAATGTGCCACTTAGCGAGGGGAGAGTGACCAGTGATACGAGGATTCGTGCATCGCTGCCGACCATCCAAGCGGCCTTAGACCAAGGGGCCAGCGTTGTGGTCATGTCCCACTTAGGGCGTCCGGTAGAAGGTGAATTCGATGATGCCTACTCCCTTGCGCCGGTTGCCGCGAGCCTAGGTGAGTTGCTGGGCAAACCGGTGCAGCTTATCCCAGAGCTGGAACAATGCGATACCGTGCAAAGCGGCCAGGTCGCCTTGCTGGAAAATGTACGATTTTTGTCTGGAGAAAAAGCGGACGATAATGAGCTGGCCAAGCGAATGGCGGCAGCATGCGATGTCTTTGTTATGGATGCCTTTGGTACTGCCCATCGCGCCCAGGCGTCCACTCACGGCATCGTCCAGCATGCGCCGGAAGCCTGCGCAGGTTTATTGCTGGACGCGGAGCTGAAGGCGTTTCAGCAGGCGCTGGCGCAACCGGCCAAACCCATGGTGGCAATTATCGGTGGTGCTAAGGTGTCGACAAAGTTAGAGGTGCTGGGGTTATTGGCAAATATTGCCGACAGCATTATTGTCGGCGGCGGTATTGCAAATACCTTTATTGCTGCCGCAGGTTATGAGGTAGGAAGTTCCCTGTACGAAAAGGATCTGCTGGACACTGCCCGAGGCATCGCTGAACAGGTGGATATTCCCATTCCCGTTGATGTGGTGGTAGCCAAGAGTTTTTCGGCACAAGCTGCTGGCGTGGTAAAGGCCATAGACGAGGTGTGCAGCGACGATATGATTTTGGATATTGGGCCAATTACCGCCCGAGCCTGGGCAGAGAACTTGATGGACGCCAAAACCATTCTTTGGAATGGTCCCGTTGGCGTATTCGAATTTGCTCAGTTCGGTCAAGGCACCAGAGTGATTGGCGAAGCCATCGCAACGAGTTCGGCGTTTTCGATTGCCGGTGGAGGCGACACCCTGGCAGCAGTCGAAACATACGGCCTAGAGCAAGGCATCTCTTACATCTCGACGGGCGGCGGTGCTTTTTTGGAGTTAGTGGAAGGTAAAACCCTACCGGCAGTGGCCGCGCTGGGCGCCCGAAGTGCGGGGTAGGGCATCAGAGCGGCACCCGGAATAGGGCGTTAACAGTTAATTTTATCGGAGAACAATCATGGCACTGATTAGCATGCGCCAGCTTTTGGATCACGCGGCAGAGAATGATTACGGTGTTCCGGCGTTTAACGTCAATAACCTGGAACAAATGCGCGCCATCATGGAGGGTGCGGACGAAACAAATAGCCCGGTTATCGTCCAAGCGTCGGCGGGCGCACGAAAGTACGCAGGGCCGAATTTTCTTCGTCACCTGATGCTGGCGGCGGTTGAGGAATTCCCGCACATTCCGGTGGTGATGCATCAAGATCATGGCGCCTCGGCAGATGTTTGCCAGCGTTCCATGCAGATGGGTTTTACCTCTGTGATGATGGACGGCTCGTTACTGGAAGATCAAAAGACACCGGCAGACTACGAGTACAACGTGGACGTAACCCGCCGGGTGGTCGATATGGCTCACGCCTGTGGCGTGTCCGTTGAGGGTGAACTTGGATGCCTTGGTTCTTTGGAGACCGGTACCGCAGGCGAAGAAGACGGCGTCGGCGCAGAGGGCGTATTGAACATGGATCAGTTGCTTACAGACCCGGAAGAAGCGGCTGACTTTGTCGCCAAGACCGAAGTGGATGCTTTAGCAATAGCCATTGGTACCTCGCACGGTGCATACAAGTTCAGTCGCCCGCCCTCGGGGGATATTTTGGCCATCGAGCGCATCAAGGCGATTCATCAACGCTTGCCGAACACCCACCTAGTTATGCACGGCAGCTCCTCAGTGCCTCAAGAACTGCTGCAGGAGATCAACGCGCATGGTGGTGAGATTCCTGAAACCTATGGCGTACCGGTAGAAGAAATTCAGCAAGGCATTAAACATGGTGTGCGAAAGGTAAATATCGATACAGATCTGCGCTTGGCCTCGACCGCGTCTATCCGCAAGTTCCTTGCCGCTAATCCGGCGGAATTCGATCCGCGAAAGTACCTAGCCGTGTCTCAGCAGGCGATGAAGGATGTTGTAGTTGCCCGTTATCGCGCGTTTGGTACGGCAGGCCACGCAGACAAGATTCAAGCCAAGTCCCTTGAGTCGATGTTCATGCAATACGCAGCCGGGGATCTCGCCCCGCAAATCGCCTAGAGCCGACTCTTGGTGGAACTTGCCAAGCGAGGCCAGAGCGCCTTCGACGATGCTGCCTTGATTCACAGCTTGGCCGCGCCCCCCGTGGATGACGGAACGTGGTGCCAGTTGGATGCAGCGCTGTTTGAAGAGTACAACGCCTATTACAGCTTGGATTTTGCAAACATTGGTGCGTCGCGTTCATACGGTTTGGCCAGCGTTGGTGAAGAGCGCATTTTTATGCAGACTTTTACCCCATCCGGCGATAAACCGGTGGCTTGGGCGTTGCTGTGTCACGGTTACTATGACCATATGGGCCTTTACGGTCATCTGATCGGTCAATTGCTTGATCGCAACATAGCGGTCTTTGGCTTCGACCAAATTGGTCACGGGCTGTCGACTGGTCCCCAGGCCACCATCAGCGATTTTCAGCGCTACATTCAAGTGTTGGAGGTGGCCCATAAATTTGTCCAGCGGCTATGCGGCGACCTGCCCCTGCACTGGTTTGGCCAAAGTATGGGCGGTGCGCTAACCATGGAGTATTGGCAGCAACAACGTCTAGCCCTAGATTCCAAGCCTACGGGAGAAATGGTGCTGCTGGCGCCCCTAGTCCGCCCTTACGCTTGGGTTGCCATGCGCTGGGTGTTTGAACTTGCCAAACGCACCGTAGAGCATCGGCCTCGAGATGTTTCAACGAACATCGACAATCCAGAATTTGTGACCCTGCTTACCCAAGACCCGCTGCAGGCAAAAACCCTGCCGGTGGCGTGGGTGAACGCCATGGTCAATTGGTTCCACCAGTTCGAGGCAGGGGCGCCTTCGGTGCTCTCACCCAAGGTAATACATGGCTACGGCGATAGAACGGTCAGTTATCGGCACAACCTGCCGGTGATCGAACGGCTTTTTCCCCAAGGGGTTGTGCATATTGTGCCCCCGGCCAGACACCACCTAGTCAACGAGGTGCCAGAAATCCAGGCCGCCATATGGGAATGGTTAGATGTCGCCTGCGATTGGGAGAAATTTCAGGGAGAAGTCCATGCTGGCTGATGTATTGGCACCCAAGCAGATAAAGGAAGATGCAGAGAGCCTGCAGATTTGGGGAAAGGATTGGACCAACGGGTTTGTGGTGGCGCCCAGTGCGGTGGTCTTTCCTGAGAGCATAGAACAACTCCAAGACCTCGTGGCCTATGCCCGAGGCAGCGGTACCAAACTGGTACCTTCCGGTGGCCGCACGGGTTTGTCTGGCGGCGCCGTGGCCAGTCAGGGTGAGGTCGTGGCGTCGTTTGACCGCATGAACAAGATTCTGGATTTTTCCGCCAAAGATCGCATCGTCACCTGTCAGCCCGGATTGATTACCGCCAACCTGCATTCGTTTGCGCAAG
The DNA here is from genome assembly GCA_038113685.1 of Gammaproteobacteria bacterium. GTDB lineage: Bacteria > Pseudomonadota > Gammaproteobacteria > Pseudomonadales > Azotimanducaceae > UBA4421. Next base: position 20,317 of record JAYNPH010000003.1, read on the forward strand.
AACAAGGGCTGTTTTATCCCGTGGATTTCGCCTCTTCTGGCTCTTCCCAAATCGGCGGCAATGTTGCGACCAATGCAGGCGGAATCAAAGTGATTCGCTATGGCTTGACTCGGGACTGGGTTGCCGGCATGAAAGTAGTGACGGGAACCGGGGCGCTGCTGGATTGCAACGCCGGACTCATAAAAAACGCCACCGGCTACGATTTTCGGCATTTGATGATTGGTTCCGAAGGCACCTTGGGCTTAATCGGTGAGCTGGATATGCATCTGGCGCCTGAGCCTCAGCCTCAGGTTGTGATGGTTGTTGGGGTTCCCCAGATCACTGACCTGCTGAATATTCTGCATGCCTTTGGCGACAAGCTCACCCTATCGGCTTTTGAGTTTTTCTCAGATTTGGCTCTGCAAAAAGTTCAGGCTCATCGGCAACTGCCAGACCCGTTGGCGAGCCGCGTGGACAACTATGCCTTGCTGGAATTTGACGAATCGGATCTGCCGAAAGCAGAGGAAGCGTTTGCGCACTGCATGGAAGCTAACTGGTTGGTAGATGGAGTGATCAGTCAGTCTCAAGCCCAAGCGGCAGCGCTTTGGCAGCTGCGAGAAGGCATTTCCGAGAGCTTGGCGCCGCATACGCCATATAAAAATGATTTGTCCGTGCGTATCAGTGAAGTGCCGGCGTTCCTTGCCGATGTGGACCGCTACGTCAACGAGGGTTATCCGGACTTTGAGGTCTGCTGGTATGGGCACATTGGGGACGGCAATCTGCACCTGAACATCCTGCGGCCAGAGACCATGTCCGTGGAGGAATTTTTCCACCTTGGTCACGCCATGAGTCCGAAAATTTTTGAGTTGGTTCAGGCTCGGCGAGGCAGCATCTCTGCCGAACACGGCGTGGGCCTGCTCAAGCGGGACTTCTTGGGCTACAGCCGCAGCGATGATGAGATCGCGCTGATGCGTGGTTTAAAAGAATTGTTCGATCCGGATCAGATTCTTAATCCAGACAAACTGCTGCCGCTGGCGGACGGCCAGTCTGCGTAGGTCTGCTGCGGTCCTCGACAGCTAGCGGTTGTCGCCGTCTAACAACCGGCCAAGGCCGCCTAAAACGGAACCCTCGTCCTTGTCTTTGCCTCCTCCTTGAGGTGCTGCGGTCAAAATGCGGTCGGCCATACGAGAAAAGGGCAGGCTTTGCAGCCAAACCGTGCCAGTGCCGCGCAACGTGGTAAGAAAAAGGCCTTCCCCGCCGAATACCATGGACTTCAAACCGCCTGCTCGTTCAATGTCGTAATCAATAGTGGGCGTAAAAGCGACCAAACAGCCGGTATCGACCCGAAGCGTCTCGTTGTTCAGTTGTTTTTTGATGATGGTGCCACCGGCTTGTATAAAGGCCATGCCGTCGCCCTCCAAGCGCTGCAGGATGAAACCTTCGCCCCCGAACAGTCCTGCGCCAAGTTTTCGATTCAACGCAATATCCAATTTGGTGCCCAAGGCCGCGCATAAAAACGCGTCTTTTTGGCAAATGAGTTGCTCCCCAATTGTGGCCATATTTACCGGAATGATGTCACCGGGATATGGGGCGGCAAAGGCCACCCGGCGCTTAGTGCTGCCGGTATTGCGAAAATGCGTGGTAAACAGCGATTCGCCCATGATCATGCGCTTGCCTGCGCCGAAGAGCTTGCCTATAACGCCTTCGTCGGCATCTGAGCCATCGCCCATCTTCGTCTCAAAGTTAATCCCGTCTTCCATGTAGGTCATCGCGCCGGCTTCTGCGATGACGGTTTCCCCGGGATCTAGCTCTATCTCCACCACCTGCATGGAATCGCCCAAAACTTCGTAATCGATTTCGTGGCAGCGCATGGACGGTCTCCGAATTTAATTGCGGCGGTCAATTCTAGGGCAAACTCTGGACGCGGTTGTTGAGACCGTATCAAAAAACGCGAACCAGTCCGTGAAAATCATGGGTTAGGCGGTGACCTTTGGCGAAGACCCGGAAATGTACTGTCCTATTGTCTGCTTGGGTGGTATTTCTGGCTTGAAAGACCTTGGTCACTTGGGAGGGTGGGATATGGCAGAACAAGTAGCGCGGTCAAACGAGGGATTGTCGTACCAAGCGCAGTTGGGTGCGGCAAACGTCCCCTTGGAACAGATCGACATGTCTGATCCAAGTCTTTATCAATACGATCTCCAAGAGGACTTCTTTCGCCGCCTGCGGCAAGAAGATCCGGTTCATTATTTGGCGGACAGCCCCTTCGGTTCGTTTTGGTCGGTCACCCGATTTGCCGACATTCAATACGTAGATCGCAGACACGACATTTTTTCCAGCGAGCCGACAGTACTGCTCGGGGATCAGCCGGAAGATTTTGCCTTTGTGAATTTCATTCAATCGGATCCTCCGGTGCATGACGAGCAGCGCAAGGCCGTGCAAAACGTGGTAGCGCCAAAAAATCTGGCCGAGCTGGAGCCGCTGATTCGCAGTCGGGTTCAGGCCATTCTCGATGGTCTGCCTGTGGGCGAGACCTTCAATTGGGTGGACAAGGTTTCCATTGAGCTCACCACGCAGATGTTGGCGACTCTTTTTGATTTTCCCTTTGAAGATCGCCGTAAGCTCACGCATTGGTCTGATGTCGCCATTGCCACACCGGAACTTACCGGATCTGATGGGGGGACCGAGGAAGTGCGGCGTCGTGAAATGGGCGAGTGTTTGGCGTACTTCACCCGACTGTGGCGAGAGCGGGAAAATCAGCCGCTGAAATTCGATCTGATTTCCATGCTCGTTCATGGCGAAAGCACCAAGAACATCATCCACAAACCCATGGAATTTTTGGGTAATTTGATGTTGTTGGTCATTGGCGGTAACGACACCACCCGTAACTCGATATCTGGTGGTGTGTTGGCGCTGAACCAAAACCCCGTTGAATACCAGAAGTTGCGGGACAACCCAGCGCTTATCCCCAGCATGGTCTCGGAGATTATCCGCTGGCAAACCCCGCTGTCGCATATGCGCCGTACTGCCATGGTAGATACCGAACTTGGCGGCAAGCAAATCAAGAAAGGCGATAAAGTCGTCATGTGGTATCTGTCGGGCAACCGCGATGACAGCGCCATTGATCATCCTGAGGCCTTTATCATTGATCGTCCCAACGCGCGCTATCACCTGTCCTTTGGCTTTGGAATTCACCGTTGTATGGGTAACCGCCTTGCCGAGATGCAGCTGAAAGTCCTGTGGGAAGAAATACTGCAGCGTTTTCACGCAGTTGAGCTTGTTGGCGATCCGGTGCGCGTTCGCTCTAACTTCGTGCGAGGGTATTCCCAGTTGCCGGTTCGGCTGCACCCATTGAGCTGAGTACCGCGCAGCCCGGCGCCACCCACCGGCCCTGCAATTCCGAGACTGCTGCGACTGGGTTCTTATGTCCTAAGGTTTTACCGTTATAAGGCCGCTTTCGCCTGCCAAGAACGCGACATCGGCTGCTTGTTGGGCGAAAATACCGTTGCAAACGACGCCTGCAACGTTATTAATGCGCGCCTCGAGTTCTAACGGTTGATCGATGGTCAGGCCATGAACATCCAAAATAATGTTGCCGTTGTCGGTGATGACGCCCTCGCGCCAGATAGGATTGCCACCAAGGGCTACCAAGGCTCTTGCAACCAAGCCTCTGGCCATGGGAATCACTTCGATGGGTAAGGGAAAAGTGCCTAGACAGCTCACTAACTTGCTGTTGTCGGCAATACAAACGAACTCGTCAGCGGCAGCTGCGACGATTTTTTCTCGGGTTAGGGCGGCACCCCCACCCTTGATCATGTTGCAGGCCTGATCGATTTCATCCGCGCCATCGACGTAGACGTCTAAACGTGGTGCGGCATTGAGATCCAGAACGCTGATGCCGTGGGCAAGGAGACGTTTGTGGGTTTCCTCGCTGGACGCAACCGCTGCGTCGAAGGTGTGCTTGATGTTGGCCAGTTCGTCAATGAAGCAGTTAGCGGTGGATCCGGTACCCACGCCGACTATGCTTTTGCTGTCGAGTTTGGGCGCAATGTAGGAAACAGCCGCTTGGGCGGCCTGTTGTTTTAGATCGTCTTTGGAATGGCTGATAATGCGCCTCACTAGCGTTGGATACGAGAACCGGTAGTTTAAGTAATCACTGAGAAATTGTTCGCATGTTGGAAAGTTATGTAAAAAAAATTCTTGGTTCAAGAGTTTATGACCTAGCGATAGAGAGTCCGTTATCGCCGGCGCCGCTGCTAAGCCGTCGTCTCGGCGTACAGGTCAGCCTGAAACGAGAAGACATGCAGTCGGTATACAGTTTTAAACTGCGCGGAGCCTACAACAAAATGGCTCAGCTAAACCAAGAACAAAAGCAGGCGGGCGTCATTGCTGCCTCGGCGGGGAACCACGCTCAAGGCGTTGCTATTTCGGCGCAAAAGCTTGGCATTCGCGCCACCATCGTCATGGGGAAAAACACGCCGAGCATAAAAGTGAATGCCGTGCGAGATCGTGGGGCCAAGGTTGTTTTGTTTGGCGACAACTACAACGAAGCTGCCGAACACGCAAAACAGCTGTGTAAGGCCGAGCACTTGGTCTATGTCCCGCCGTACGACGACGTGGATGTAATTGCCGGGCAAGGCACCATTGGCATGGAAATCGTCAACCAGCATAGCGAACCCTTGGACGCTATTTTTGTGCCGGTGGGCGGCGGTGGTCTGCTGGCGGGGGTTGCCGCCTACGTGAAGTACCTGCAGCCGAAAACCAAAATCATCGGCGTGGAAGTGGAGGGGTCGAACTGTTTGGACGCGGCTATAAAAGCCGGTCGTCGAGTCAGTTTGCCCATCGAGAAGCTGGATTTATTCGCCGATGGCGTCAGCGTAGCGCAAATTGGCAAAGAGACCTTCAAAGTCGCCAAACGCTATGTGGATGACGTGGTGGTGGTGAATGTGGATGAAATCTGTGCGGCCATAAAGGACGTGTTTGAGGACACCCGCTGTGTGGCTGAGCCAGCCGGCGCCTTGGCCATCGCCGGCATGAAGCGCTATCTGGCGTCTAATCCTGGCATGTCTCATGTGGTGTCCATCGTCAGCGGTGCCAACGTGAACTTCGATCGGCTCAGGCATATTTCCGAGCGGGCCGAAGTGGGTGAGGCGAGGGAAGCAATTCTTGCGGTGACCATCGACGAAGCCAAGGGCAGCTTTTTGAAGTTCTGCCGGGCCTTGGGTAAGCGCGCCATCACAGAGTTTAACTACCGCTGTGCGGATGCAGAGCAAGCGCACATCTACGTCGGCATTGGCGTGAAGTCCAAAGAAGATCGCCTTGAACTGGTGGCCCAGCTGCAAGGAAAAGGCTATCAGGTATTCGACATGACCGAAAACGAAGCGGCTAAGGTCCACCTACGTCATATGGTGGGGGGTCATCGGCGCAACCCGGGAACCGAGATGTTATACCGTTTTGAATTTCCCGAACGCCCCGGGGCGCTGCTGCAGTTCCTGTCTGGCCTGGGTTCTGACTGGAATATTTCGCTGTTCCACTACCGTAACCACGGTTCTGCGTGGGGGCGCGTCTTGGTGGGCTTTGATGCCAGTGCCAAAGAAAAGAAAAGCCTGCAGGACTATTTGCAGCGCATTGGTTATCGCTTTTGGTCAGAGGAAAACAACCCCGCCTACGAGTTGTTCCTGCGATAACGCCCGAGGGTTCGGTCAGGCGCGGTTTTCTTCCTGTTGATGGGTAAGCCACTCATCCTCGAACACCAGTTGGGTCATGTCACGAATGTGGTCTACATAAAGCTTGCCCGCCAAATGATCGAATTCGTGTTGGACGACGGTGGCCAAAAAACCCTTTAGTTCCAACGTTGCAGCGCTGCCCAGCGCGTCCATGTAATCCACGCGCACGTGTTGGGGGCGATAGACGAAGCCGCGTAAGCCCGGCACTGACAAACAACCTTCCCAATAACCGGCTTCTTCTGGGTTGAGAACGGTCAACACCGGATTGAAAAATACCGTCAGCGGTATGGGTTCAATCTCTCCATAACGGCTGGGACCGCCGGAGACTTCGATGATGGCAAGTTGCAGCGGTTGATTGATCTGCGGCGCGGCCAAGCCAATACCACCTGCGTCGTGCAAGGTTTCGATCATGTCCGCGATCAAGGCGTTCATTTCCGGGGTGTCGATATCGGCGGGAGCCACAGGCTTTGCAACCTGCCGCAGAGTGGGATGACCCATCTTGATGATTGGATGAATGCTCATAGCGCTCGCTCGTCTTAGTTAAGCATGGAACAGGTGAAAGCCAGTCTCCGTCACGACACCGTCGAGATGCACGTCCCAAGGTTCTGTAGGCAGGGTATCTTCGGCCTGCTGCACATCGTAGCCGACGCCGATGATCATTGGTCGCTGGTTTGCTTGTGCAAAGTAACGGTCGTAGTAGCCGCCACCCATCCCCAATCGATGTCCGTGAGCGTCGAAGGCAAGCAAGGGCAACAGGGCAAAATCTAGGTTCGAAGGATCGACTGGGTTGTCTGAAGAACCCACGGCTGGCTCGCGTAACTTAAATCGGCCCTGACGCAGTACTGTACTGGGATTATAGGCGTAAAAGGCCATATGCCCCGGTATTGCCGATAGCACCGGCGCGTAAATCTGGATACCGGCATCCCAGGCCATGTCAATCCAGGGGTGCAGATCCACTTCATCCGGTGATGCCAAGTAAGCGGCAATATGCCGCAGAGATGGGCGATTAGCCAAAAATTTTAGGAGGTGTCCCGCAATTTGCGCGTGGGCGCGAATTTTAACGTCCGGACTGAGCGCAGTTCTTCTGCTTCGAAAGTTCTTCCGCATCGCCTGCTTGTCGAGGTTTGGCGAGTTCATATCGAGGTCCCGAACCCGAAGGTGAGTGGCCCACAGTGCGCTGGGTCATAGACGGAAAATAAAGAGTTCTCCCGGCAATGCCGCTGTTGGTTTGCCCTGAACCGTTTCGATTCAAGGCGGAGACCTCAGCTAACTCGAAGGCGGCCCATCAAATTGGGTAAGCACACAGAACTAGCGAAAGATCTCCTGACGTTTTTATAACGGCTCAAGGACGCGACCACTGGCTAACATCCCAGGAGAAACGCGAGTATAGCGATTTTTGTCCTAGGACATAGGGTGTTTGCCGCCGAAAAACTGGACGTCTTTGGGTCGAGACTCAGTGATGAGGCGCCTTAGATCTTGAGCTGTTTGCCGTCGGCTATCGCTGCCTCGACGCGGTCTTTTAAGGCTCGGATACGCAGCCGGGCGTAGTCCTGACTGGTCTGAACCTTGGACTGTCCGTTTAGTAACTCGTTGGACATGTTCAGCGCGGTCATGATGGCGATGCGATCTAGCCCGACAACCTTGCCACCTGCCCGAATCGATTCCATTTGCTCGTTCAAGTGGTGGGCGGCTCGTCGCAGAGCATCCTCTTCACCTGCAGGACAGGAGATTTGAAACTCTTTCTGCATGATCGTCACGGTTAGCGTTTGGGTGCTGGGGTTGGACATGACTTGCTTAACCTGATTAGTCTTTTTCTAAGGTGCGTAGTCGGCCAATCATGGATTCCACGCGGCTTTTTGCTAACTCGTTTTTCTCAATGAGCTTTGCCCGTTCTACAGACCAGTTCTCCTGCTGATTGCGCAGCGCTTTATTCTCCCGGGCAAGCTGCTCGGTCAGGGCGATTAACTCGCCTACACGGCGCTCTAGGGTATCCATCTCTTCCATCGGTTTATTCGAAGCTTGGTTCATGTCGGACATAGGTTAGGGGTCAGCGGCTTGCTACAAAGAGCCATGCTGCTCGGCTAGCGCCTAAATTTCAATCGCTGAGTGCAGTTTCGCAACGAATGGCCAAGCTTGGTATATCTGGATGCGCAGGGTAACTGGCAATTCCTTACCCAGTGCGAGATAGTTTGCACCCTCCACATTCACCGCCTGCCAAAGAAGTAATCCGTATGACCGATCTTCGCATTCAAGCCGAAATGGCTGCGTTTTCCATTGAACCAGAAGAACTCCACGGCATGGTTTGTGGCATGGCTGTGAATGGCCGGCCTGAATTCGTTCTCAGTGAGCTTGTCGATTTGGTGGGGGTGGATGCTCTGTCGGATCAAGAGTCCTTGGGGGCGTTTGTGAACGCCGCCTTGGATGAGCTTCACGACCAGAACATGGTGTTTCAGCCACTCATCGCGGACGATGATGAGCCCATCGCTAAGCGTGTGGCGACGATTGCGGATTGGTGCGGTGGATTTCTGGCCGGTTTCGCAGCGGGTCTAGACTTTGAACAACACGAACTGCCAGTCGATGTTCAGGAAATTATCAAAGATCTTGTTTCACTCACCGGATTGGATCCAGAGGACTACGGCGAGGCTGATTTTGAGCCAGGAGAGCAAGAAGAGCATGAGGCGTCGCTGACAGAGGTCCACGAGTACATTCGTGTCAGCACCATGCTGGTGTTGGCCCTTATGGATGACCACGCGCAAGTGGCGGCGGCGGATTGATCGGCACAGGGTTCCAGCGTGGCGACTTCGCTGGGCGCCGACGCAGGCTGCTGGACGCCATGCGTCCGGGCTCCGTGGCGGTTATTCCCGGTGCCCGTGAACAGCGGCGCAATCGCGATATCAACTATCCCTTTCGGCAGAACAGTGACTTTTATTACCTGACAGGGTTTTGTGAACCCGATGCGCTGCTTGCTTTAATCCCGGGCAGAGAGTTTGGCGAGAGCATTCTATTTTGCCGTGAACGCGACCCAGTTTTGGAGCGGCAGGATGGTCCCATGCTGGGCCCGGATGCATGCTGCCAAGCCCTTGGGATGGACGACGGTTTTCCCATTGCCGACGTGGACGACATTTTGCCGGGCATGCTCGAAGGGCGCAGCCAAGTTTATTTGAGCATGGGCGAACATCGCCAATGGGACTTGCGGGTTTTGGCTTTTCTGAAAGAACTTGGTCAGCAGGAAGCGCTGGACGATCCGATCATCGGTGGGGTGGTGGACCTAGGTCACTTGTTGCATGAGCAAAGGTTGATCAAGAGCGCCCAAGAGCAGCAGATCATGAGACGAGCAGCGCAAATCAGTGTTGACGCCCAACTCGAGGCGATAAAGCGCATTGGTCCGGGCGTCAAGGAAAGCGATGTGGAAGCGGAACTGCTTTACAGTTTCCGCCGCGACGGTGCCAAGTTCGAAGCTTACCCAACCATCGTCGCCAGCGGCGAGAACGCTTGCACCTTGCATTATGCCGCCAACGCTTCGAGCCTGCTTTGTGGCGATCTAGTGCTGATTGATGCGGGCTGCGAATACCAATATTACGCCGCAGACATTAGCCGAACCTATCCGGTAAGCGGGCGTTTTACCGAGCATCAACGGCAGCTGTATGACGTTGTGCTGGCCGCTAACGAAGCAGCCATTGGCGCCTGTCTGCCGGGGCGGCCCTTTATCGAGCCGCATCAGGCAGCCACCGAGGTTTTGGTGCAGGGGTTGGTTGATCTGGGTGTGCTGCAGGGCGACACCGGCGAACTCATCGCCAATGAAAGCCATACCCGTTTTTGTCCCCACCGCACATCTCATTGGCTTGGGTTGGACGTTCACGACGTGGGTGATTATCGGTTGGCGGATACGTGGCGAGATTTGTTGCCTGGCATGGTGCTCACGGTGGAACCAGGCATATACATACCACGAGACGAGACCACTCTGGATGTGCCAGAGGCATATCGGGGCATCGGCATACGTATTGAAGACACCGTGCTGATTCAGAAGGACAGATGTCAGGTGCTCAGCGGTGATTTGGCGAAGGACGCAAATGATATTGAGGCGCTAATGGCGGGTGCCCAAAAACCTGAACTCGCGCGCGCAGAGGCTAGGCGGGCGGTCAGTTGAGTTTCTCTGCCGAATCGCAAAAGATCATAGTGGCCGGTGGTGGCCCCGTGGGTGCAACCGCCGCGCTGAGCTTGGCTAGCCGCGGTTATCGAGTCACCTTGGTGGACCGCCAACGCCCTCTGCCCGGGCCCTCGGGGTTCGGGATAGACGTCAGGAACGTAGCCCTGTCTCCCAGTTCTGCGGCACTGTTGAGCGCGGTAAACGCTTGGCCGGATCAAGCCGCCGCCTATGCAAAGATGCGGGTTTGGGAGGAGCGTGGCACCAGCCGTCTGGATTTTGATGCCGCCAGCGTTAATCGCTCAGAACTGGGTTGGCTGGTAGAGGTGGCGCCCCTGCTAGAGTTGCTGTGGCAGCAACTGGACATTGAGCCTAATGTGGAAGTCGTCTTTGGCAGCATCTCTGGCGTTCTAGCCAACAATGATGAGGTGAGAGTCGCGCTAGCCGATTGCGAGAGCGTCGACGAGCTTCACGCGGATATGCTGATAGCCTCTGATGGTGCCAACTCCGGGGTTCGGCGAGCCCTTAAGGTACCGGTCCGGCAGTGGCAAACCGGCCAAATGGCGCTGACTACCTTGGTGCGCAACCAGCGGAATCACGCCAACACCGCTTGGCAGCGATTTTTGCTCGACGGCCCTCTGGCGCTGTTGCCCAGCGTCAATCCGCACGTGTGCTCTATTGTTTGGTCCCAGTCAGAGTCTCAGGCACAACGGCGACTCGCCTTGTCTGACGACGAATTTTGCCAAGAACTGTTTCGAGCCAGTGAAGGGTGCTTGGGGCAAACGCTGGAGGCGGGCCCCCGGCAGGCATTTCCACTTAACCAGCAGCTTGCCGAGTCTGCCCACCCCCACTCGAGAGTCTTTTTGTTGGGCGAAGCGTTGCGCGTGGTGCACCCGCTTGCAGGACTCGGGGTTAATTTGGGTTTTGAGGATTTACGAGAAATGTTGCAGATCGCCTCGCCGGGAACAGAGCTGGTTCAAAACGGTCTCTGGGATCAGTTTGCGCGGCGACGATTACTGCGTTCCGAGATCATGTTGCGCAGCCTAGACGGCCTCAAGCGACTCTACGGAAACGATGACCCTTGGATTGGCTGGGTGCGAAATTTGGGTGTTGGTTGGTTCGGTCGACGGCAGTGGCTACAGCGCAAAGCCATTGAGGAGGCGACCGGGCTGCATGAATTGTCCGCCTGAAACTCATGCAAGATTTCGCTGAACTCTATTCGCGGTCAAGGGGCTACCTTAGGCTACAATACGGGTTTGCAAGGTAACGCTCAGAGCGAGCGTTTTGGTCAGTCACATTGGCAGTTCAATTCATGGCAGATAAAACTCCACTCTTTGATGCGCACCTCGCCGCAGGCGGCAAGATGGTCGATTTTGCTGGCTGGATGATGCCGGTGAATTACGGTTCCCAAATCGAGGAGCATACGGCCGTGCGCAGCGATGCGGGCATGTTTGATGTTTCGCATATGACAATCGTCGATATCGACGGCCCAGACGCCGAGGCGTTTTTGCGCAAAGTTATCGCCAATGACGTGGCGGTGCTGGAAGAGAACCAAGCCCTTTACGGCGCGGCCTTGAACGCCCATGGCGGCATTTTGGATGACCTGATTGTGTATCGGTTGGCAAAGAGTTTCCGCTGCGTGGTAAACGCTTCAACTCGAGAGAAAATGCTGGATTGGTTTGAGAATCAGGCCATGGTCAACATGCGAATTGAACACAAACCGCAAGTTATGTTGGCGATACAGGGTCCCAAGGCAATAGCCAAGTTGTTGGCGGCAACCGATCTGGAGTCATTGGACATCAAGCCTTTTTATGCGGCCAGTCATGGCGATTGGTTGATTGGTCGCACCGGCTACACCGGCGAGGACGGCGTCGAGGTGATGCTGCCCGCTGAGCAAGGCATCGAACTTTGGCACAAATTACTGGACGCAGGTGTTAAACCCGCCGGTTTGGGCGCCCGAGATACTCTGCGCTTGGAGGCTGGGTTAAACCTTTATGGGCAGGACATGGATGAATCCAAGTCCCCGCTGGTCAGCAACATTGGCTGGACCGTGGCATGGGAGCCAGCCGAGCGCGCCTTTATTGGACGTCATGCTTTGCAACAGGAACGTGACGCGGTATCCCATCGGCTTACCGGCATCGTGCTCGAGGACAAAGGCATTCTGCGCCACGATCAGGCGGTTCAAACCGATGCTGGTCCGGGGCTGGTCACCAGTGGGACCTATTCACCCACCCTGCAGCGCAGTATTGGCTTGGTGCGAGTACCAGCGGGTGCGAGCGAAGATTGCACTGTAGAAATCCGTGGTACGGCAAAAAAGGCGCGATTGGTAAAGCCGCCCTTCGTTCGAAAGGGTAAAATTCTGGTCAACTAACGGCCTAACAATTGTTAGGCGAAATTATTGTTTTCGCGGAAAATACTGAATCGATCCGCGTAATCGAGCGTGCTGGCCGTTGGCCGGTTGGTCCGGTTAAACGAAGGAGTGAGCATTTCATGAGCGATATCCCAGCAGAGCTGAAGTACGCGGCCACACACGAATGGGCGAGACTGGAAGAAGACGGCACCGTGACCGTCGGCATCAGCGATCATGCGCAAAACGCCCTCGGTGATGTGGTTTACATTGAGGCGCCGGAAATAGGCCTGACTGTCGCAGCCCAAGAAGAGGCCGGAGTGGTTGAGTCGGTGAAAGCTGCCTCAGACATTTACGCACCGGTTGGCGGCACAGTCTGCGCTGTGAATGACGCGCTGGTCGATTCGCCCGAAATCGTAAATCAAGATCCTTACGGGGATGGGTGGTTTTTCAAACTGACACCAACGGATCCCGCGGATTTGGACGAGTTGTTGGACGCCGAAGGTTACGCAGAGGTCTGTGCCGACGAAGATTAATGGAGGCGATGTCCGGCGGGTACTCTCAGCCATCGACAACGGCTGTCGCCGAAGTGAAAAAAGGACGTTGACCAAAAAGAGCGATAACCAAACCCAGCGGCGCTGCTTGAGCCGACAGAGGCAGATAACGCAGGTCGATGAATAGACGAACAGGTAGTGCCCGTTCAAGAATAAAAACCGGAGTTTTGAATGCCGTTCATACCGCATACGCAAACGGATGTTGACGAAATGCTAGCGCAAATTGGCGTTGATAAAATCGACGCGCTTTTTGACGAGATTCCCGCGCATCTTGTTAGTGATCGTTTAGACAAGGTACCCGAAGGTATGAGTGAAATGGCCATGTTGCAGTACATGGCCCAACGAGCTGAACAAGATCAGGGGTACACCTGCTTTTTAGGCGGCGGCAGTTACGATCATCACATACCCTCGGCGGTTTGGGATCTAACCACGCGCGGCGAATTCATGACGGCTTATACCCCGTATCAGGCTGAGGCGAGTCAGGGCACGCTGCAGCTGATCTACGAATACCAAACCATGATGGCCTCGCTAACGGGTATGGATGTCTCCAATGCCTCAGTGTACGACGGCGCCAGCGGCTTGGCCGAAGCGGTGTTGATGGCGGTTAGGGCCAACAAGAAAAACAAAGACGGGCGAGTGATGATCGCGCAATCTGTCCATCCCCACTACACTCAAACCACCCGCAACATAGTCCGCAACCAAGCCGTCGACATCGACGTCCTGCCGATCAGTGCCAATGGACTCCTTGATGACAGCCAGTTAGACAGCGCAGTAAATGGGGTCGCGCCAAGCGCCATCATCATCCAGCAGCCAAACTTCTTTGGCGGTCTGGAGTCGGTTGATGCCCTAACAAACTGGGCACACGGGCTAGGGGCCCTAGTGATCGCCGTGGTAAACCCCATGAGTCTTGGGGTCTTGAAGCCGCCGGGTCAGTGGGGAGAACAAGGCGCTGATATCGCCGTTGGCGACGGACAACCCTTCGGCGTACCCATGGCCTCTGGTGGACCCTCCTTCGGGTTTATCTGCGCCCGGGCCGCCTTCATGCGCCAACTACCCGGACGCATCATTGGTCGTACAGAAGATTTAGAAGGCCGCGTTGGCTACGCCCTAACCTTGCAGGCGCGCGAACAACACATCCGCCGAGGTAAGGCCACATCCAACATCTGTACTAACCAAGGGTTGCTGGTGACAGCTGGCACGATTTACATGAGCCTGATGGGGCCGCAGGGAATTCGTGAAACAGCTTTGGACTGTCACCGCAAAGCCAATAGCCTGCGTCAGCGCCTGCTAGAGCATCGGGGCGTTACAGAATTTTTCCCATCGCCGACATTCCATGAATTCGCCTTGCGACTGCCGGTGCCCGCGGCTCAGGTCATTGATTACATGATGCAGCGACGAATCTTGGCGGGACTGGACATGGCCGACTTTGTGGGCGCGGACCTCGAACATGCTGCCAATGGTCTCCTAATAGCGGTAACGGAGAAGCGCACCGAGGCAGAACTAGACCAATACGTCAGTGTGTTTGGCGAAGCCTTGCAGGCGGTAAGCGAAGGAGCAGTGGCATGAGCGAGGCGCACATCGTGAACAGCAATCTATCGAGCAAAAACAAAAAACAGACGCACAAACACGCGGCTCAGGGCCGGTCGATTTTCGAACTCAGCGCCAGCAACCGGCGCGCCAGCGCTCAGCGCGTGGATGGTACCGATCCCGAGAGTTTGTCGGATATCCCCGCCCATCTGCTGAGAACCGAGGCGCCTGGCTTGCCAGAGGTTTCCGAACTGCAAGCGGTACGGCACTACACCAACCTGTCTCAGCAGAACTTTGCCATTGACACCATGTTCTATCCCTTGGGCTCGTGCACCATGAAGTACAACCCTCGAGGGGCACACAAGGCGGCCAGTATGCCCGGCTTTTTGGGGCGTCATCCGCTGGCACCGGAAGCCGCAAGCCAAGGTCACTTGGCGTGCATGTACGATCTTCAGGAAATTCTCAAAGACGTGACAGGTATGCAGGGTGTGTCTTTAGCGCCCATGGCCGGGGCTCAGGGAGAGTTTGCCGGTGTCGCCATGATTAGGGCATATCATGAGGCCCGGGGCGACGATGCTCGCCGCGAAATCATCGTGCCTACGGCGGCCCACGGAACGAATCCGGCCACTGCTGTGATGTGTGGATACAAGGTCACTGAGGTGCCGGTCAACAGTGAAGGCGATGTTGATCTGGAGGCGTTGAAAGAGAAAGTTGGCCCTCAGACGGCGGGCCTGATGATGACCAACCCGTCCACTTGCGGTGTTTTTGAGCGTCAAATTGAAGCCATTGCCACCACGGTCCACGATGCGGGTGGGCTGCTGTATTACGACGGCGCTAACCTCAACGCCATTTTGGGCAAGGTGAAGCCCGGCGATATGGGCTTCGATGTTCTGCACATGAATTTGCATAAAACCTTTGCCACGCCTCATGGTGGTGGCGGCCCCGGTGCGGGGCCGGTAGGCGTCGGCGAGCGTTTGCTCCCCCACCTGCCGGTTCCCGTGGTTGCCAAAGAAGGCGACGGCTATCGGTGGATGGGTATGCAAGACCTTCCGCAAAGCATTGGCACCTTGTCAGGCTTCTCCGGCAATGCCGGAATACTGCTGCGAGCCTTGGCCTATGCCTTGCTGCTTGGCCGCGAAGGTATGCATCGCGTAGGGCAGTACGCCACGCTGAACGCGAACTACATGGCGTCAAGACTCGCTCAGGCGGGTTTTCAACTGGCATACCCGACTCGGCGGGCCACCCATGAATTCATCGTGACCTATCAAAGAGAAACCAAGGAACTGGGAGTAAACGCCATGGACATGGCCAAACGTCTGCTGGATTACGGCGTGCACTCGCCCACAACCTATTTCCCGCTGTTAGTGCCAGAGTGTTTCTTAGTTGAACCGACAGAGACGGAAAGCAAGCAAGAGCTGGATGCCTTTGTCGACGCCATGATCGCCGTCAGAGCCGAAGCAGAAGAAGACGCCGACTTCGTGAAGCAGGCTCCCTACTCCACGCCGGTCAGACGCCTAGACGATGTAAAAGCGGCCCGCGAACTGGATTTAACGTGGAGCGATGTAAGCGCGGGCTAGTCCCCCAGCAGCGTCTGAAGGTCGGCAAGGTTTTGAATGGCGGCGCTGGCTTGGCCGTCCTCAAAGACATAGGCGCTGACTTGTTGGCGGGTCCCGGCGCTGACTAAGCCCGGTAAGTAACCGGGTAGGGGCGCGTCCACATCGAAGGGCACACAAAAGACTGTTAACCAAGGCTTATAGCCTTGAACAAGCGCCTGACGCCACGACGCCATTTGCTCTTCCGGGCCTCGCAGCACAACGGTTTGATCTGCAAGGCTCGATTGCAAAGCGGTAATGAAGCTGCAGTGATTGGCCGGATAGCGTTCCATGGCAGCGCGCGCCCAACGCAATGTGTTAGTGGCGGCATCGAGATAGGTGGTGTTGCCCAGCAGCTGGCCTACAGCAAATAGGGCTTTGGACATGGTGGCGTTTCCCGGCGGCAGGGCTTCATCAAAACTTGGTTTTGGCCGAAAAATCAGTTCAGTCTGGTCGGCTGGAGTGAAGAAAAAGCCGCCGGTTTCCACATCGTAGAATTGCGCCATGGCGGTTTCCGCCAGCCCTTGGGCAAAGGCGGCGTCCTCAGGCCGCCAGCGATGACTAAGCAGCGTTGTTATGCCCATCAGCACATTGGCGTAGTCGTCTAGAAAGCCCTCAGACGTGCTGGCACCGTCTTGCCAGCAGACACTCAGGCGCTGATTTTGCCAGCACTGTTCACGCAAGAAGTCGGCTATTTGCGCAGCCGTGTCGAGCCATTGCTCATCCCGCAAAGCCTCTGAGGCCTGACATAACCCGGCAATAAGTAAGCCGTTCCAACCGCTGAGGATTTTCTTGTCGGTAATGACCGATGTGCGCTCTTGTCGAGCAGCGAACAAAGTGGCCCGCGCTTGGCTCAGCAGTTGATTGGCGTGAGTTTCCTCCATGGACAAGCGATCAATCACCGAACGATAGGAGTCACGTCGATGCAGCACCCAGTGATTTTCCACATTTGCTGGCTTGTCCAAGGCATACAGTGTCTCGATCAACAGATAAGCCTCGGGTTCCAGCAGCTTTTTCGCCTGTTCACGCCGCCACAAATAGTGCCGTCCTCGCTGACCTAAACTCGCGCCATCTTGGCTCGCGTAAAAAGCCCCGGCCTCATCGCGCATCTCGCCCATCAACCAAGCTAGGGTTCGATTAAGCGCATCTTCAAATAATGCGTCACCGCCAAGCTTGAGGGCTTGGGAGTAAACGCCGAGCAATTGAGCGTTGTCGTAAAGCACTTTTTCGAAGTGGGGTATGCGCCATTGCCGATCTTGGGCATAGCGAAAAAAGCCGCCGCCAAGATGATCAAAAATGCCGCCGCGTGCAATCTGGGTGAGCGAAGTCATAACCATCTCAAGCCCATCTTTATCCGACACGCCCGCTCGGCGTGCATAGGCCCAGTTTCGAAGCAGACGCTCAATGCTGCCCGGCATTGCGAACTTCATACTTTGCCCGAAGCCGCCTTCTCCTTGATCGAATCGCTCGGCCAGACTGTTTCGACAGGCCTGTAAAAGTTCTGCGTCTGTCATCTCGGGATCTAAAACAGGCGGGGACAGTTGTTTTAACGTGTTGGCGAGTTTGTCACTTTGTCCTGTCAGCTCCTCGCGCTTTTGCTTGAAAGCCTCATATAAGCGCATGAGCAAATCGGCAAAGCCAGGCTGCCCGTTTTGGGTTTCGGCGGGGAAATAGGTTCCGGCAAAAAACGGTAGCTGGGTCTGCGGATCGAGAAATAGATTCAATGGCCAGCCGCCTCCTTGCTGAGTCAGCAGCTGCATAGCGCTGAGGTAAACCTTATCCAAGTCCGGCCGTTCTTCCCGGTCTACCTTGATGCAGCAGTAGTTGTCGTTGAGAACCTGGGCAGTAACCGGATCGGTAAACGATTCTCGGGACATCACCTGACACCAATGCGAACCTGCGTAGCCAATGGAAAGGAAAATGGGTTTATCGTCTCGTCTTGCCGCGGCCAGCGTTTCATCGCTCCATGACTGCCAATGAACCGGTTGCTCAGAATGTAGCTTGAGGTAGAGGCTGGTTTGCTGCTTAAGTTCGTTGGGCATAGTAAACGCGGAGACTTGTAACGATGGGAACGCCATTTTCGCACGTTTAAACACAGAATAGATCACCGGTCCGCGAATCCCATCGGTAAGGCGAATAAATGGAAGGCTCTGACTCGTATTGTTGTATGGTTGGGGCAGAGGGATAGGAAATGGACTCGAACATAGACAAACATGGGTTTCGGCCCAACGTCGGTATTGTATTGACCCAGCTCCGATCCGATACCGCGCCTGAGAATAAAGTGTTGTGGGCGCGTCGGGTTGGAGGGTTTGATGCATGGCAATTCCCCCAAGGTGGAATTCAGACCAATGAGTCGCCCGAAGAAGCCGCGTTTCGGGAGTTGTATGAAGAGATAGGTATAACCGCCGATGCGGTCAGAGTTCTGGGTCAGACTGAAGATTGGTTGCGCTATCGCCTGCCAAAACACATGCGGCGTAATAACTCGACACCGGGTTTTGTAGGTCAGAAGCAAAAGTGGTTCTTGCTAGAGCTGTTGGCCCCGGAGGCATCCATAAGCCTAGATTTATCGGACAAGCCGGAATTCGATGACTGGCAGTGGGTAAGCTATTACTACCCAATCGGCCAAGTGGTAGATTTTAAGCGAGACGTCTATCGGCGGGCACTGGTGGAGCTGGCAAAGTTTTTGCCGGTTGCCCAAGCCCAATGCTGAAACGACGGGGCTAAAACAGGACAACACTGTGCTCAACGTGCTGCGAAAAATTGTTCAGGATGTTACCCAAGAGGGTGATTTCGCGGCGTCAGTGCAACGCCTTGCCGGCCATATCCGAGAGGCCCTCGGTACCGAAGTCTGTTCCATTTATCTGACCTCTAAGGGCGACAGCGGTTATGTGTTGGCTGCTACCCAAGGTCTGAACGCCGCGCGGGTTGGGGAGGTATTGCTGGCCCAAGATCAAGGTTTGGTTGGCTTGGTCGGTCGCCGGGCTGAACCGTTGAACCTAGACGACGCTCCCAGTCATCCTAACTTCTACTTTGTCCCGGAAATTGGCGAAGAACCCTTTAACTCGTTTTTGGGCGTGCCCATTTTGCACCAAGGCCGCGTTCTCGGTGTTCTGGTTGTGCAACAGCGGGAGCCTCGCCGCTTTGATGAGTCTGAAGAGGCATTTCTAGTGACGCTCTCCGCCCAACTAGCAACCAGCGTTGCGCACGCAGAGGCCGTGGGCAGCGCCTTTGTTGCAGATGACGCAACGGATTTAATTGAAAACGGTTTGTTTAAGGGGTTCGCCGGCGCCCCGGGTATTGGTATTGGTGTCGGCGTCGTCATGCATCCCATTGCGGATTTGGATTCAGTGCCCAGCCGTCCGGCGGAGGACATAACCACGGAGTTGCTGCTGTTAGATCGGGCTATCGAAGCGGTGCGGAATGACATCCGAACCCTGATGCGTGATTTGCAGGCCAGCTTGCCTCAAGAAGAACTGGCCTTGTTTGATGCTTACCTCCACATGCTGGATGACAGCGCCTTGGCTGGTGATATTCGGGCCGTTGTGCGGCAAGGGCAGTGGGCCCAAGGGGCGCTGCGCAAAGTCATTCGTCAGCACGTCAGTCGCTTTGAGGTAATGGACGATCCCTATTTGCGCGAGCGGGGCACCGACGTAAAAGACCTCGGCGTGCGGGTGCTGGGCTATCTGCAGCGCATTCGAGAAAAGAAGACACAATTCCCGGACAAGGCCATTTTGGTTGGCGAGGAGGTCACTCCCGGCATGCTGGCGGCGATTCCGGTAGAACAACTGCACGGCGTGATTTCTGTACGAGGATCCGGGAATTCCCATGTAGCAATTCTTGCGCGCGCCATGGGTATTCCCGCGGTGATGGGGGCGGTGGACCTGCCGGCTTATGATCTCGAAGGGGTCTCGATTATTGTCGACGGTCATGATGGAGAAGTTTATACCCGCCCGAGCCAACAGCGGTTGTCTGAAAACCTATCCTTGCTTGAGCAAGAGCAGGTATTTGCCGAGGAGTTGAACGAGTTGAAAGAGCTGCCGTGTGTAACTCAAGACGGCTGGCGGCTGCAGCTTTGGGTAAACATTGGTTTGACTGGCGATATTAACCGATCACTGGATCGTGGTGCTGAAGGCATTGGGCTGTTT
>JAYNPH010000003.1:40337-42324 GCA_038113685.1 Gammaproteobacteria bacterium
CCGAAGTACCGTTCATGAGTCAAGATCGGTTTCCAACCGAAGTTGAACAGAGGGCTTTGTATCGCGAGCACATGGAGGCGTTTGAGCCGCGGCCGGTAACGATGCGGACATTGGATATCGGCGGCGACAAATCCCTCTCTTATTTCCCCATTCAAGAAGATAATCCTTTTCTCGGTTGGCGGGGTATTCGAGTCACCTTGGATCACCCCGAGATTTTTCTCGTGCAGGTACGGGCCATGCTAAAGGCGAATGCGGGATTGATCGGTGACTTACGCATCATGCTGCCAATGATCTCCAGTCTGACGGAACTCAGGCGCGCTAAGGGGCTGATAAACCAAGCCTATAACGAAGTAATTGAAGAAGGTGTTGAGGTAAAGCGCCCCCAAGTGGGGGTCTTGATCGAAGTGCCGGCGGCGGTTTATCAGGCTCGACTGCTGGCCAAGGAAGCCGACTTTATGGCTGTTGGATCCAACGATTTGACCCAGTACCTGCTGGCCGTAGATCGAAATAATCCTCTGGTTGCTGAGTTGTACCAAGAGGTACATCCTGCGGTGATAACCGCGCTGCGGGAGGTGGCCAGAGCCGTACACGCCGAAGAAAAGCCGTTAGGCATTTGCGGCGAGCTTGCCGGCACACCAGCGGGCGCGATATTGCTCATGGCCATGGGGTATCACGTGCTGTCCATGAACGCCACGCACCTGCTGCGGGTGAAATGGGTAATACGCAACATCAAGCGCAGTGACGCCCGGCGAATACTGGCCCGGGTGATGCGCATGGATGCGGCAGAAGAAGTCTCCGTGTACCTGAACCAAGAAATGTTACGTTTGGGTCTAAGTAAGGTGATGCCCGCTCGGCAGGGTTCGGCCTGAGGCGCTGCTAAGCCGTTGGACTAGGACCGCGGGGTCTCAAAGAACCCCCATCTCCTTGGTCAGATAAGTACAATGCGAAGGCTATGAAAATCAGTACCGGTATGCCGAGCTCAAGCACCTCCTCGACTGTGCCAAAGTAGGTCGCGACTGTGGGATCAACGGTTATGCCCACATCACCCAGTTTTCTGTCCAAGCCGTCAATGGACTTTGAAAATACCAGCAGTCCAATGGCGGAAAGCACGCCTAAGTGTTGCGGTACCCTGTTTTTCACACCATCAACGAAGCTTGCCGTGTGGTCTTTGATGATTCGATACACCACGTAGAGCAGTATCAAGATAACCATCAAACCGATGAGTTTTTCCCCAAGGGGTACCACGTCACTGGTATAAAACCGACTCTTTAAGATTCCCATGGTGGTAAACCGTTTATCGAAATCGAGTTCTCGCAATCCAAATAGGATGATGAGCATGATGAGATAGTGGTACCGCTTCGCAAAGTCGGCCCCGCCCTTGGCAAACATAGCGGCAACGCAAACGAAGTAACCCAGCGCGGACAGCGACTCGATGATGCCCCCTTCCCGGATAAGCATTGGGTACTGATGTACGTTAAAGACCAGTCCGGCTCCCACGCTTAGGGTGATGAATAGCCAAGCAGCGGCAAGGGGGTAGGTTTTAATCATTGATAATCAGGTGGTGGTTTTGTCTTCAGCGTGCCCAGAGGGTTATATGCTTTTCTGTCGGGTCCATCGGACAAAATCAGATTATAGAGGCGCCCTGAGGTTTGCAAACGCCCATAACGCACGGCTGAGCCTGATGCCGCTGTCCACTTCCCCTAATCTGAGACAGTAGCAGTTGGAGTTTTCTGAGAACGTTCACTCAGGAGACGACAATTAAGAAATCACGATTCACCGAGACGCAGATCGTTCCGATACCGAAAGAAGCGGATACGGGCACGAAAGTTGAGGGACTGTGCCGTACCCAAGGTATCAGTTAGGCGACATACGACAACCGGAAGAAGAAGTACGGCGGAATGGACGCCTCGGAGATCAAGCGATTGAAAGAGCTTGAAGAGGTAAATGCCAAACGCAAGCGAATGTACATGGACTTGGCGCTTGTAAC
>JAYNPH010000003.1:42399-50667 GCA_038113685.1 Gammaproteobacteria bacterium
GCTTTGGACAAACCGCCATCCATGTTGATTGCACAGCCGGTTAAATAGGAATCGCGATCGCTGGCCAGAAAAAGCGCTAAGTCCGCAGCCTCTTCGGCTTTACCCATGCGCTTCATGGGCAAGCGCAAGCCTGCTTTCGCAATAAACTCCGGCAACGAAAGCGATTGATCGCTGGCGGCATGTTGTCGGCGGATTTGGTCACTTTCGATAAAGCCAATAAGCATGGCGTTGACCAAAATATTGTCCGCCGCACCCTCTGCGCTCAGTACCTTTGTTAAGGCCATGCCCGCGGCTCTGGATATCGATGTGGGTGCCGTGCCCGCGTCGGGCAGCTTGGCGTAAACGTTAAGCAAGTTGATGATGCGTCCCCATTGCTGTTCAACCATGCCGGGCCAAACCAATCGTGTCAGGCGTACGGCAGCCATCAGCTTAAGATCCAAATCCGCCTGCCACTCATCGTCGGAAATCTGCAGAAAGGGTTTGGCCGCTGACTGGCCAGCATTGTTCACCAAAATATCAACGCTGCCCAAGTCTGCTACCACCGCTTGGTGGGTGGCCTGAATAGCCTTGGCGTCAGTGACATCACAGACATAGGCTTGCACCCGTGCACAGTCGCGGTACTCGTCGGATACGACCATCCCATTGATCTCGGCCTCGGCCTTAGCCAATTCCTCCGGCCCTCGGGCGATCAAGGCGACTTTCGCTCCATGGCTGTAGTAGGCCTTAGCCATGGCAAGCCCCAGTCCTTTGCTGGCGCCGGTAATCAGCGCAACCTTGTTATTCAGTGACGTATCCATGTTTTCTCTTGTCCCCTACATGTTTGTTTTTTCTGGCCCAAGAAACCGATGCAGTTCCCTAGGCGCTGCGCCGGTGACAGAATACTCATTCAAAGAGCAAACATCAGGAGCCGATTCATGCTAGACCTACACTATTGGCCTACCCCAAACGGCAAGAAAGTTACCATTCAGCTGGAAGAATGCGGTCTGGACTACAACTTAGTGGAATGCAATATCGGCAAGGGCGACCAGTTCACCGAGGAGTTCCTGAGGATCAACCCAAACACCCGCATGCCGGTTTTGGTAGACCACGAACCTGGGGACGGTCAGGGCCCGCTGTCGGTATTCGAGTCAGGCGCCATCATGTTGTACCTCGCAGAAAAAACCGGTCAGTTCATGCCCTTGGATCCCCGGGGCAAGTACGAGGTGGTTCAATGGGTCGTGTGGCAAATGGCAAACCAAGGTCCGAAGACCGGCGAGTGCGGTCATTTTCGCCGACTGGGAGAGGACGCCGGCGATCAAAGTTACGCCATTACTCGATTCACTGATGAAGTGAACAGGTTTTACGGTGTGCTGAATAACCGCCTGTATAACCAACGTTATTTGTGCGGCGACGAATACACCATCGCCGACATGATCTGCTATCCCTGGACGGTGAATTGGGAGGCGCAAGGTCAGGACATTAACGATTTCAAATATTTTAAGCGTTGGTTTGAAGAGCTTGGTGACCGGCCCGCCGTGCAGCGCGGAATGGCGGTAGGATCACAAATGCAAAACGATTATTCCAATCTGTCGAAGGAAGAAGTGGACGCGCTTCGCGCCCTGCTCTATAACCAGCGCGCAAGACCGGCGCCGCAAACAGGTGGTCTAGAGCAGTGATCAATTCGGCTATCGCGGAGTTCATGTCATGCAGACTATCGAATCGGTAACAGAGCTGGAAGCCCACTACAGCACTATCCCTCAGGGGGCGATCGACAAAGTGTTCGATCATATAACGCCTCTTTACCGTCGTTGGATTAACGCGTCCCGCTTTGCGGTGTTATCCACCGTGGGTCCAGAGGGAACCGACGCCAGCCCCAGAGGCGACAGCGACGCCATTGACCACCATGCAAAGGGTCAGCAGGGGTACCGTGGCGCTATCGGATAGAAACAGCCACGCGATGGTGCATTGCGCTGTCATGGCGGTAAGTTCCGCAGCCACCATGACCCGTTGCCGAGAAGTGCGATCGGCGACAACACCACCCAGCAGCAAAACGAGTATTGTGGCGGCGGTTGGGGCGGCGACAACAACTCCGGCGTCAGCGGCGGAGCCGGTCAGTTCCAGCACGCCGAAAGCCATGGCGATGGGCGCCATGGCCGTGCCGGTATGGCTGATCAAGTACGCTACGAACATGCGGTTTACGTTGGGGTTTTTCAGCAGGCGTAAACCTTGGGCAATGTGACTGGCTGTCATGGCGCATCCTTGAAATCATCGGCGAGCCGATCCCAGCAATGGCACCCACGCTGATCAAGGTAAGAACGCCTTGGCGCCTGTTCGCCCTCGACCTACCCCGGCCTGCGCGGCGGGTCACCAAATGTCGGATCGGAGCTTACTCGCGAAGCCTGGGTACCGTCAGGTGTGTCGTACCATCCGGGGTCGGAAAAATCCCCAGGTGTGATGTGGTCGCGCACTTTTACCATGGTAAACATGCCGCCCATCTCCAAGTTCCCGTAAGGCCCTTTGCCAGTCATCATTGGCAAGGTGTTAGGCGGGCCCGGATGGTGGCCCGCGTCTACATGCTCTTGATGTTCCGCCATGCCGTGCTGGCCCATGGCAATAAAGCCGGGCAGCATTTTTCGTATGTCCTGCTCCACGCCTCGTTGGTCAACCCCCAGAGTATTCGGCACTTCGTGGCCCATGGCGTTCATGGTGTGGTGAGACATGTGGCAGTGAAAGGCCCAGTCTCCGGGTTCGGCAATGAATTCAATATCCCGGGTTTGGCCGACCCCAACAATCTCAGTGCTCTCTCGGCGCCACTGATTTTCAGGCCAGCGCCCCCCATCCGAACCGGTAACCTGAAACTGCACCCCATGCATATGGATCGGGTGGTTCCACATGGACAAGTTGCCGATCCTTACCCGCACCCGTTCTCCGGTTCGCGCCACCAAGGGGTCTATGGCAGGAAAGACCTTGGAGTTAAATGTCCACAGGTCGAACTCCACCATGACTGCTGGATCTGGACGGTAGGTGCCAGGGTGCACGGCCCAATTGTGCAGCAGCAAGCAGTAGTCCCGATCAACGGGCTGCGCTTCTTCTTTCGGGTGGATAATGAACATACCCATCATCCCGACAGCCATCTGAGTCATTTCGTCGGCATGGGGGTGGTACATGTGGGTGCCGTGCTGTTTCAGGGTGAATTCATAGGCGAAGGTTTCGCCGGGCTTAATGGCCGGTTGATTCAAGCCGGAAACGCCGTCCATGCCGCTGGGCAGTAAAATGCCATGCCAGTGTACGGAGGTATGCTCTTTCAATCCGTTAGTCACCAGTATTCGCACCCGGTCGCCTTCCACTGCTTCGATGGTAGGTCCCGGGGTTGAGCCGTTGTACCCCCAGCACTTAACCTTGGTGCCCGGAGCGAATTCATGCTCAATCTCTTCAGCGATCAAATGGAACTCTTTGACGCCATTCTTCCACCGATAAGGCAAAGTCCAGCCATTGAGTGTGTGTACCTTGTGAGTTGGTCGAGCCGGCGCATCGCCAGTTATCCGCTCGGTTTGGGACTTCAAGGTTTGGCTTTGGGCTTGCGCTTGGGTCAGGTTGAGCGGCCCTGACACCGTAGCGGCGACTAATCCGGCGCCGCCGAGAGCAACGAAATTTCGTCGTGACTTGTTCATGATTACTGTCCTGTTTTGGGGGTTGTTGTGTGCTGGTGCTGGTTTTCTCTTGCCTGTTTAGAGTGCTTGTGAGCCTCGTGAGCCTCGTGAGCCTCGTGAGCCTTGTGAGCCTCGTGAGGCGAGGGAGTCTGCGGTCTGAACAAGGCTCCCAAATCCACCGGACTACTTTGGCTTGTTGTCCGGCCGGGCAGACGGTTGCCTACGGCCTGTCGCAGTTCGCTGTGGGCAAGCCAGTAGTCCCGCACCGCGGCCAGATAGCCGAGGTAGCCGGCGTATTCGTTTTGTTTGATTTGAATCAGCTCGAAAGAACCGATCAACATGAAGTTTGCTTCTTCCTGAGCGCGATCTGTGGCAGCCACCCGGGCGGGGATTAATTGCCTGCGGTAGGTGTCGGCCATGGCCTTGGCGCTAATCAGTCTGGCGTGGGCCAAGTGCACTTGATTGTTTACCTCAATGGCAACTTTCCGGTGCTCGATCACCGCCGCTTCTAGCTCCGCCCGGCCTCGAATCAACGCTGGCTGATTTCGGGAAAAAGCGGGCACTTCCCATTCCAGCACTGGGCCAAAGAGTTCGGCGCCGTCACTTTCTTTTTCAAAGGCGAGTCCGATATCAATTTCCCCAGTGCTGCTCATACGGTCGGTGAGCCTGAGTTGGTCGGCTAGGGTGGCGGCCCGGGCTTTTGCAGCGGCTAAGTCCAGGCGGCTTTGCGCTGCCAGCGTTGTTAGTTCTTTCAGTGAGTGCTCGACGCCGTCGGGCTCGGGTAGCTGCCCGATGGTTTGCCAAGAACCATCCACCGCAACCCCCAAAACGCCGGCTAGCACGCCTCTGGCATGGGCTTCGGCTCTCTTCGCGTCCAAGCTTTTGAGGATTTGCTCCGCGGCCGCGCTTTGCGCAAGCACGAACTCTCGGGGGCTGATGTTCCCTGCGCGATAAAAACGCTCCGCGAGCTGCAAGGCTGTTTCGGCGGCGCGAGCGAGCTGCTGCTGGACAGCCGTTTTTTGCTGGGCGAATACGTAGTCGTAATAGGCGCGCTCCGCCGCAGACGCAGTGTCTAGGACCGAGGCGCCGACCTCTTGCCGAAGCGCCGCGAACTGAGCTGTTGCGAGTCGTTTGCGGGCGGGCAGCGTGAGCAGATCGGTTAACGGCACGACAAGGCCGAACCCCAGCTGATTGCGTTCATCTGACCGATTTGGATGAAGTATTTCAGCCGCAAACCCAGGATTGCGGATTCGTCCTGCAGCCTGTAGGTCAGCTGCCCCCAAGCCCAGGTTTGCGTACTCGATGGCTAATTCGTGGTTGTTTGCCAGTGCCAGCGCGACGGCTGTTTCTGGCTTTAAAGTTTCGCTTAGCAGGGAGTCGATCAACGTTTGGGCGCTGCCACTGGGTATGGGTCTACCCCGTTGTTCGACGAGATGGTCAATCTCTCGATGCCCAAGGTTTGTTGGGGCGCCAGCACAGCCAGAAACGGCGGCGGCAACGGCAATGGGCAAAAGGGTTTTACGGCTCATAAGTAACTTCCCGAAGGTTGTTAACAGGGCCTTAAACAAGGTCTTCAAATAACAAGGCATGGCATGTTCTCCGTTAGTTCGCGTAGGCGCTGAATGCGACAGCGCGCCGAAACCGCAGAGGTTTCAGCGCATCACTCGAACAAGCGGATTTATTCCAGCAAAAGATCCCAGCGCCGAACTGGGGTGTCGGCGACGTGAAGCGGCGGCGGGGCTTGGGGATTGACGAGCGCAATGACAGAGGGCGGCTCTGGCCCCGGAGCCATAAAGATCAAATCGGCGTCCGGGGCGCTCGGATCCAGCTTGATGCTGTGGCTGGCTTTTAGCTCATACGATGATGTCTGCCCCAAGGCATCGGGGCCACAGTCTGGGCATGGGTTACCGCCACAGTTATCGGGCATTGAGGCGTTTTCGTGGTGAGCGTGATGATCGGCATCCTCGGGCGGGTTATCGATTGCAGCGCTAACCGGATTACAAACACAAAAAGCCCCGGTGAAGACCAGGAGTCCGCACAGCAAAGTAGAAATGGCTTTTGTGTTCAGCTTCATAGGCAGTAAACTATACCCCCCTATAGTATTTGAGTATACCGGTGAACATACAAAAAGATGCCAACATACGCCGCCTCAGCCGCATCGAGGGACAAGTTCGGGGCGTCAGTCGCATGATTGATGAAGAGCGGTACTGCATTGACGTTCTGCAACAAATGCAGGCCATCAAAGCCGCCCTGAGCAAAGTCGAAGATGCCATATTGAAAGACCACGCCGCCACCTGTGTAGAGACTGCAATCCAAAATCAGGACCAGCAAGAGCAGCGGCAGAAATTTAACGAGTTAATTGATCTAGTAGGCAAAATAAAGGGTTAGACAATCCTCGTCTGGATTGGCAGCGTTGCTAAGAGCAGGTGACAGGCCTTATAGCGACTGCGGCGCAAATGTATACTCGACCTTGGCGCCACTTATGCCGTCCGGCAGATAGGTTTGTTCGCAAAAGTAGACCTGCTTACGTCCCATGCGCACTACGGTGCTAGCCCGCGTGCCGTAGTTGCTGTCGCTAATAAAACATGAGCCTAGGTGACGCTCGGCTGCAACTGGCTTTCCGCGTTTTGGCAGCCGATCGTCCTCGGGTTGCTGCTGATTGGACAAGATCTCGATTAGCTGATCGTTGGTGTGATCGCCGTCGACAAGCTCGCCCAATCGGCGGGCACCGTCCACACATTTAGGCCACGGGGCGCCAAGTTCTGCGTTACTCAGGCCGTAGTCACCTGCCGGCAACAAGCGGCTTCGGGGTTGCCCGATTTGCGCAATGTTGGTTGTGTAAAGTAAGCGGCTGCCGTCAAACAGCAGCAGATTGTAACCGGCGTAATCGTCTCCCTTCAGCCCCAGAGCATAGTCCTTCACCGATTGTGAACCCGCTAGAAAGTCCGACACCAAGGCGCCCCGAGATTTCGGAAAGGTTGCTGAAGGATCCTGAGTGAAGTTGGTTAGGGCTGCAAATCGGCCTTGGCGGGAGCAACCTAGCCAAGTGCCCCCAGCCACCAAGTCGCGCCCCGCTAAAATATGCGGTTCGTCCTGCCAAAAGTCGGCTTGGGCGCTGGCGCGGGCGTGAAACTCGTCTCGGTTAGCGGCAACTAGCAGCGGTTCCTCGGTTTGCGGGCGGAAACGGAACAAAATTAGGCACATAAACGCGGCCTGGTTAGCAAAGAAGTGGGCGAGTGTATCAGGACTTTGGGGTATTCTGCGGACCGCCTAGCTGAAGAATTTGACCCATGCACTATCCGGTTGTTGATCCCATTATCATTGCCTTTGGCCCTCTGGCGCTGCGCTGGTATGGGTTGATGTACATTCTGGGTTTCGCCGCGGTTTACCTGCTGGGAAAGTGGCGTATCAACAGACGGCCCAACACGCTCTCGGGTTCGTGGAACACAGAGCAACTATCAGATTTAGTTTTTTACGGGGCCATGGGGGCTATTTTGGGTGGCCGCGTGGGTTACGTGGTGTTTTATGCCTTTGATCGTTTTGCTGCGGATCCGCTTTACCTGTTGCGAGTGTGGGAAGGTGGCATGTCCTTCCATGGCGGGTTCTTGGGCGTCCTCGTGGCCATGGTGCTCTTCGGGCGGCGCACCGAAAAAGACTTTCTTACCGTTACCGACTTTCTCGCCCCCCTGTGTGCCGTTGGCTTGGGCTGCGGTCGTCTGGGTAATTTCATCAACGTGGAGTTGCCTGGTCGGATCACGGAAAGTGGCCTAGGACTAGTGTTTCCGTGTCGGGCGGTAACCGATTTGAATCCGATGTGCTTTGGCGCGTGGGAGAGTGTGGCCCGCCACCCATCTTCCCTTTATCAGGCCTTCACCGAGGGTGTGCTGCTGTTTTGCTTGTTGTGGTGGCTGGCGTTGACGCCCAAGCCCAAGGGCACGTTGTCGGGAGCGTTTTTGGTAGCCTACGGCAGCTTTCGCTTTCTCACCGAATTTTTCCGCTCGCCGGATGCCCATCTCGGTTTCATCCTGTTTGAGTTTTTGAGTATGGGCCAGTTGCTGTCTTTGCCTATGATTGTCGCTGGCGTTTGGTTATTGCGCTGGTCACAAGCCGCTCGGTCTCCGGCGGCGAAGATCTGATCGCCCGCCCAAACCAAGGCTGCTAATATTCGGCTTTGCACAGCAAGAGCGATTCAGCATGCAACAGTATCTCGACCTGATGCGTCACGTGCGCGAAAACGGAACCTACAAGTCAGACCGCACCGGCACCGGCACTTACAGTGTTTTTGGACACCAGATGCGTTTTGATCTGGCCCAAGGCTTTCCGCTGGTTACCAGTAAGAAAATGTTTCTCAAAGGCATCATTCACGAGCTTTTGTGGTTTCTATCAGGTTCCACGAACATTTCTTATTTAACCGATCACAATGTGCATATTTGGGACGAATGGGCCGACGAGCATGGCGAGTTAGGTCCGGTCTATGGTTCGCAGTGGCGCTCTTGGCCCGGCCCTGACGGCGGCACCATCGACCAGATCGAATCCTTGATCGAGGGTATTCGTAACAACCCGGACAGCCGGCGTCACATCGTCAGCGCGTGGAACGTGGCCGAGGTGAATAACATGGCGCTGCCGCCGTGTCATACGC
>JAYNPH010000004.1:0-41233 GCA_038113685.1 Gammaproteobacteria bacterium
CTAACATCGCAAAGCACGATATGCGCCACAGCTTGATCAAATTGTCGCCAAGGCAAAGGCCCCTCCAATTCACTACTTTTTCGGCTTTTTTGGCAGCATAAAGCAACCTCAAAACACCCGTAAAAGCCTTACTGCTCCTTCGACAAAGGACAACACAGGCTTGATTCCACAGTACATTTTTGAGAATGTTGCCGGCCGGCTGGGATACCACCAGTCGACGCTGACCGGTAGATCATCTGTAATTACGGCATCTGCCAAACCATATTAAAAAAACGCCTTTGTTGCGCTTTGCTCGCGCAGCCAAGGCACCGTGACCCTTTCAAATGGCCGACCAAGCATTTCACTTGCTTTGACGCCGGCGCATCGCTGGACGAACCGTCCACCGTAAGGGTTCGTCGGGGCAGTTTAAAGCCCGGACACAAAAACAACTGAGACGATCTATGACGCTGACATTCAACGGAAACTTCCCACAAAAGAACGGGCTGTACGACCCCGCAAACGAGAAAGACGGGTGCGGCGTGGGCTTCGTTTGCGACATTAAGGGACGACCCAGCCACAAGATTCTGCAGGACGCCTTTGCCATGAACTGCTGCATGGAGCACCGTGGTGGCGTTGGCTATGAGAAGAACACTGGCGATGGCGCCGGCGTGATGACGGGTATGCCCCACGGCTTCTTTGATGGTCTGGCCCAAGAGCTTTTCGGTCGTGCGCTACCCAACCCCGGCGAATACGGCGTGGGCAACGTTTTTCTGCCAACAGATTCTGAGCAACGGGCAACCTGTAAGGCCATAATCGCCAAAGCCATTGAAGATGCGGGCCAAACGCTTATCGGCTGGCGGGAACTGCCCACAAGTCCTGATATCGCCGATGTCGGTAAAGCCGCCAGAGCAGCGATGCCGACGTTCGAACAGCTCTTCGTCGGCAAGGGCGCCATCGGCGGCATGGAAAACGAGTCCTTTGAGCGCAAGCTGTATACCATTCGTAAGCACAGCGCGCACCTAGTTCGGGCCGATGACTCTGTCACCCAATCGCATCTATTTTACATGTGCTCTTTGTCGACGAACGTCATCATATACAAGGGTATGTTGACGCCGGATCAGTTGTTTCCGTTTTATCCTGACCTGACGAATACCGGGTACGAAAGTCACATGGCCATGGTGCACTCCCGATTCAGCACCAATACCTTCCCATCTTGGGATCGCGCCCAACCCAGCCGCTTCATGAGCCACAACGGCGAAATCAACACGCTGTTGGGTAACATCAACGCCATGAACGCTCGGGAAGGCACAGTCGCTTCTGAGTACTTCGGGGAAGACATCAAAAAATTGTTCCCCATCGTAGAGCCAGATTGCTCGGACTCCGGCACCTTCGACAACGTCCTAGAGTTCCTGCTGATGTCTGGGCGCACGCTGCCAGAAGCGTTGCTGATGATGATTCCTGAAGCGTGGCAACAACACACGGGCATGTCTGCGGAAAAGAAAGCGTTTTACGAATACCACTCGTGCCTGATCGAGCCTTGGGACGGTCCGGCGTCTATCGCTTTCTCCGACGGATCCTGCATTGGCGCGGTCTTAGACCGAAATGGCCTGCGGCCTTCACGTTATTACATTACCGATGACGACATCTGCATCATGGCCTCGGAGGTTGGCGTGGTACCGGTGGACTCAGCAAAAGTTGTGGAAAAAGGACGGCTGCAGCCCGGACGTATCTTCCTCATCGACTTCGAACAGGGCCGAATGATTCCTGACGAAGAACTGAAATCAGACCTAGCCAGCCGACGCCCCTATCAAAAGTGGGTTGAAGAGCAACGCATTGAGCTCAGCGACCTACCTCAAGTCGCGGGTAAGGCGCTTAACCACGTCACCCTAACGCCGCGCATGCAGGCCTTTGGCTACACCCAGGAAACCATGCAGTTCATGCTGCTGCCGATGATCAAGGAACTCAGGGACCCGCTAGGGTCCATGGGTAACGACGCAGCCCTAGCTGTGATGTCAGACAAACCGCGCATGCTGTACGACTACTTCAAACAGCGTTTTGCCCAAGTTACCAATCCGCCCATCGACTCCATTCGTGAAGAAGTCATCATGGCGCTGGATTGCTACATAGGCCCAGAGCAAAACCTGCTGCAGACCGAAGCCAAGAACGCCCATCGGCTACGCGTACCGCACCCGATTTTGACCAATGATGAGCTTGCATCGATCACCGCCATGGATCATCGCGGTTGGCGAACGGCCACTATCGACATCACCTACCCGGCCTACTCGGGCCAGCAGGGATTGGCAGAGGCTCTGGAGCGCATCAACAAGGAGGCCAGTCAGGCCATCGCCGATGGTTACAGTCTCGTCGTGCTCAGCGACCGTGCTCTGGGCACGGACCGAGTGGCCATGAGCGCGTTGTTAGCCGTAGGCAGTGTCCATCATTCCTTAGTCGGTAAAGCCGAGCGCAGCCAAATTGGTTTGATCGTTGAAACTGGCGAGGCCCGTGAAGTGCACCACCACTGCCTGTTGGTGGGCTATGGCGCGGACGCTATTAACCCGTACCTCGCCTTTGAAGCACTTTGGGACGCGCAAGAAAAAGGTGCCTTCGACAGTGTAAGCGGCGTGGAGAGCAGCGACGACGTCGTTCGAAACTACCGCAAAGCCGTTGCTAAGGGCATGCTCAAAGTCATGGCTAAAATGGGTATCTCTACCCTTCAGTCTTACAAAGGCGCGCAGATCTTTGAGGCAGTGGGCCTAGCCCAAGACGTCATCAACCAATCTTTCATCGGCACCGCGAGCCGGGTCGAAGGCGTTTCCATGGATGTGCTGGCCGAAGAAATGCAGCGCCGACACGCCATTGGTTATCCGCAACGAGATCAGGCTACCGTCAGCGTGTTGCCAAACCCCGGTGACTTCCACTGGCGTAGGCATGGTGACACCCATATGTGGGATCCAAAGTCCGTAGCCAGCCTTCAGGCAGCAGCGCGAAGCAACAGTGCAGACGCGTACTGGGCGTTCGCCAACCAAGTGAACGATGACAACACCCGCAAAGCCACCCTGCGCGGCCTGCTGGACTTCAATTATCCGGCAACAGGCGTCCCGCTGGATGAGGTTGAACCCGCTAGCGAGATTGTCAAACGCTTCGCCACCGGCGCCATGAGTTTTGGCTCCATCAGCGCAGAAGCGCATGAATCCTTGGCCATCGCCATGAACCGTATGGGCGGAAAGTCCAATACCGGTGAAGGGGGCGAGGACGCCAAGCGCTTTATTCCCATGGCAAACGGCGACTCCAAGCGCTCGGCTATCAAGCAGGTTGCCAGTGGTCGTTTCGGCGTCACCATTAACTACCTCAGCAACGCCGACGAGTTGCAGATCAAAATCATTCAGGGCGCCAAGCCCGGCGAGGGAGGCGAGCTACCCGGTGGCAAGGTGGATGACTACATTGCCAGCCTGCGGCACTCGACTCCGGGGGTCGGCTTAATCAGCCCGCCACCACACCATGACATTTATTCCATCGAGGACATGGCTCAGCTGATTCATGACCTGAAGAACGCCAACCCCAAGGCTCGTATCAGCGTGAAGCTAGGGGCCGAAATTGGCGTCGGTACGGTTGCTGCGGGGGTGACTAAGGCACGGGCAGACCACATCGTGATTGCCGGGGATTCCGGCGGCACAGGTGCATCACCTTTAACCTCCATCAAGCACGCTGGGGTGCCTTGGGAGCTTGGCATCGCCGAGACCCATCAAACTCTGGTGATGAACAACCTACGCTCTCGCGTCGTTCTGCAAACCGACGGTCAAATTAAGACCGGCAGAGACGTTGCCATGGCGGCCCTGCTGGGAGCCGAAGAATACGGCTTTGCCACAGCGCCTCTAATTGCCCTTGGCTGCATCATGATGCGCAAGTGTCACCTGAATACGTGCCCTGTTGGCATCGCAACGCAAGACCCTGAGCTTCGCAAGAAATTCAACGGCGAACCCGAACACGTAGTGAACTACCTCTTTATGGTGGCCCAGGAGATGCGCCAAATAATGGCCTTACTGGGTCTGCGCACGGTTAATGACATGATCGGCCGCGTTGATTTGCTGAAGACCGATGAGGCTATTGCCCACTGGAAGTCTGAGGGAATCGACTTAACGGCTATTTTGGCCCAGCCGGAAATTCCCGATGAATTCCTAGGCAGCTACGCAATTCACGACCAAGATCACCAGTTGGATCGCGCGCTGGATAACCAGCTTATCGAGTTGGCAGCGCCGGCGCTGCAGAAGGGCGAGCAGGTTCGTGCAGAGCTACCTATCATCAACACCAACCGAGTGGTGGGTGCGATGCTGTCCAACCAAATCATCGCTCAAGTCGGTCCGCAAATGCTGCCCGATGACACCCTACACTTTAAACTCAACGGCAGTGCTGGCCAGAGTCTCGGCTGCTTCCTTGCCAAGGGCGTTACTTTGGAAGTGGAAGGTGATGCTAACGACTTTGTTGGCAAGGGGCTGTCCGGTGGGCGCGTTATCGTTTACCCGCCCAAGAACAGCCAATTTGCGGCCGAAGAAAATATCTTGCTTGGTAATGTGGCCCTGTACGGCGCCACCTCCGGGGAAGCCTACTTCCGCGGCATTGCCGCCGAGCGTTTTTGTGTCCGCAACAGCGGTGCCAGCGCCGTTGTAGAAGGCGTCGGCGATCACGGATGTGAGTACATGACTGGGGGACGAGTCGTCATCCTAGGCTCAACCGGGCGAAACTTCG
The DNA here is from genome assembly GCA_038113685.1 of Gammaproteobacteria bacterium. Classification (GTDB taxonomy): domain Bacteria; phylum Pseudomonadota; class Gammaproteobacteria; order Pseudomonadales; family Azotimanducaceae; genus UBA4421. The sequence continues at coordinate 4,723 of JAYNPH010000004.1, forward strand.
CCGCAGGGATGAGTGGCGGTATCGCCTACATTTGGGACCCACAGCAGCAATTTGCGGCCAACTGCAATGCCGAGATGGTGGATCTCGACGACGTTGAAACCGATGCTGATTTGACCGAGCTAAAAACTCTGATCGAGAATCATTTGGCCCATACGGGTTCTACCGTAGCGGCCCAAGTACTGGAAAACTGGGGCCAGAGCGTTGCCCAATTCGTTAAAGTTATGCCCCGGGATTACAAACGGGTACTTCAGCAACGCCAGCAGCAGGTCAGTGCTGGCTAACGGGCAAGCGACGTGGTTCTGCTCGGATAATGGCGAGCTTCGCCAGCGCGGGTAGAACCACTTAAAGCGAAAAACAAACTTCAGTGATAACTAAGAGCGTAAGAGTAAGAAGATATGGGTAAACCCACCGGTTTCATGGAATTCCCGCGACAAGCTGCCCCTTATCGGCCGGCAAAAGAGCGTCTGCTGGATTTCAACGAGATTTACACAAACCACGATATCCAGCGTCTTAGCACCCAAAGCGCCCGTTGCATGGATTGTGGCGTGCCCTTCTGCCAGTCAGAAGAAGGATGCCCCATTCATAACTTGATTCCAGAGTTTAACGACCTGGTCTTTCGTGACGAATGGCGCGAAGCATTGGACAGACTGCAAAAAACCAATAATTTCCCGGAATTTACCGGTCGCGTGTGCCCGGCGCCGTGCGAGGGCTCCTGCGTTTTAGGCATTACGGACCCGGCTGTGACCATCAAAAACATTGAAATGGCCATCATTGACCGGGGCTTCGAAGAAGGCTGGGTAACTCCGAATACACCTGCGAGCCGCACAGGCAAAACCATTGCCATTGTCGGCTCTGGGCCTGCCGGCCTAGCAGCGGCAGATCAACTCAATCGCGTCGGCCACAGCGTCACCGTGTACGAGCGCGCCGATCGTGTTGGCGGCCTACTAATGTACGGCATCCCAAATATGAAATTAGGCAAGGAAGATATTGTAGAGCGCCGCGTGAACCTGCTGCGGGAAGCAGGCATCACCTTCATTACCGGAACCGCTGTGGGTGACGGCAGCGACGACAGTGTCAGCGTCAAAGACCTACAGCAGCAGCACGACATTGTCCTGCTAACCACGGGCGCCACCGTACCGCGGGATCTGCCCATCGAAGGACGGCAATTCAAGGGCGTGCACTTTGCCATGGATTTTTTAAGTGCCAACACCAAGAGCCTGCTGGATTCGGACCTCAAGGACGGCAACCACATCTCGGCCAAGGGCAAGGACGTGATCGTTATCGGCGGCGGCGATACCGGCACCGACTGTATTGGCACGTCGCTACGCCATGGCTGTAAGAGCCTTGTTAACTTTGAGCTGTTTCCAAAGCCTCCGGAAAGCCGGGATGCAAACAATCCTTGGCCAACTTGGCCAAAGATATTCCGCGTGGACTACGGACATGAAGAAGCCGCCGAGGTGCAGGGTGAAGACCCACGAGTCTATTCGGTCTCGTCGCTTTGCTTTTTAGGCAATGACCAAGGTGAGCTAACCGGCGTCAGAACCGTCGAAGTCGAAATGAAAGACGGCAAATTTGAAAATGTACCGGGCACCGAAAAAAACTGGCCTGCGGACTTGGTATTCTTAGCCATGGGCTTCCTCGGGCCAGAGCATACCGCCTCGGACCAACTTGGTTTGGAATACGACGAACGATCAAATTTCAAAGCCGAATACGGCTGCTACAAGACTAACGTGGACAACGTTTTTGTAGCCGGTGACTGCCGGCGCGGGCAATCCTTGGTTGTGCGGGCAATAAACGAGGGCCGCGAAGCGGCTCGCGAAATTGACCGTCATCTGATGGGTATTACCGAACTACCCTAGCCAATTTTCCCGGTACACACGCGGCTGCCCACCAGCCGCGCGGACATGTCCTGACAAATCCGCCAGCAGCTCGTCTCAGTCTTGCAGCGTGGTGCGAATACTCTGTTTTACGTCGGCTAGCGAACGTACCCACGTATCCTCAGCGGCCAGCCCGTCTATTTGCAGCGCCCTTTGCGCTTGTGATGCCTCTTCTGCAGTCTCAAATACCCCAAAGACCAATACATACAGCAGACTGTTACCCTTTTGATAGCGGAATGAGGCCAAGGTGCCGGCAACCTGAGAAGCGGCGCGGTCGGAAAATTCCTGCAACTGGCGACGGGACGATACGGTAAGCAACTGTAGGGTGTAGCCAGAGTCCGGCTGTCGAATCAGCCACTGGGCATCCTTTACAACGGACTGTTCGAGCAACGCATTGGACGCATCGTCAGCCGCATCTTCGGCCCAGCTGAGATACGGCGTTGCCAGCAAACACACAAGGCAGGTCACGCCATAAAGCAGCCGCTTACCCATGATCTGCCGACAAGCCCATTTGCTCGGTAAGCACGCTGACTAGGAGGTCCACGCCCACATCGTCGCAGATCATCACGTCCCCCAAGCGCCGGGCCAAGACGAATTTTAACCGACCATCGCTCACCTTTTTGTCCATCCCCATAGCTTCCACCATTGCGTCCACGCTGAGGTTGTGGTCGCCCAGCGCCGTGGGCAGGCCTAACCCGTCCAGCAGCTTCGCAAGTCTCGCGGCATCCGACTCCGCAAACCCGCAATGCAGGACCGATAGCCGCGCCGCCATGACCATACCAATGGCAACCGCCTCGCCGTGTAGCCACTGCCCGTATCCGGCAAGTTTTTCAATGGCATGACCGAAGGTATGACCGTAGTTCAAAATGGCGCGCTTGCCCGATTCACGCTCGTCTTCGCTAACGACTTTTGCCTTGCTGGCGCAGGAGCGCAATATCACTTGCTGGAGTATCTCTGGCGAACGGCTCAGCAGTCCTTCCAGATTGTCTTCCAACCACCCAAAGAACTCATGGTCATCGATCACCCCGTACTTAACCACTTCAGCTAAACCCGCCGCGTATTCCCGCGGCGGCAGCGTGGTCAACACCGATGTGTCAGCCAACACAGCCTTGGGCTGATAAAAGGCACCGATCATGTTTTTACCCGCAGGATGATTGACTGCGGTCTTACCGCCCACAGAGGAATCGACCTGAGCTAGAAGCGTTGTGGGAATTTGAATGAAGTCCACGCCCCGCTGGTAGGTCGCGGCGACGAAGCCGCACAGATCGCCTACCACGCCACCACCCAAAGCAATTAAACAGGTGCTGCGGTTGTGTCTGGCATCTAACAAAAACGTGGTAACCGCCTGATAGCTTTCAAGCGTTTTATATGCTTCGCCGTCGGGCAGCTGATACACGTCAACCTGGCGCTGTCCCAGCGCCTTCAGGACCGGCTGCAAATACAGTGGCGCAATGGTTTCGTTAGTGATGATCGCGACCTGCTGGCCAGCAATGAGCGGCTCCAGCAAGTGGGCAAGTTCAGCGGAATCACCCACGCCCAAGTCACCGACGTGAATCGGAGAGCTTCGATCTCCAAGCTCTACCGTCAGGGTCTGGGCTGTCGGCAGCCCCATCGAATTCGACGTTGTTGTCATGTGTTAGACCTTGTGAGCTTGTTGTTCTGTTGCTCCAGCAACCGCAGAATTTTCCGCGTAACGGCGCCTGCACCTCGCTGATCGGTAATCACCCGATGATCCGCCACCTCCGCATAGAGTGGCCCGCGCACGGCCTTTAGATCCCGCAGAATTTTTCCCGGATCGCCACCCTGCAATAACGGTCGCTTGGTATCTCGTCGGGTTCGAGCGACCAGTTTATCGACAGGGCTGTCCAAATAAAAAACCAGCCCGCGCGATGCCAAATGCCGACGGTTGTCCTCACGCAAAATCGCACCACCGCCGGTGGCCAGCACAATACCCTCCCGCTGAGTCAGTTCATCAATTACCGAGGCTTCTCGCTCACGAAAGCCCGTTTCGCCTTCCACGTCGAAAATCCAGGAAATCTCGGCACCGGCACGGCGCTCGATCTCATGATCCGCATCGAAAAAGGGCCGGCCCAAGGCATCGGCCAGCTGACGACCGACGGTGCTTTTACCCACCGCCATCAGGCCAACCAAAAATATGTTCTGCACCGTCATAGGGCTAAGTGTAAAGCAAGGCAGGAAAGGCGCGAAGGAATATGACCAAACTAAGATGAAACCAGCCGGATCCGCGACGCGTTCCTGTACTTGCCATCACCGATCACCTGCGATCGCCCAGCAGTGCCCAGAGCAACGGCTGAGATTTATTCCGGCACCGCCAACGCTTCTGCTTTGAGGTTAGCAAGCGCAGGACTATCGGGCACCAAGGTTGGCGTGATAAAAACCAACAGCTCCTGCTGATCTTTACGTTTGATCTTGCGCCGAAACAAGCGGCCCACAACGGGCAGGTCTCCAAAAATCGGTGTTTTGCGTCGGGCATCATTCTCGTCCTCCTGCAAAATACCCCCCAGAACCAAAGTCTGTCCGTTTCCAACCAGCACATTCGTTTGCATCTCGTTAGTGTTGATCGACGGCACGCCATTGAAGATCTGGCCTACGGTGTCTTGCTTTACCTCGATCTGCATCAGGATGTTGCCGTCTGGTGTAACCAGATGCCGTACATGCAAAGACAACACCGCATCTTTAAATGACGTGGACGTGGCTCCGCTACGGCTGGTTTCCTGATAGGGAATTTGGACGCCGGACTGGATGGATGCCAGCGATTGATCAATGGTCAGAATTTTAGGCTTAGCCAAGACCCGCGCTCGACCCTGCTCAACCAAGGACGATAGCCGCGCGTCTATGGCCACACCGGGGCGCAATACCCCCAGCGACAAAGTCGACGCCGGAGAAGCCGTGGACAAAGCGGTACTGGCGACCACGCTATTGATCGAGCCGGTGCCAACTTTTGCAGCGCCGCCGGCAGACCCTGCTGAGCGAAATGCCGCCTGCCACGCAACACCAAGCTGTTGGTTCAGACTGTCACTGGCAGTCACTATCCGCGCTTCGATTGCGACCTGAGAAAGAGGCACGTCCAACAATTCTACCAAACGGCGAAGGGAATCCAGCCGACCCGGCAGATCCCGAATGATCAAGGCATTTAAGCGCTCGTCCACGAAAACACGGCCCCGCTCCGACAAGCCCGCTTTTTCCGCGGCTAAATACTTATGCAGGAGATTAGCCCGCGCGTAACGGACACGAAGTACGACGGTTTGCAAAGGCGCGAGCTGCTCAACCGTTTGCGCATCGCTCAGCGCTTGAGTTTCCTGAGCCGCAAGCATTTCAGCGGGCGCCACGAAGCGGATACCCTGCCCAACTCTTTCAGCAAGCCCGGCGGCTGACAAGACAGTAGACCAAGCATCCGGCCAAGCCACCTCTACTAGGTTAAGGGACAATGTGCCGGATACCTCATCACTGACCAGCACGCTGATGCCTTTCTGATGGGCGAGTAGCTGGAGCAAGTCCCGCACCGGTGCATCCTGAAGCTGTAGGCTTAAACGCAGATCGGCATTTGAAGCGGAAAAGGAGTCGGAACCGGCAAGGGTCGGGGCGTTTTCAGATGTCTGCCCAACGGTTAGCGGAAAAATCAAAGCCAGCGCGCAAAATACCGCCGGAACGAAGATACGCACCATCCAAGAGGCCTTATTCATTATTAGCGCCTGTTGCAGTGCCCTTGCGTAAACTCGGCATCAACACAGGCTCCAGCCTCAGGACCGTTGGACCCTGCTCTTTGGAGTACAAAACCCCCCGACTCTTGCTGAGTTCCACGAGTCGTAAACGACTGGAGGAAACCTCCGCGTCATTGGCCGCAACGACTAGGGAACCTGACGCGCCCCGAAAAACCGCCTGCTGAATCGCCTTGTTGTCCGCGTCCATTCTTTCTATCACCCCAACGAGACGAATCTGTTCCAGCGCAAGATCGGCAAACACTCGATGAGATTCGGTCAGCCGCCCGCCCTCGGGGCTCGTGCCGGCACAAGTGGCGTCGGTGTCGGCAATCAGCGCCTGCAAGGATGGCAGCGCGCTTGGAATCTCCGGCTGAGTTTCAAAACGTCCGTCTGCGGGAACTTGCGCAGTCAATGGCTGGATTGCCGAGGAGACCCAAGCGCCTTGACGAAACGTCAGCATGGCGGTCACTTGTGCGCGCTCAGCAGTTGCGGGGAGCCGGACAGATGCAGAGCCGACAGGCCAGATATCCAGCGCATCAATCCAAAGAGCGTGGCTTGCCAGCCGACCCAACAGGCGGCCTAGATCGGCCGCTGCCCCTACCACGCGCCACTCGTAGCCACGCTGGGCTAAATACCCGTGGTGTTGGCTTTCCGCCCGGGCCGTGTTCATGGCGGTGACGATGGAGGGCGGTTCTTTGCGGCTCATCCCCGTGTGTTTGAGTCCTTGGGTCGAGACGCCAAGACTGGTGGCAAGATCAACCAAATCCCGCAGCCAAACCTTATCTGAGTGCCACGCTGGAAAACGCCGCAAAACTTGCCGATGCTCTTCGCCGCTGACCTTGTGCTGGGCAGATCCCGTAGCGGACCCCACCTTCGACTCCAGTTGCGCAGCCAACTCCGCCGCCTGCCCTACAAAAGACTCATCCAGCCGATGCGTTGGCAGTACCCAAACCACAAAGGTCAAAACACCGGGCATACAGCCAAGGAAGATCATGCTGCTGCAACGCAAAAACGGCGGCAGTACGGCAATGTTTGCCGTCAGCGAAACCAGCATACCTTTGGCGCTCGACCAGGAACTACTCAACGGTAGTTTCCGCGCCCAAAGGATCAGTCTTTAACGACGGTCCTGATTGATCTGGAGCGAAGGCCACGCGCAAGACAAAGTCGTTGTCCTTGCTGCCATGAGCGGGAGAGGCCGGCGAGGGGTCTGGGCTAACGGCGTAGGCGCCAGTTGCGGCATCGGATCCCGTGAGCAAGACAGGCCAGGATTCAAGTGATCTGTCTTGATCTTTACTAAAGGCAGCAAAGAGCTTCTCAGGAAGCGTCACCAAACGGTTCAGGTTCGATGCCAAACCAAAAACCGTTACCGAGTTCTTTGCGAGCGCAATTCTGTGAATCACAAAACACTCGGGCAGTAACGCCAGCAGCGCCTCAACGTTTAATAATTGACGCTGACCATAGGCGCCATGTGCCGCAAGCCCCTCCAGCGCAGCGCGACGGGCTGCTAGTGCATGGTCCCGGGCCTGCGCCCGTTCTTGGGCCTGCACAATTTGGTCATGCTCCGCGCGAACAGAAAGCAGCATCTGGTAGCTCGTGTCTGCTTTGCGCTGCAGCTTGTCGAGCCACAGGTAAGCGAACCCCGAGAACAGCACAGCATATGCGATGAGTTGGCAGAACAATCGGCCTTGGCGCTGTCGCAGCCATGCACCTCGCCAAGGCAGCAGATTAATCTGCGGAGGAACATCGTTTCCTTGCCAGTCACCCGAGGGCTGATGGCTACCCTGCAAGGCACTTCCCAAGGCAATAACCGAAGACACGTCTAATGCTGGCGGCCGATAGCGTGTGCCACAGGACCAGCGTGACAATGTGTTGTCATAGACAGTGCGGATATTTGACAGAGAATCTGCAAACGCCTGTGTTGAGCCGTTCTTCGCGGTATCGCTCCCGGTCAGCCAAAGAACGATTGTTGCCTGTGCGTCCAAATTCAGAGTTTCTATGGCATCCAGCGAATCCAACGGACTGCGGCTTTGAAACCAAGAACCTGAATAAAGCCATAAGCTGGGCTGGATAGTGTCTTCTACTAGCGCCCACTGATCGTGCAGAGGGCTTAAATCTGACTTGGATCTTTGCCACAGATGCATCAAGCCCCAGTACAAGGCCACGCCGTCCGGCGTCACGCCGGTAACAGGCAGCCCGTGACGCTGAAACTGATCTAACAAGCCGCGAGCCTCATACCCTGTCATCCACCAAAGTTGGGCTCGGGCAGTGGCAGACTCCGCGGCCGCTTTTTTGGGCACGTGCCCGAGCCTTCGTCCACCCCCCGGCACCGGCGAAGTAGGCAGCAGCCTGTAGTCAAAAATCGGTGGTTCCTGGGGTTTTGCCTGCTCGAACCAATTGTCGCCACGCCTTGAATCCGCCGGATCAGCGGCAGCGCGAGACAGGAATTGTCCGAGTTCTTGGGCTGCGGAAAAAACCAAGGCGCGACGCAGCTCCCCGGGGGTACTAACAACAACCTCAGCGCCCTTTGCCACCGTGGTGCTTACCCAGGCTTGAGGAAGCGCGACGGCGGCAGGCAGGCCGAACATACGCTCACAGCGTTGGTACAAAGAAGGGCCGTCAGGGTCTGACGCCAGCGAAACCTCGATATCGGCTAGCGCAAAGTCGGCCCCTGTCGCGTCCGTAGGTCCATAATCTGAGCCAGCGCTAACCCGCCGTTTATCCACGTAACAAACCGCTAAGGTTTCACCCCGAGAGCAAAATCCAAGCACGCCAGCGCCACAGGGCGAAACACCAAACCCGAACCGCCTTAGACGCGCCAAAACCCGTATCAGAACTGTTGGGCCTCGATCAATCGAACCGTTCTGAATGTCGGTTACATAAATTCTGTCGGTTGCATCGCCTGCGTTCGTTCTGTCCGCCCCGCCGCCCTCGGTGATTAACCCTGTCATCAAGCCACCATGGCGCCTTGTTTGAAATGAAGATCAGAGTGACAAGCGCGGAGTCAAATAACGAGACATCGGCGCTGATTTCTTTGTAAGCGTTTTCCTTAGACCGTCGGGCAAGATCCGACAACGGGGTCAGTGTTCTACCAGAGCTGTTTTGCTATGCTCTCGCCGCAACGGCCGATCTTTTCCGGCAGCAGAAACCAGCGATATGAACAGCCCCAAGCGGTCTCCGCGCAAGCATCCGGTCTTAATAGTCCTCAGCATTTTTGCTTTGGCTGCTCTTTGCGCGGCGGTTATCGGGGCGTCAGCTGCGTATATCTATCTGGATCCACAGATCCCTGAAGCTTCGACCTTCCGTAATGTCACATTAGAGGCACCGCTGCGCATCTATGCCAAAGACGGCGAGCTAATCGGCGAATTTGGTGAACGGCGTCTGATTCCAATTGCCCTAGAGGACGTGCCCCAAGATTTCATCAACGCGATTTTGGACACCGAAGACAAACGCTTCTATCAGCACAACGGCATTGACTACATATCCCTAGCCAACGACGTGACCCAACTCATAGCCAGTCTTGCAGGCATTGGTAACGAACGCCTTGGCGGGGCCAGCACCATCACTATGCAGCTCGCCCGCAATGTTTCTTTCACCCTAGAGCGCAGCTTTTTACGCAAATTCAAAGAAATGCTGCTATCACTGAAAATCGAGCAAGAACTTAGCAAGGACGAGATTCTTGAGCTGTATATCAATCTTGTTCCCTTTGGTAAGCGGGCCTACGGGGCCGAAGCCGCAGCGGTTACGTACTACGGTAAATCTCTTCACCAGTTAACCCTGCCCCAGCTCGCCATGCTGGCTGGCACCCCCCAGCGGCCAGAAGCCGGCAACCCCATCAACGGGCCCGAGTGGGCATTGCGCCGCCGCAATCAGGTGTTGGGGCGGATGCTTTCCCAAGAGTCCATAACTCGTGCCCAGTACGAGGAGGCAGTCGCCGCACCGATCACGGCTAAGGTATACGCCCGAGAACTGGACTTGCCCAGTCCGTACGTGTCTGAGTGGGCAAGACAACAGATTGTAAGCCTCGGCCTTGTGACGGATTTGTATACCGGTGGTTACGAAATTTTTACGACCTTGGACGGCGCGCAACAGCGGTCTGCGATGCAGGCGCTGCGACAGGGGTTGCTTAAGTACGATCATGATCACGGCTACCGCGGACCAGAAAACCGGGTATCCGCGCCGTTACTCAATGACATCGTTCAAACCTTTGGCAGCGACGAAGAGCAGCACCTAGCGTCGTTGGATTTACCGCAGCAATCAGATTTCGCAGCTCTGCCGACCAGTGAAAATTCCGAAACAAGGCAAGACCAGGTCGTTGAAAGCATCGTTGCCGCACTGGAAAACTTTACTTCCTTCGAGCAGCAAACGCCGGGGGTCGTTGTCACCGTTACCAACGACAATGCGGCGGTTGTGACAAAGGATGGTGAAATAGGAACAATTACCCTAGCGGCGAGCAAGTGGGCAAGAACCTACCTGTCGGTAGACGAACTCGGCCCAAGACCCCAACAGATGGCCGACATCGTCGCCGTCGGTGACATTGTGCGTGTAAACGCGCAGCCCCGAGATCAGCAAGCACCGGCAACTTGGCTGCTGACTCAGCTACCAGAAATTCAGGGTGCATTGATCGCCATGGACCCTAACGATGGAGCCATACGCGCACTGGTGGGCGGCTACGATTTTTATCGCAACCAATACAACTACGCCCTGCAAGCCCAACGTCAACCCGGATCAGGCTTCAAACCCTTCGTGTACAGCTCGGCCCTAAGTCGAGGCATTACCCCGGCAGATATCTTTCTTGATGCCCCCTTAGTTTTCGAGGACGCTAATCTGGAATCACAGTACCGGCCGGAAAACGACAACAACCGGTACAACGGACCCACCCGCTTACGCGAGGCTTTGTATCGATCCATCAACTTAGTCTCCATGCGCGTGCTGCTGAAAATCGGGGCGGGGCGGGTCCTCCGGGATGTGCGCAAATTCGGCTTCGATATGACGTCATTTCCGCGCAACACCCAGCTGGCCCTTGGTGGCGGCACGATGACGGTGGCCCCGGTCGATATGGTTCGAGCCTATGCCGTGCTGGCCAACGGCGGTTATTTAGTAGAACCCTACATCGTGGATCGACTGGTCGATCAGCAGGGCAACGTACTATTTGCCACAACACCTGCTCGGGTATGCCCGTCTTGCGAGAGCCAACAGGCAGAAGCAAAAAAAGAAAATCGCGCCACCAACGCCGACGAACCTTTAAAGGAAGCAGAGACGGATTGGCTTAGCTCAACAGTCCTCGACAAACTTTTGGCTGACGCCGAACGCGCAGAACCAACGGAACCGTCCGTCGTGGTAGCCCAACGCGTTCTGGACGAGCGTAATGCCTTTGTCATGCAATCGATGCTTCGAGACGTGATCAAGCTCGGCACCGGCAGGCGGGCTAGGGCATTGGGTCGAAATGATCTAGCCGGCAAAACCGGTACCACTAACGATGCGTCGGATACCTGGTTCAACGGCTTCAACTCCAGTCTCGTGGCCAGCGTTTGGGTGGGCTTTAAAGACCAAGAACCGTTAGGGCGAAACGCTTACGGCTCGAACATACCGCTTCCCATCTGGATTGATTTTATGCGTGACGCCTTGGACGGCGTGCCCGAGCAAGTGATGCCACAGCCTCCGGGGGTCGTAAATCTACGGGTAGATCGAGAAACCGGACAGCCAACGTACCCGAACAGTCGCTCTGCCATAGACGAGGTGTTTTTAGCGGAGTTTGCGCCGGACCCTGCACCGGCTATAGAAAAGGGCGACGCTACAAACGATGAGATTCGTGCGGTAGATTTGTTTTGAACAATCCTCGGGCAAACCCGCGGCTTCACCCAAGGCGCTGAGCTCAGGCACAAAAAAAGGAGGCTGCCCTCCTTTTCATTCATCCGGTCTTTCATCGACCCGCTTTGCCAACCCTTCCTGTGACGGCTCTAAATCCGTCTTGGCGCCGAGGCCGGCAGTGCGCGTTTTCAAGACCCGCGACGGCGCGGATCAATACAGCAGACTAGCTGCCGGAACTGGTGCGCTTGGCAAATCGCTGACGGAATTTCTCAACACGACCACCAGAATCGATCGTCTTTTGCTTACCCGTATAAAAGGGATGGCAGCTGGAGCAGACGTCCAAATGCAGGTCTTCCGCCAATGTTGAGCCAACTTCCATTTTGTTACCGCAGCTACAGGTTGCCGTGATGGTGTGGTACTCGGGATGAATTTCAGCTTTCATAACCGCTACTTGCTTGTTCTAAATCGGGCGCGAAGTTTAACAGAAGCGTATGGCCCCGCAACTGTTCTGGAGGGCCAGACACGTAAGTTATTACCCAGAACTATCAAGAGTCGGCCCCGCCACCGTAGAATGGGCTATGGCCAGCAACCACCACGTAATTCAAGTCGCCGTTCCTCGGCCGCTGCACTCGGTATACGACTACCACGTCGACGCGTCTGCCGGTATCCCAAAGGTCGGTGCGCGGTTGCGTGTGCCTTTCGGCCGCAGCGAGGTCATCGGAGTATGCGTGAGCACGACGGTAGAAACGCCTCACGACAACACCAAGGCAGTGCTTGAGATTCTTGATACCGACTCGGCCATTGCCGAAGAACTGTTGGATCTTGCTCAGTGGATGAGTGGCTACTACCACTATCCTCTCGGCGAGGTGCTGGCTACGGTTTTACCAAGCGCTGCCCGCAAGGGGTCTGTCTTTGAGATCAAGCCGCCGCCCCCGCCGGATCTGTGGCATCTGGTCAAACCATCGGCTGTTAGTCCCCGAGCCAAAACTCAACAAGCCTTGGTGCTACATCTGCAGCAGGCCGGAGCACCCGTTACCGGCACAGACCTCGAGTCGGCCGGCTTTAATCGCCCGATGCTTAGGAAACTTGAAAGTCTGGGCGTTGTGGAGCGCAAACTCGCGGCTGAGGCCGCAACGCTGACCCCGCCGTTGACGCCAACTCCAGAGCAGGCTCGGGCCATTGATGCCGTCACTCGTACCCAGCAATTTGCCACGTTCCTGCTCGAGGGTGTAACCGGTTCCGGCAAAACCGAGGTTTATCTTCAAGTCATGGATCCGGTATTGGAGCAAGGCAAACAGGTCCTCGTTCTGGTGCCGGAAATCGCCTTAACACCTCAGACCTTGGCTCGTTTTGAAAACCGTTTTGCCGGGGTCGGCATCATGCACTCGGGCCTGACAGATCAGCAGCGCCTGCAAACTTGGCTGCGCTGCCGGTCCGGTGATATTCGAGTTTTGATCGGCACCCGATCCGCCGTGTTCACGCCATTTGCAGACTTGGGTTTAATCATTGTCGACGAAGAACACGATAGCTCCTATAAACAGCAGGAAGGCCTTCGCTATTCTGCTCGGGACCTCACGGTCAAAAGAGCCCAAAGCGCCAACATTCCGCTGCTTTTGGGGTCCGCGACTCCATCATTGGAATCTGTGTATAACGTCCAGCGCGGACGGTACCGACACCTTGAAATCACCCAGCGGGCTGGGGGCGCCCTGATACCCAGCTTCGATGTTATCGACATGCGCGGGCAGAGCCTGCGCGGCGGGTTTTCCAACAGCCTGATTCGCATCATTCGCCAGCACTTGGCGGACACTGGGCAAGTGCTGATTTACCTCAACCGACGAGGTTTTGCGCCAGCGCTGCTGTGTCAAAGCTGCGGTTGGCAGTGCCTATGTTCCGACTGTGACGCAAAACTCACCCTGCACCGGCGTCCAGAGCAAATGGTTTGCCACCACTGCAGCTTGCGTTTTGCCCTGCCTGAGCGCTGCGAGCACTGCGGTCATGGCGACCTCCTGCCCGTAGGCACCGGCACCCAGCGGGCAGAAGAAACTTTGGCTGAGCTTTTTCCCGGCATCCCTCTCTACCGTATTGACCGCGACACCACTCGCACAACGAATCAACTCAACGCCCAACTGGAACAGATTCATCAGGGTCGCCCCTGCATCATGGTAGGCACCCAAATGCTCGCCAAGGGACACCACTTTCCTAACGTCACCTTAGTCGCCGTGGTTAACGCCGATGCCGGTTTCCTCAGCCCAGACTTTCGCGCACCGGAACGCACCGCTCAACTGATTGTTCAAGTAGCAGGCAGAGCCGGGCGTGCCGAACGTCCGGGGCAGGTTTGGATACAGTCGTACCAGCCTGAGAATCCACTGCTGAAGCGACTCATGGAGCAAGGCTATGCCAGCTTCGCCCAAGCTGAGTTGACCAGCCGTTTAGAGGCAGGGCTGCCGCCCGGGCAGCCCATGGCCATGCTGCGTGCCGAAGCCTTTGAAGCGCAGATCGCCCGCGAATTTTTACAGCAGTGCAAAGGCCATCTGCTTAATCAACTCAAAGGCACAAATAGCGACCCAACAGCAAATGTGCAAATTATGGGACCAATTCCTGCGCCAATGGCGCGGTTAGCTAAACGCACGCGTTTCCAACTCATCGTCATCGCCGAATCTCGGCCACAACTGCATCGGCTCCTAGCCAGCATTGGCCAACCGAAAACCCATTCAAGCCTGCGCTGGTCTATTGATGTGGACCCTTACGATGCCATGTAACGGCCGTTGGGCTGCGCGTGACGGACACCACCTAAAACCAACTTCTCAGGAGCCTGAAATCCGTCACTTGCCGTCGCTTTCGCGTAGATCCGACAACCACGGTATTATCTCGGTTCATTTGTTATTTTGACGTAAAGGCTCCAAGCGACTCACTACGATGAAAGATTTCGCCAAACGAGGGCAATCCACAAAGCCTGCCAATAAGCGCTCTCGCCCGTCACCTCGCAAAAATACCGCTCGGGCGACACCCACGAGAGGCAAAAAGACTGCCGGATTCCACGGACCAAGTTTCTCTTCCGGGGCGATCTTCGGCGCGGTTTTAGTTCTGCTCGCCGCCTATCTGCCAGAGTGGCTAGAAATACCGCCCGGCGGCAAAGATCAAGCCGCCGCCGCTTCACCTCCCGCACCCGCGGTTACCTTCGAATTTCCCGACATTTTAAAAGACCGGGAAATTCAGGTGGACACCAGCCCTTATCAGACTGAAAACTCGAACCAATCCGATAAGCCTAAAAGTTACAAAGTTCAGGCCGCTTCGTTTCGGGATCAAGGTGAAGCGGACGAACTGAGAGCCAATTTATTGTTGAGCAATTTGCCCGCAACCGTGGTGATTAGTGACGGCGACACCGGCCGCTGGTTTCGCGTAACCTTGGGTCCGTTTGATCGGCGTGTGGACGCCAACCGTGCGTTAACCAAGCTTCGAGAGCGCGGTATTTCCGGCATCGTCTTAAACAACACGGATTAGTCACCGGAAGTTGGTCGGGACGCCGGCAAATATTGCTTTGTCCGATAGACCGCGCCAATATCCCCACCCCTGTGCTTTTGATGCCAGCGCGCCTGGCCCATCTTCTGAATCGGACTCGTTTATGCAAGCATTTCACGGCACCACAATCCTTAGCGTTAGAAACAACCGACAGGTAGCGATGGGCGGAGACGGCCAAGTGTCTTTGGGCGATACGGTGATGAAAGGCAATGCCATCAAGGTGCGGAAACTTTATCAAGACCGCGTTATTGGAGGCTTCGCCGGCAGCACGGCGGATGCCTTTACCTTGTTCGAAAAGTTTGAGGCGGCACTGGAAAAATACCACGGCCAGCTAACCCGCTCCGCCGTCGAGCTTGCAAAGGAATGGCGTTCAGACCGGGCCTTACGCAAGCTGGAGGCCATGTTGATCGTGGCCGATGCTCACACCACTCTTTTGATCAGCGGCAATGGCGACGTTATCGAACCCGAAGCCGGAGTACTGGCCATTGGCTCCGGCGGTAACTACGCCCGCGCAGCGGCCACGGCGTTGGCAGAAAATACCGAGCTTGGAGCGGAAGACGTAGTCCGAAAGGCGCTGACCATCGCCGGCGATATCTGCGTCTATACCAATCATTCACTGACCATAGAAACCTTGAACGCCAATGCCGAATAAAGAGCCGTTGACCCCGAAACAAATCGCCGCTGAACTGGATCGACACATTGTGGGCCAAAGCGACGCCAAGCGTGCTGTTGCCATCGCCCTGAGAAACCGCTGGCGGCGCATGCAGCTGCAGAGCGAACTGCGGGATGAGGTCAGTCCAAAAAATATTCTGATGATTGGTCCCACCGGCGTGGGCAAAACTGAGATAGCCCGACGCTTAGCGAAACTGGCGAACGCGCCCTTGATCAAAGTCGAAGCCACAAAATTCACAGAGGTCGGCTATGTCGGTCGAGACGTAGAATCTATTGTTCGCGACCTTGCTGACACCGCCGTTAACCTGCTGCGGCAAGAGCAGATGCAAGCCGTTGGCGCTCAGGCCGAGGACCGAGCCGAAGAGCGCATCCTCGACGCTCTTCTGCCGCCGCCAAGAAACACCGATTCAGGGCCTGAGAGCTCAGATTCTTCCACCCGACAAATGTTTCGCAAAAAGCTTCGGCAAGGTGAGCTGGATGACAAAGAAATAGACATCGAGCTGGAACAGGTCGCTGTTGGCGTCGAGATCATGACCCCTCCCGGCATGGAAGAAATGACCAGCCAACTGCAAAACATGTTCGCTAACCTCGGTCAGGGCAAAACCAAACAACACCGCCTCACTATAAAAGAAGCACGCAAACGACTGCAGGACGAAGAAGCAGCCGGCCTGATTAACGAGGACGAGATTCGCAGCAAGGCAGTGACTGCCGTAGAGCAAACCGGCATCGTTTTTATCGACGAGCTGGATAAGGTCGCCAAACGTTCCGAAGTTTCGGGGACCGATGTTTCCCGAGAAGGTGTGCAGCGAGACTTGTTGCCCTTAATAGAAGGCTGCACGGTGACCACCAAATATGGCCCCATCAGTACGGACCACATTTTATTTATTGGATCGGGAGCGTTTCACCTGGCCAAGCCGTCAGACTTAATCCCCGAGCTACAAGGCCGTTTACCTATCCGAGTCGAACTTCAGGCCCTGAGCCCCGAGGACTTCAAACGCATTCTTACCGAACCCAAGGCGAGCCTGTGCGAGCAGTATCAGGCGCTTATGGCGGCGGAGCAGGTCGCGTTGAAGTTTGACCCCAGCGGCATCGACCGCATTGCGGAGCTGGCTTGGCAGGTGAATGAAGGTACCGAAAATATCGGCGCCCGCCGGCTGCATACCGTTATGGAGCGTTTGTTGGAGCCCTTGTCCTTCGCCGCCGACGAGTACGCAGGAGAAACGGTGTTGATTGACCAAGCCTATGTAGACGAGCACCTTCATGACTTGGTCAGCAACACAGACCTGTCACGCTTTATTCTGTAGTGAACTTAGACTCAGACCGCAAACTGACATAGCAACAATGCAAGCACCCGCGCACATCACCTATCACAAAATCGCTCACACGCTGGAACTGCAGTGGGAGGATAAGAGCCTGCAAATCCCAGCGGAATTGTTGCGCGTCTACTCGCCGTCCGCGGAAGTCAGAGGGCATTCACCGGATCAGCGAACATTGCAAACCGGCAAGAAAAATGTCGGCATTCGGCAGATTGAGCCAGTGGGTAACTACGCTATTCGCATTTCGTTTGATGACGGCCACGACAGCGGTATCTACGCGTGGACCTACCTGTATGAGCTAGGCAGCGAACAGGATCGGTTTTGGCAAGACTATTTAGCGGAACTCAAGCAAGCCAACGCATCGAGGCTTCCAAATATTCCAGTAAATCAGTGGACACCGAAGTAAACGGCCTGCCGTGCTCAACGGCACGATATCCACGCTATAGTGCCTAGCACCACACAGATGAGACGCCACCGCGATGACCAACAGCGCTGAAAGACACAACGACAAAGCCAAAGAGGAAAGGGTCAGCTTCGGTTTTGAGGATGTTTCTCCAGAGGAAAAAACCCGCAAGGTTGGCGACGTATTTAAAGCGGTTGCCGGCCGCTATGACATGATGAACGATCTGATGTCTTTCGGTACTCACCGAATCTTCAAACGCATGGTTCTGCAAATGTCCGGTGTTCGGCAGGGTCACCGGATTCTTGATCTGGCGGGCGGCACCGGCGACATGTCAGCACTTTTCGCGCCAGCGGTCGGCGATCAGGGCCAAGTAGTCCTGACGGATCTAAACCGGCCCATGATGCAGGTTGGACGCAATCGCTTGCTCGACGAGGGTTTGGCCCAAGTGCAATTCTGCCAAGCTCCGGCGGAGTCTCTGCCCTTTGCCGACAACAGCTTTGACTGCGCCTGCATTAGTTTTGGTATTCGCAATTTCACCGACAAAGATCGCGCCTTGGGCGAGCTACTGCGGGTGCTCAAACCCGGAGCCCCCCTGCTAGTGCTGGAATTCTCCCAGCCCACGGATCCGGTCTTGGAAACCGCCTACAAAGCCTTTCAGTCCCTTTGGCCGCCAGTTGGCAAACTGTTGGTAGGTGACGCTCAGCCCTATCAATACCTGGTCGAATCCATACGCATGCACCCTAACCAGAAAACCCTAAAGCAAATGTTTGATGATGCCGGTTTCGTCGATACCGACTTCTACAATCTGGTGGGCGGCATCGCGGCAATCCACCGCGGCATGAAACCTCATACCGCGGACTGACCATGGGCGACAGCACGGACTTATTTCTTAACGCCCTGCAAGCGATGCTGAGCCAGCTCAGCGCCAGCGCGCTCAATTGGGATCCCAAGACCCAACAACAGCTCGAACCGCTCGCTGGACAGGTCATCGAAATTCAATGCGTGCAGCCGGTCCAGACTTGGCATCTGGTGATTCAACCGAATCAACTCGACTTTGTGGCCGGGCCAGCCGTGACCTCGAATGTCATTGTCATTGGCACCGCAAGAGCCTTGCTGCATGCCTTGGTGACTGGCGACAGCGGTTGGCCGTTAGAGGTGCAGGGCGACGCAACCGTGCTGTTAAAACTTCAGGCTCTGGTGAAGGGGTTTTCCCCGGATCTAGCGAAACCTTTGTCATCAGTGCTGAGCGATAACGATGCCCAACGCCTCACCGCCCTTTTTGAATTGGGTCGCGATACCCTCACTAACGTTATGAGAGCGGCCAGCGAGCAAGCCCAAGACGCCGCGGCAACCCTTTTGACCAAGCGCTACTCAAGCGAATCCGAAGCTGACGTCATGCACCAGCGATTGAGCGCGTTACGCTTAAGAGTCGATCGTCTACAGGCCCGGTTGGACTTATTTCCATCTGCCGGACTCAAACCCTAATGCGATGGAGTCACGTTCGATACGTTCTGGGTCTGCTCAAGACGGCTCTGAGTTTTCGGCTTCATCATCTGATCCCAGCTCACCAAATCCCAAGCCGATTTGCTCGAGTTGCACTTTGGTTTACGCGCCTACTGTTACCGGCAGCAAAGTCGCTAGAAGACCAGTTGCCCAAGGCCCTGGAATCTCGCGGACCGGTCTTTATCAAACTGGGGCAACTGCTATCGACCCGGCCAGATGTGTTAGGCGAGACCACCTGCCAAGCGCTGGCTAAGCTGCAAGACCAGGTGCGGCCCATGGCTGGCGAGGAGGCCATCGGGCTGATCAAAGAGGCCTTGGGCGAGGAAGCGCTAGCGCAATTTCACGACATTGCACCCAAACCTCTAGCCAGCGCCTCCATCGCTCAGGTGCACGCCGCCCAGTTGATCTCGGGTGAAGACGTCGTCATCAAGGTTGTGCGGCCCGGTATAGAAACACTGATTAACACCGAGATGAGCGCCTTGATCGAATTGGCCCGCTGGCTGGAGGGGCGTTTCCCGCTGTTAGGACAGCTTCACTTAGCGCAGATCTTCAGCGATCAGCAACAGGTCATGCTGACCGAGCTGAATATGTTCTTGGAAGCTCGCAACCAGATCCAGTTACGCCGCAACTTCGCGGACTCGCCGCTGCTGCACGTACCGCGGCTCTACTCTTCATTCACGCGGTTCAACTTACTGGTGATGACCCGCATGTACGCCCCCTCGATCGGCGACCTGCACCTTCTCAAAGACGCGGGCGTCGATCTCAAGGTATTGGCTCACAAAGGCGTCGAGACCTTTTTTACTCAAGTTTTCGAGCACAATTTCTTTCATGCGGACATGCACCCGGGCAACGTATTTGTCGATATTCAGGACCCTGCAGACCCGAAGTGGATTGCCCTGGATTGCGCCATTATCGGCAGCCTCAGTGAGTCAGACCAATCCTATCTGGCGCAAAACCTCATCGCCTTCTTTGCGAGAGACTACCGGCAGATCGTCAACCTGCACCTGCGTTCAGGCTGGATACCCGCCACCACGGATGTTGAGGCATTTGAGGAGGTCATCGCATCGGTATGCGAGCCAATTTTCGCCCAGCCGTTAAGCGAAATATCCTTCGCCGCCTTTATGACCGACCTGCTCGAGGCCGCTCGGGCCTTTAATATGCAGGTTCAACCCCAACTCGTGCTTTTACAAAAAACGCTGCTTTATATTGAAGGCCTCGGCCGGCAGCTGTACCCCCAGCTGGATCTCTGGGAAACCGCCGCACCATTTATGCAGCGCTGGGCGGTGAGAAACCTTGGGGCGGTGGCTATTCTGGGCAAGCTGCTTGATCAAGGCCCAAAAATTCTCAGCGAACTGCACCGCTTGCCCAGCTTGTTGGACGACACTCAGACCATCGACCTGCGTATTCAATTGGCGCAACAACAGGATCAACTTGAACAGCTGAGCATCCAGCTTTCCAAGAGCCGACGTCAAAGCCGACGCCGCTGGGCTTTGAGCGTTAGCCTGCTGGCTGCCGGAGCAGCTTGGCTGCTATGTGCGGGCTTATGGTAGGTGATAGGATGCTGACATCTCATCAGGCAAACGAGCGCGTCATGAGCGTCTTAGACGATTTAACTCAAGTTCTAGCCCAACGAAAAACCGACAGCCCGGAAACATCTTACGTTGCCAGACTGCACGAGAAAGGTTTGAACAAAATCTTGGAAAAAGTTGGCGAAGAAGCAACCGAGGTGATTTTAGCTGCGAAGGATGCCGGGGCCGGCGACGATGGACGCAAACACGTTGTTCAAGAGACTGCCGATCTGTGGTTTCACACCATGGTCATGCTCAGTGAACTCGGGCTATCGTCCCAAGATGTGCTGGATGAGTTGAGCAAGCGCTTTGGCGTCGGTGGGCTGGATGAAAAAGCGAGTCGCCAGACCCAGAACTAGGCCGGCGTGCCTTGGGCTATTCGCAGCATCATCTTGCCCCCTATAATGACTGCAACATAATCGGAGACTCCAATGTTTGGATTTGGCATGCAAGAACTCTTGGTCATTCTGGCCATCGTCCTATTGCTGTTTGGCCCTAAGCGCTTAAAAAATATTGGTTCCGACTTGGGAAATGCCATCAAAGGCTTCAGAACGGCGGTAACCGATGACGATAAACCCGCAGAAAATACGGAACAAGCCAGTGCCAAGGTTATTGATAGCGGCGCAACCCAAGGCGCAAGCGTTGGCGAGGCAGAGCCTGAAAAGCCAACCCAAGACACTAAGTCCTAGCCCCGCCCCTGACCGAGTTCGCCCAGGTAGCCCAGAACGCAAAGAAAGGCTCAAACAGGCGGGCCGGAGGACATTCACCAAAAGGAGTTTGAAGCAGTCCCATGTTCAGTGACTTCGGCACCATGGAACTCATGTTGATCTTGCTGGTCACGCTGCTGGTGATCGGTCCCGAGCGTCTGCCTGAAACCCTACGGACGTTAGGTTTATGGTTAGGGCGCATCAGCCGGTCCTTTGCCGCGGTAAAAGTCGAAATTGAGCAGGAAATTGGCATGGACGATATCCGCCGCCAGCTTCACAACGAGCAGGTAATGGCGGAAATGAAAAAAATCGAAAACGACGTGAAAGTCAGCACCGCAGCCGTAGATACCGGGATAGCCGAGGCAACGGCGGCCACCGATACGAATAAAGCAAACGAAACAAAGCCGACGCCAGGCGCCCCATGACTGCCCAGACCGGTTCAAACGATACCGACGACGAAAAGGAGATGCCGTTTCTCGAGCACCTGATAGAGCTGCGCGCCCGTATTCTTCGAAGCTTTGCTCTAATCGGTATTTTGTTTATTCCGATCTACTACTATGCCGGCCCGCTGTTCAGCTTCGTTGCAGCCCCCCTCGTGCAGGCACTTCCCGACGGCTCGTCTATGATCGCCACCCAGGTGACATCGCCCTTCCTCACGCCATTCAAGCTGGCCATCTACACAGCAGTTTTTACCGGCATTCCTTTTTTGCTGCATCAGCTTTGGGCTTTTGTTTCGCCCGGCCTCTACCGCAACGAAAAACGTTTTGCCTTTCCACTACTGTTCTCCAGCGTCGTGCTGTTTTACGCCGGCATGGCATTCAGCTACTTCTTAGTCTTTCCGCTGGTTTTTAACTTTTTGGCCGTCGTCAGTCCTGAAGGGGTACCTATGATGACGGACATCAATCACTACCTGGACTTCGTGCTCAAGATGTTCTTGGCCTTCGGTATCGCCTTCGAAATTCCCGTAGCCACGTTTTTGCTGGCGTGGTCCGGCCTTTCCAGCGCGGACAAAATGGCCAACAAGCGGCCATACGTCATCATTGGCTGCTTTATTGCCGGCATGTTGCTGACCCCGCCGGACGTGGTGTCGCAACTGTTGCTGGCGCTGCCAACCTGGGTGCTGTTTGAGCTCGGTGTTTTATTGGCGCGGCTGGTGGAGCGGCGCAGCATCGAAGAGCCGGACCAAGCTCGCGGTGGACCGCAAGCCTAAAACACCGGACAACGCAGCTAAA
Organism: Gammaproteobacteria bacterium; assembly: GCA_038113685.1. GTDB lineage: Bacteria > Pseudomonadota > Gammaproteobacteria > Pseudomonadales > Azotimanducaceae > UBA4421. Next base: position 27,050 of record JAYNPH010000004.1, read on the forward strand.
CCGCGATTGTTGGGTGCTCAAGCAAAAGAGTGAAAGGACCGTCGTTTACGCTCTCGACCTGCATATCGGCGGCAAAGACACCACTTTCTACCGGCACAATTTGGCTCAGCTCGGCAATAAACGTCTCATATAGGGCTTTTGCTACGTCCGGCGCTGCGGCGCCGGAAAAAGACGGACGCCGACCTTTGCGAGCGTCGGCCAGCAAGGTGAACTGGGAAATCACGAGAACGGCGCCACCGATGTCCCTAACGCTAAGCGAGGTTTTCTCAGTGGAGGAGGCATCGAAGATGCGCAGATTGGCAATTTTGTCTGCAAGCCACCTAATCTGAGCTGGGCCGTCCTGTGCAGCCACACCCAGATACACCAGCAAGCCTTGGTTTATCTGGCCAACTGCGGCGCCATCGACACAAACGCTGGCGCTGCGCACTCGCTGGACGGCAGCCTTCATCGGTTGCCTCGGCCCAAGACCGCTAAGCAACCTACAGCAAACGCTTTACGCGCGTTTGCGCTCACTTTCCTTCAACAGCAGTTTACGCACTCGAATGTTCTCCGGCGTTATTTCAACCAGTTCGTCATCGTCAATGAATTCAAGCGCTTGTTCCAAGGTCATACTCACAGCGCCACTGAGCTGGATGTTCTCATCGGTCCCGGATGCGCGAACGTTGGTTAACTTCTTTTCCTTCAACGCGTTCACCGTCAAATCGTTGGCGCGTGAATGAATGCCAACCACCATGCCTTCGTAGACCATATCGTTGGGTTTCACCATCATGCGTCCACGAGCCTGCAGATTCCAAAGTGCAAAGCCCACAGCCTTGCCTTGAGCATTGGATATCAGCACACCATTCTTACGCGCGCCGACTTCCTCAGCAGTGCGCGGACCGAAGCCGTCCGACGCAAAGGACATGATGCCTGTGCCGGAAGTTTGGGAGAGGAAAATCGGGCGGTAACCCATAATGCCCCGACTGGGAATACGAAATTGCAGTCGCACCCGGCCTTTACCGTCGGGCTGCATTTCCTGCAGTTCACCGCGACGGTCTCCCAAGGATTCCATTACCTTGCCCTGATGCTGCTCTTCGATATCCAAGGTCAAAGTCTCGAATGGCTCGTGCACAACACCGTCAATTTCACGATAAATCACCTGTGGCCGGGAAACCGCCAGCTCGAATCCCTCACGTCGCATGGTTTCTATCAGAACCGACAGATGCAGTTCGCCGCGTCCGGATACCCGAAAGCGGTCGGGATCCGGGGTGTCTTCTACCATCAGAGCGACGTTGTGCAGGGCTTCGGTTTGCAGCCGGTCACGAATCTGCCGACTGGTCACATACTTGCCTTCCTTACCCGAAAGCGGTGAGTTGTTCACACAAAACATCATGGTCAAGGTCGGTTCGTCCACCGACAAGGCCGGCAGCGCCTCCACTTGTTCGGGCGCGCACAGGGTATCGGATATATTGATCTTCTCGATTCCCGTGAGACAAATGATATCCCCGGCGGAGGCTTGAGCGGCCTCGACTCGTTCCAGTCCGCTGTGACGGTAAATGTTCATCACCTTACCCTTACGCTCAACGCCGGACCGATCCACCACAACAACCTGCTGGTTGCGCTCGACAACGCCACGGGTAATCCGTCCGATGCCGATGACCCCTTCGTAGGTCGAGTAATCCAAGGAACTGATTTGCATTTGGAAAGCGCCACTTTCGTCCACCTCAGGCGGCGGCACTTGATCAACGATCATATCCAGCAAGGGACTCATGTCATCGGCAATAGCGTCAAGCTCCAAACCAGCAACCCCGTTTATTGCCGATGCATAAACCGAGGAAAAATCCAGCTGCTCGTCGGTACCGCCTAGATTGTCAAAAAGCTCAAAGACTTGGTCGATAGCGCGGTCAGGATCCGCCCCCGGACGGTCGATCTTGTTCACCACCACAATCGGCTTCAAGCCGTAGGCAAACGCCTTCTGGGTTACAAACCGGGTTTGCGGCATAGGGCCGTCTACCGCGTCCACTAACAACAGCACCGCATCTACCATGGACAAAATCCGCTCCACCTCGCCACCGAAATCGGCGTGGCCGGGGGTGTCCACGATGTTGATTTGCGTGTCCCGATAATTAATCGCGGTGTTTTTAGCCAAAATCGTAATGCCGCGCTCTTTTTCGAGATCGTTGCTGTCCATGGCGCGCTCGGCAGCACTGGCATCCAACAATCCCGTTTGCTGCAACAGACAATCGACCAAGGTGGTTTTGCCATGATCCACGTGAGCAATAATCGCAACATTACGGACATTCAAATTCGGCACGATAGGTTCTTCCTTTGTGGCGAGCACTGGCGAAAGCGCTGGGCGTCTGGGTAATTGGGTGCTCGCGTTCGAGCGGGCGCGATTATGGCCCAAGCTACCGCAGGTGTCGCCTAAAACTCGATGCAAACAGCCGGGACAGACCTTGGCCGAATCCGGACCCGAGACCGTCGCTCCCGAAGAAAAAGATGCCAACTGCAATTGTGTCTTTCGACCAGATGCACCAGAATAGCGCAGCCGGCGACTGCTGCTGATTGATGCGCACTAATTTGGTGCAATGCTTTTCCGCGTTTTTGGGAAATACAACAAAATCAATGAGTTAGATCGCGTCCGGCATGGCACGTATTTTGCTTTGTAACAACTCAGGCGAGTTTCGACTCGGTTAAAATGCAGAAAACGCATCCCGTTAACTCGCTGTGGAGCGAATAACGTAGGAGTGAAATGCAGATCAGCAGCACTGGTACCTACATCTAAGGAGACAAACCAAGCATGAAATCAAAACTGGAATACATTTGGCTGGACGGCTTTCAGCCCACACAAAGTCTGCGCAGCAAGACGCAAATGAGCAAAGACAACTTCACCGGCGCTCTTGAAGACGTCGCTATGTGGTCTTTTGACGGCAGTTCTACCGAACAAGCCGAAGGCGGCAGCTCCGATTGCCTGCTCAAGCCTGTTGCCATCTACCCAGATCCAGACCGACAAAACGCCTACCTCGTCATGTGTGAAGTTCTCAACGCTGACGGTACCCCGCACGCATCAAACGGACGCGCGACCATTGACGACGACGACAACGATTTTTGGTTCGGCTTCGAGCAGGAATACTTTTTGTGGGATGTTGACACCCAGCTGCCTCCTGGCTTCCCTCCCGGTGGCTTCCCCGGACCTCAGGGCCCTTACTACTGTTCAGTTGGCGCAGGCAACGCCTTCGGCCGAGACTGTGTTGAAGAGCACTTCGACATCTGCCTAGAAGCAGGCATCAACGTTGAAGGCATCAACGCGGAAGTAGCCGCCGGCCAATGGGAATTCCAAGTCTTTGCCAAAGGTGCCAAACAAGCCGGCGACGAAACCTGGATCGCCCGTTACCTGTTGGAGCGTACCGGTGAAAAATACGGCTACTCCATTAACTGGCATCCAAAGCCTTTCGGCGATTTGGATTGGAACGGCTCAGGCATGCACGCTAACTTCTCGAACAACGCCATGCGCACCGAAGGCAAGGAAGAAGTGTTCACCAAGATCTGTGAAGAGTTCGGTAAGAACATTCAGCGCCACATGAGCGTTTACGGTGCCGACAACGACCAGCGCTTGACCGGTAAGCACGAAACGCAGTCAATCGACGAGTTCAGCTACGGCATCTCGGATCGCGGCGCGTCAATCCGAATCCCGGTAACCACCCCTGCCGATGGCTGGGTGGGCCGCTTGGAAGACCGACGCACGGCATCTAACGCGGATCCGTACAAAGTGGCGGCAGCCATCGTTAAGACCACCAAGGAAGCTCTTTCCTAGGTCGTTTTAGCCGACCGCAAGGAAGGATGTCGCTTCGCGCGGCATCCTTCGTTCTCTCTGGCGCGGGGATGTAAGTCTCGCCCCGTTGCAACGTGACTACGCCATCAGGCGATACCCAGCGACAAGGCGCCGTGTTTATTGGAAAAAACACTGGACCGCTTGATCTTTTTTGGTGCGCGCCCTATTTTGGTGCGAAAGGCGCAATAAGGCATAAAGGGGTTTGGCCTGCAGCGCAGCAGACTGAGATCTTGCCACCGCTTTTACGGGTCGCAGCTTGATAGTCAGCACTCACTATTGGAGCAGAATAGGAGCAGAAGAGTCGGCCTGATTTTTGCTTCTAAACAGCAACAACACCGCAGGGCCGCGAGATACACAACTAACGCAATGACATTACCGAGAAAACAGCCCAAACATGCAAAAAAACTTATCGAGAATTTACTCGATTCGTTGGCGACGGCTGTCGTGGTTTTAGACGACGAGCTAAGGCTCGCGATGGTTAACAGCGCAGCGGAAGGCCTGCTGCATGTGTCAGCGAGTTCGGTCGTGGGCAGCCCTTTAACCGACTTAGTGCTCAAAGCCGAAGATCTTGTCGCGTCTTTGCAGCACGCGATGGATGAAACTCAACCATTCACCGCGAGGAATGTCGGCCTGCAGCTGCCGGAAAACACCGTAGAAGAAGTGGACCTTACGGTCTCCAACCTCGAGTCCCCTGCAGGGCTGCTGCTGGAACTTCACCCTACCAGCCGCATCAACTCAATCAGCCAAGGCAGTTTCAGCGAAGAACAGCAAATCACAACGCGCAGCCTCATCAAAGGTCTGGCCCATGAAGTGAAAAACCCCCTGGGCGGTATCCGCGGCGCAGCTCAGCTGTTGGAGCGGGCATTGCCCAACGACGACCTCAGAGAATACACCGGCGTGATAATCAGTGAAGCCGACCGGCTTCGAGACCTTGTGGATCGCATGCTGGGACCTTGGCAGCCGGTGCTCTTCGAGCCGGTGAATTTGGTAGAAGTAATTGAGCGGGTGATGCAAATCCTGCAGCCCGAGTTCAAGCCAGATCTGCACTTACAGAGAGACTACGACCCCAGCTTACCCGAGGTTGCTGGTGACAAAGACCAACTGATTCAAGCCATCCTGAACATCGCTCGCAACGCCTGCCAAGCCCTTGGTTCCATTGACTACGCCAAGCTGACTTTTCGCACGCGCGTTATGCGTCAGTTCACCATTGGCTCAGTTCGCCACAAACAGGTGATGCATCTGAGCATTACAGACAACGGCCCGGGAATACCGCCGGATCTCATCGACCGAATTTTCTTCCCCATGATCAGCGGCCGAGCCGAAGGTTCTGGTCTTGGGCTTTCCATTTCGCAAAATATTATTGGCCAACATGGCGGTGCCTTGCAGGTATCCAGCCGCCCGGGCAATACGGTGTTCTCAGTCTTCCTGCCATTTCACGGGCCGACAGACTCCGACACCGCCGACAAGAGACAAGCACTATGAACAAACATGTATGGGTGATCGACGACGACAGCGCCATTCGCTGGGTATTGGACCGCGCTCTAAGCCAGGCAGGTATTCCCATCACCGCGTTCAATACGGCGGATCAAGCGCTGCATCATCTGGGCGATGAAGCACCGCTGGCCATCATCACGGACATTCGCATGCCAGGCACCTCGGGTTTGGATTTCTTGCGCCAAGTAAAAGAAACCCATACCAAGGTACCCATCATTGTCATGACCGCGCATTCCGATCTGCAAAGCGCTGTGACTAGCTTTGAAAGCGGTGCGTTTGAATACTTGCCCAAGCCCTTTGACGTAGACGAGGCGGTAGCCGTTGTGCGCCGCGCTATCGCGCAAACGCAAGAAGTTCAGCCCATTGAAATCGCTGAACCGCAGGGCGCGACCGAGATCATCGGCAAAGCACCGGCGATGCAGGAAGTGTTTCGCGCCATTGGCAGGCTGTCATCCTCTAACGTCACCGTGCTAATCAACGGCCCCTCAGGCTCTGGTAAAGAACTGGTGGCGCGCGCACTGCATCGCCACTCGCCCCGGCAAAACGAGCCATTTGTTGCCCTTAACGTAGCCGCCATTCCCAGTGATTTGATCGAAAGCGAACTATTTGGCCACGAAAAAGGCGCTTTTACCGGCGCGGCCCAACGGCGCATGGGGCGCTTCGAACAGGCCGATGGGGGCACCTTATTCCTCGACGAAATCGGTGACATGCCTGCCTCAGCCCAAACCCGCTTGCTGAGGGTACTGGCGGAAAACGAATTCTATCGGGTCGGCGGACACCATTCGGTAAGCGTCAATGTCCGCATCGTGGCAGCCACCCATCAAAATTTGGAAGAGTTGGTCGAAAAGGGCAAATTTCGCGACGACTTGTTCCACCGGCTGAACGTCATTCGAGTACATGTGCCTGGCCTTGCTGAGCGCCGTGAGGACATTCCACTTTTAGCCCAGCATTTTTTGGACGCCGCCGCCGTTGAACTGGGTGATGAGCCGAAGCGATTAGAGCCGGCCACGGCTGACTATTTAAGCCTCTTGCCTTGGCCGGGTAACGTTCGGCAACTGGAAAACACCTGTCGCTGGCTACAGGTTATGGCCAGCTCACGAACCGTGCTCGTTGAAGATTTGCCGCCGGAACTTCAACAAAGCGAACCTGCCTCGGATCTGGGTAGCTGGGAATCGAGCCTTGAACTGTGGGCCAATCAGCAATTGGAGAAAGAGCCGGGGCTCGCGTTGCTCGACTGTGCGCTACCGAAATTCGAGCGCATTATGATCAACGCCGCCATGCGCAAAACCGGCGGACGCAAAAAAGATGCAGCCGATCTACTGGGCTGGGGTCGAAATACGCTGACCCGCAAGATGCAGGAGCTGGAGTTGTAAAAGCAGTACCATAGGCAGCTTTTGAGATAGCAGGGCGTTTCATCCATGCATGTGGTTCTTTATCAACCGGAGATACCGCCCAACACCGGCAATATCATCCGTATTTGCGCCAACACTGGGGCGACCCTGCACTTGATCCGGCCGCTGGGTTTCGACTGGGATGACAAGCGCCTGCGGCGCGCCGGCTTGGACTATCACGATTTCACCCGAGTGACCTTGTACAACAATTTGGCAGAGTGTGAAGAACAGCTATCCGGCCACCGATGGTTTGCGATGACCACCAAGGGCAGCCGAAATTTCGCGGAGATTGCCTTTCAACCGGACGATGTGCTGCTCTACGGGCCCGAAACCCGGGGTCTGCCGGACGAGGTTTTATCGCGATGGCCCCGCGAGCGGAAACTGCGGATCCCCATGCAGGCCCCAACGCGAAGCATTAATCTGGCGAACAGTGTTGCCATCACCCTCTATGAAGCCTGGCGTCAACGAGGTTACGACGGCGTACTCTAGTGGCTCGGGCTCAATGCGTGGGACTTGAATCGGACTGTTGCTGCTGCCTTTCCTGAAGAGCCTGCAGGTACAAGGCCTCAAAGTTCACCTGAGCCAAATTAATCGCTGGGAAGCCGCCCTTTACCACCAAGTTATCCAAAGCCTCGCGCGCATAGGGGAATAGCGTGGTTGGACAGGCTATGCCAATAATTTGGCTGATCTGGGAACCGTCCGCGTTCTGAATTGAGAACAGTCCGGCCTGTTGAATTTCCACCAGGAAGCCAAGGAAATCGTCTTCCACATTCGCGCGCACGGTGATGGTCAGAACGACCTCATGACGATCATCGGCCAATGGCGTGGCACGCGTGTTGATATCCACGGACAAATTCGGCTGCCACTGACGGGTAAACACATCCGGAGATTTCGGCGACTCAAAAGAGGCGTCTTTCAGATACACTTTTTCGATACGCATTTGCACCTGTTTTTCATCCTGAGCCGTCTGTTGTGCAATGCTCGCCTGCTCTTGATCCGTCATGATTTTACTACCGGTAAGTTTTGCCCCCGCCACTCGGAGTAGCCGCCGGACAAGCGCACCACATTCGTGAAGCCATTTTTTTGCAAAAGCGTGCCTGCGGCCCCTGAGTGTTGACCCATCTTACAGGCGATAACCACGGGCTTTTCTTTGTATTTCGCCAGCTCGTCGATCCGAGACTCCAAGGACCCATAGGGAATGTTCACCGCATCAACGATATGCCCTTCGTCAAACTCTGATCGTTCACGCACATCAAGCACCACGGCGTTGTCTTTATTCACTAAACGCACCAGTTCCTGAGTGCCAATAGTCGCACCGGCTCGGGCCGATTCGTTGCGAAAAAATAAAAACACCAGTAGCAGGAAGGCTCCAACCAAAAGCGGGTGATTGCCAAGAAAGGTGAAAAACTGATCCATATATACTGCCTAATCCAAGAGCAACGATTATACACGTTCATCCTTAATCCCTTAGCTTTTTGCTAGAATCGCGCCAATTCAGGCGGGCGTTTCGAGCAATAGCGCAGAACTGGGGACAAAATATGTCACTGTAGTTCTATAACGCCCCAACAATCCAAAGGATCACATTCGATGCCCAATGTCAGCTTGCTGGTCATACTCGATGGTTTTGGCCATCGCCTAGAAACGGAAAACAATGCAATTGCCCTAGCCAGCACCCCGACTTGGGACCGGCTATTGGAACAGCGTCCGCATACCCTGATCTCTGGTTCAGGCTTGGACGTAGGCTTACCCCAGGGGCAAATGGGCAATTCAGAAGTCGGTCATATGAACCTCGGATCGGGGCGCGTGGTGTATCAGGACTTCACCCGCATCAATCGCGCAGTGGAGACCGGTGAGTTCGCCGGCAACCCGGTCTTCGGTAACGTGTTTGACGCCGTCAAAGCGGCAGGCTCTGCCCTTCACATCATGGGCCTTCTGTCCCCCGGCGGCGTGCACAGCCACGAAGAACAAATTTTTGCACTAATACGCAGCGCCTGCGCCGCAGGCGTCGAGCACGTATTTTTACACGCATTTCTCGATGGACGAGACACACCTCCGCGCAGCGCTATGGCTTCTCTCGAAGCTGCCCAAGGCCTATTTAACGAACTTGGTTGTGGTGCAGTAATGAGCTTGTGCGGGCGCTACTACGCTATGGACAGGGACAACAATTGGGACCGCCAAGCCAGAGCGTACAATCTGCTGGCGCGCGGCGAAGCGCCCTTTCACGCCCAAAGCGCTACCGCCGCGCTGCAAGCGGCTTATGATCGAGACGAAAACGACGAATTCGTGCAGCCAACCGCCATCCACAGCAAGCAAGAGCCGCCGCGGGGCATAAAAGCGGAAGACGGCGTCATCTTTATGAACTTTCGCGCGGACCGCGCGCGCCAACTGACTCGGGCCATGACCGAAGAAGACTTCTCGGGTTTTGAACGCCGTTCTTACATTCCCCCCGCACACTTCGTCACGCTAACCCAATACGCTGACGACATTGACGTACCTTGTGCCTTTGCTCCGGAAACCCTGCACAACTCTTTGGGAGAGTTTTTGCAAAACAACGGCAAGCGCCAATTGCGGATCGCTGAAACAGAGAAATACGCCCATGTAACCTTCTTTTTCTCTGGCGGGCGGGAGCAACCCTTTGACGGCGAAAAACGCATCTTGATCCCATCGCCCGATGTGGCCACCTACGATTTACAGCCGCAAATGAGCGCCGCAAAGGTCACCGATCAACTGGTGGAAGCGATCCACTCAGGCGAGTTCGATGTCATCGTTTGTAACTACGCCAACGGCGATATGGTCGGCCACAGCGGTAAGCTGCAGCCGGCCATACAGGCGGTGGAGACCTTGGACACATGTATGGCGCGCCTAGAAGAGGCCATTACGGCGGTGGGCGGCAATATGCTGATAACCGCCGACCACGGCAACGTAGAACTCATGCGGGACCCAACCAGCAACCAAGAGCATACGGCTCATACCAGCAATTTGGTGCCCCTGGTTTACGTGGGTGATCAGCCTGTGCAACTGAAGTCTGGCGGCAGCCTGTGCGATGTTGCGCCAACTCTGTTGGACCTAATGCAAATGGATGCACCGGACGAGATGACCGGCAACACGCTGATAACGCCAGCCTAGAATGAACAGGTGGCGGGATCGAGTTTGGTTCATGTTGGCAATCATCGCCTGCTCTCCCCCGCACCTGAATGCCGCAGAAATTCAAACCAGCGACGAAGCCGAGATCGCCCTAGAAGAAGTAGTCAGCCAGCTCAACGATCTAGAAAATTGGCTAACCCAAGCGCAGCGGCAAAGCGCCGAGATCGAGGAACAAATACGTCAGCAGGACCGAGCCATCAGCGACTTGGTTACCAAGGGGGAGACGTCTAGGACAGCACTCGCCAATACCCGCGCTGCGGTAGCAGGCCTCCAGCGCCAGCAGCAGCAGTTGCAACAACAGGTGAATGACCAGCGCGGCGCCATCATCGCGCACCTAAAAGCTTCTTCCCGGCTGGGCGGAGATGACTTCATAAAACAGCTGTTGAGTCAGCAGGCAAGCGCCGACGTCGATCGACTTATACGCTACCACCGATATTTGGGTGAACAGCGCTTGGCCTCCATGAATCGTTACAAACAAAGCTTGGCGGACCTAGAGGAAGTACAGACCGAGCTGGACGTTAAGCTGCTGGAACAAACCGAACGGAGCCAAGTCTTGGCCCAACAGACCAGCGACCTAAAAGCCCAAAGGCAAGAGCGGTCACGGGCTATTCTCGCCCTGGCAGGGCAACGCAAATCGAAAACGGCGCAGCAACAAGCGCTGCTGGCAGACAGTGACCGCCTGCGGCGCCTGATCAATCAGCTGCGCACCCAAACGTCAACCTTGGATGGCAAAGCCTTCGCTGCCGCCAAGGGCAAGTTGCCCAGTCCTTTGAAGGGAAAAATTCGGCACAAGTTTGGGGACACCCGGGCGGGCACAAATCTGGACTGGCGCGGGATTGATGTCAGTGCCCCGGTGGGCGCCAACGTCACCGCGGTATTTCAGGGCAAAGTCATTTTCAGCGACTGGCTTCGGGGCTTTGGCCTTATCGCCATCGTGGATCACGGTGACGGCTATATGACCCTATACGGTCACGCAGACTCACTTAGCAAGAGTGCCGGTGATTGGGTGGAAGGCGGAGAAGTGGTGGCTCGGGCCGGCAACAGCGGCGGCGGCTATGAACCCGGCATCTACTTTGAACTGCGGCACAAGGGCGCAGTACAAAACCCCAAACAGTGGTTGGCGCCGTGAACGCAGATTCCGGCCAGCCAGCCCCCAGACCTATAACCCGTCGAACACTGACGCTTGGCATCGTGTTTGGAGTCGCCTTAGGCATAGTACTGGATCGGGCCGCAGTGATGCCGTCACCAGATCTACAAAGTCTGCAGCGAGCCAAACAACAAATCCACGAGCACTACCTTGGCGGCATCGATGGCAGCGTCCTAGAACGCGGCGCTATCAGGGGCATGATTGGCAGCCTTGATGACTATTCCGAAGTGCTGACCCCCGAAGCCTATGAGCGACTGTTGAAAGAATCGCAAGGCGGTTTTGTTGGCGTTGGGCTGGAGATTACACTGGAGGACGGGGTTTTCACCGTGTTAAGCACGCTGGACAATTCGCCGGCGGCGTCCCAAGACATACGTCCCGGCGATCGCATCAAAACCGTGAACGGCGAGGCTGTAAAGGGCAAGCTGCTTAGCGAGCTTGTGGGGCTGCTTCGGGGTGAGCAGGACACAGACGTGGCCATCGGCTTCTCGCGCCGCTCAATGACTGCGGGCGCGGCTTACCAATTTGAGCTGATCCTGAAGCGATCGAAACTTACCGGCGTATACCTGCAATCGCAGATGGTCGCTGAAGAAATCATGCACCTGAAAGCGACTCAGTGTTATGACGGCTTGGCCGAGGATCTTGTGCGAGCTGTGCAGGCCCAGACAAGCCCGCAAGTCGCCGGACTCATTCTGGATCTGCGGAACAACCCAGGAGGCACCTTAAACTGCGCGGTCGCAACCGCAGACTTATTTTTGCATAGCGGCCAGATCGTCACCACGGCTACCACAGAGTTACCGCCAGAGGCGGAAAACTCGGTCGCCTACTCGGCAGGGCATGAGACGCCGCTGCAAGCGTTGCCAACCGTCGTCTTGGTCAACGCGGGCACCGCCTCCGCCGCAGAGATCATTGCCGGCGCCCTGCAGGATCAAGGACGGGCCAAAGTTGTTGGCAGCCAGACCTTTGCTAAAGGCACCGTGCAAACCCTACTGCCACCTCTGGCAAACGGCAGTGTTCTGAAAATCACCACAGGCATTTATCTGACCCCGAACGGGCGAACCTTTAGCGCGCAGGGCTTAATGCCAGATGTGCTGCTCGCCGAAGGCGAATCGGCGGTTACTAAAGCCCTCTCGATCTTGACCCAGTCATTGCGGCCATCGGCGCCGACGGCACAAGGCGACGCCGGTTGAGCGCTTACGCGTCGAGAAGTGCCTGCCCCTGAGCCACGTCTAGAGTGCCCTCGTATATGGCCCGTCCGGTGATGGCTCCAAAAAGCAGCTCAGGCGAGTCAGCAAATGCCGTTTTCAACGCCGACAGGTCGGCAAGCTCGGTGACACCGCCAGACGCGATCACCGGCAGCCGGGCGGCCTTCGCTAACGCCAGCGTCGCGTCCACGTTAAGCCCCTGCATCATGCCATCGCGGTCGATGTCGGTATAAACAATCCCCGCCAGCGGTAGCTCAGCTAAATGCTGCACAAACTCCAGCGCGGTAATTCCCGCATCTTTATCCCAACCCTCAGTAGCCACCACACCACCTCGGGCATCCAATCCAAGAATAACTTTGCCGGCATACTGGCGTGCCATGGTTTGTAGAAAAGCCGGCTCCTCAACTGCCTTGGTGCCCAGTATTAATCCCTGAACACCGGCCTCTAGGTAGGCCTCGATGATCTGCTGGGTACGGATACCCCCGCCTACCTGTACCGGCACATCGCCCATGGCGCGAACCATGTCCCGAATCAGCTCGCCGTTGCGAGGGACGCCGGCAAATGCCCCATCCAAATCAACGATGTGCAGTCGTCTCGCGCCCTGAAATTTCCAGTGCTCAGCCATGGCCACGGGGTCTTTGGAGAACACCGTAGAATCATCCATTCTCCCCTGGCGCAGGCGCACACATTGGCCCTCTTTAAGGTCAATGGCGGGTATCAAAATCACGGTTACAAGCTGCCCTTAGTAGAGGGCACGATACCGCTCATCCGCGCATCTTCGGCCACTGCCACGCGCAGCGCGCGACCAAAGGCTTTAAATAAAGTCTCCGCTTGGTGGTGAGCGTTTTCGCCAAACAAATTATCCAGATGCACGGTCATCATGGCGTGGTTTACCAACCCTTGGAAAAACTCTCGCAGCAAGTCCACGTCGAAGTCGCCGACCCGCCCGCGCGTGTAGTCAACTCGATAGTGCAAACCCGGCCTGCCGGACAGGTCGATAACCGCCCGCGATAGGGCCTCGTCCAGCGGTACATAGGCGTGCCCGTAACGGGTAAGCCCGCTTTTATCGCCAATAGCCTTATTCAGAGCTTGGCCTAGGACGATGCCAACATCCTCAACCATGTGATGGGCATCGACTTCCAGATCACCAGTGGCTTCCACATGAATATCGATCATGCCGTGACGCGCAATTTGCGTCAGCATGTGATCAAAAAATGGCAGACCGGTTGCAAAGTGGCTGGTGCCATCGCCATCTAAGTTAATGCTGAGTTTTATCTGGGTTTCAGTGGTATCCCGATTGATAGAAGCCTGGCGCACGTTGTTCTCTCTTGGTGTTGGGAAAATGGTGTTGAGAAAAAGTTGCTTATCCTGCGGAGCCGGCAGGTTTAGCGTGGTGCAGTTTAGCCGCCTTTTGGCCGCCTTTCACGAGGAATACAGTGTCCCCTGGATAGTCAGACAAAACAGCGCCAAGCCCAAGCCAAGCACTGCGGGGCTAAAGCCTGTCCATCAGATCACCATGGGGCAGGTATCGGTTATCCGTATTTTCCTTGATCCAGGCGGTTAACTCCGGCGTCATTTCGCGTCGCTTTTTCAACGCCTTTGCCAGCGACACGACCGGTGACTTCGCACCCGCCTGCCAGCTCGAAAACTGGCCCTCACCAAGGGTAAATAGTCGGACCAGCGCAACAACGTCAGTCGCAGCCAGCTCTTGAGCAGCCTCTAGCCAACCCGAGTGCGTCAGCAAGGGCTGTAAGTCATCCACTTCGTCGTCACTAAGATCAAGCTGTCCAGCGTCCGCGCTCTGGCGCTGCGCTATCTCAAGGGCGCGCTGAAGTATGTGCCCGTCTATAGGCTCGGCCTGCCTATTGAGTTGCTTAGGATCAAAAGTACCAACACTCATAACAACCTCACGATGGGCATCTTGAAAATTCTATCTTTGCGTAAAATCAGGGCGGTAGTGTAAAGCATGTAATACCGCAAATACGCGAGTAGAAA
>JAYNPH010000004.1:41252-46374 GCA_038113685.1 Gammaproteobacteria bacterium
GTTTATCTTGCCCCGTCTGGAATAACCCCCTAGATTGAGTCAGCGGCGCAGCAGCATAACCTTAGGCCAAACTCCGAAACCCAATCCATAGCAAACCAGATCAATGAAAAAACTCCTATTTACGCTGTTAGTCATCGTGGCATTGATCGCAGGAGCCGCGAGCTTATTTTTAAGCGATACAGAAGGAATCAAGAACCAACTGAGCACCGAGCTCAGCGCCGCAAGCGGGTATCAGGTAGATATTCAAGGTGGCCTTAAGTGGCAGATTTTTCCCAGCCTCGGTTTGGCGGTCAGCAACGTCAAAGTGAGAGACGACGAAACTCAAATTCATATCAGCAAGCTGCAACTCGGCCTGAGCTTGTTGGAAATCACGAAACCACCCGAATCTTGGACGCTGGCGCATTTAGTGCTCAGCGAGGTACGAATCAAGGACGCCGATTTTCGCCTCCAGCGCTTCGCCATGCGCGACTTTGCTTTGGGAAAGACAACGCCATTTCAAGCCCAATTGGTGTTCTTGCAGGCCCCTGAACCCAGTGAAATCCGCGCTGGTTCAGCGCCGGTGGATATCGCCGGGGACATGATTTACCGGCTACAGCCTTCTGGCGCGAATCCTGACAGCACCCTTACCGACCTTACCTTGGTAACGGCAGAGATCCGCACCCGTCTTGAACAAACACCGCTGACTGGAACATGCACCGGCACCCTGCAGGAAGTAGACGGTGCCGCAGACCAAGCCGACGCGCTCAACGCATACACAAGTCGGTTGGATTGCACCTCGTCCGAATTTCAGCTCAACAGCCTTACCTGGCCCGAAAGCAAGGTCACCGCCACCCTCGCCAAGGGGCGCCTAAGTGCCACGCTCAATGCCGAAAATGGCCGTGTCGATATCCGCAAGCTCAAAGAGACAATTGCGGGCATGAGCATGCTCATCGGTAAAAAGAACTACGCGGAATCCCTGCCCGACATGATGCAATACAAGAAACTGGCCGTAGCCGGGTCTCTGCAAAATGAGCAGACTGCGGTGACTGCAAACATAGACAATCTGCGGGTGACCATGGCCGGCATCATGGAACAAAGCTCCGGCGAATTAGATCTGAAAGGCAATCTTACAATTCGAGAAGCAGCGGCCAACGACGTAATCAGCGTAGGGCGGGTGTTAACCGACCTGCCTCTGCCGTTCTATTGCCAAGGCGCGGCAAGCGCTCCGGATTGCGGCCCGGACAAAAGTGCTGCGCTTGCCATCGCCAAGGATCTCATCAAAAAAGAAACCAAGCGCTTTGTAGAGGACAAAATCCAAGATTCGTTGCTGGACGAGCTTGAGGACAAGCTTCCAGAGGAGTTCCGCGAAGGAGCCAAACAGCTGTTGAACTTGTTCGGACGATAACACCACAATGGTGGATGGATTGGTTTGCCAAACATCTACTGGCGTGGTTCGAGCAGCACGGGCGCAAGGATCTTCCTTGGCAGGCTGACATCAACCCCTACCGAGTTTGGGTGTCCGAGATCATGCTACAGCAGACTCAGGTAACGACGGTCATTGGTTACTATCAACGGTTCATGCTGCGGTTCCCTGATGTCGCCAGCCTGGCGACAGCGGACATCGACGAGGTGCTGCACCTTTGGACCGGTCTAGGCTATTACGCTAGAGGCCGCAATTTGCACAAAGCGGCCCAGATCCTTGTGGCAGAGCATAACGGCGAGTTGCCCACTGATCAGCAGCAGCTAGAGATGCTGCCTGGCATCGGGCGATCCACCGCAGGCGCCATTCGTGCGATCTCTATGAACCAGCGAGGCGTGATCTTAGACGGCAACGTTAAGCGCGTGCTCGCGCGCTATCACGCAGTCGAGGGCCACTACAGCCAAGCCTCGGTCGGTAAGCACTTATGGCGTCTTGCCGAGGAACACACGCCGAAGCAAAACATCGCCGCCTATACCCAAGGAATTATGGATCTTGGAGCCACAGTTTGCCTGCGCAGCCGACCCAATTGCGGGGTTTGCCCCCTCAGCGAAAGCTGCCAAGCCCTTGCAACCGATCGCGTCGCCGAACTACCCACCAAAAAAAAGAGCGCGCCCAAACCCGTCCGGCAGGCGCGCTTTTTTATTGTCTCATCACCCAACCAGCAGATACTGCTAGAGCAGCGTCCGCAAAGTGGGATTTGGGGCGGGCTTTGGAATCCACCAGAGAGGCCGTCACACACATCAACGGAGTCTTTTTTGCATAGCCAAGGCATTCATCCCAAAGATGTGTTGCAAAAGCGGGACGGCGAGCCGTTCCGCCATACCTTCAGTCACTTTCATCTGGATATCGAGCCGGTCTATGTGATGCTGAATCGTCCACCCGCCATGCTGCAGGAAAGCGCGCAGCGTTGGGTTTCTGTTGACCGATTACGCGACAAAGATGAGGTCATAGGACTATCCGCCGCAGCTTTGCGTTTGCTCAAAGAACACTGACCCCGCAACGGCAACAGGCTAGACTTACCCACCGTTTTTCTAGTTGAGAGTTGCATGGCCAAAACCGTATTTTGCAGTCGCTATGGTAAAGAACTGCCGGCATTAGAACGCCCTCCCTTACCCGGTGCTATGGGCGAGCGACTACTCAACGAAGTTTCCGCACAGGCATGGCAGGAGTGGCAGACGCTTCAAACCATGTTGATCAACGAGAAACACCTGAGCTTGATTGAGCCGGCAACCCGCGCCTACTTAACGGAACAGATGTGGCGGTTTTTCGCAAACGAGCCCACAGATACGCCTGAGGGCTATCAGGCACCAACAGAGAGTTGACGCTGGGCGGTCACACGGCTTTAATACGCGCCTTGCTCGAGACCCCTCGAGTCGTGTACTTCTTGGCCAGATAGCTCAGTTGGTAGAGCAGAGGATTGAAAATCCTCGTGTCGACAGTTCGATTCTGTCTCTGGCCACCATTTTCTGTCTTAAGTTGCCTCTAGGCCCCTGAATTTACTCATGTTTTTTAAACATGGCTAATTAGGGTAGATAAAATGGTAGGTACTTTTAATCCCAAATACACGTATACGAAGCGTGGCATATATTACTTCTCCAAAGATGTACCGGCAGATCTCAGGCATCACTACACGAAGCTAAGGATCGTGCAGAGCCTTAGAACAAAGTCTCCAATAAGAGCCAAACATGCTGCGCAGAGCCTTGTTACACGCTTGGAAGACTATTGGTTCAACCTCCGACTGAAAGAAGTACAAATACCAGCAGCGCATTTGTTGTGTCAGGCTCCAAACAAGGACCGTGACTTGGCAATGCCGACCATCGCTGAAGCCTTAGAGCTCTATCAAAGAGTTAAAGGAGAAGGACGTGTTAAGACTTTCTTTAGCCACAGCAGTAGAAGCATTGCCTATTTGGAACAGTGTCTTGGGTGCAGGCCGCTAAACCAATATACCAGCGCAGATGCGGGTATCTTCAGAGATTGGTTGCGCAATAGGGAACTTAGTAATGCTTCAGTCCAACGCAACTTTACTATCATAAAAGCAGTCGTGAACTTTACGATCCAAGAGCTGGGTCTGGAATGTCGCAATGCGTTTATAGGCGTCTACCTAGCACCTAACGAAAACAAGACTAAGCGCCAACCTTTGTCAGCTGGGCAAATAGAGCTTTTACAGCATAACTGTTATCAGGCCGATGATGACTTGAGATGGTTAGTTGCCTTAATCAGTGACTCTGGGATGCGTCTTGCAGAAGCTGCTGGGTTAAAAGTAAAAGACATCCATCTAGATTGTCCGCATCCGCACATTGACCTAACGCCCTACCCCCACCGAAGACTAAAAACCAAAGCTAGTGAAAGAGTCATTCCTTTAGTAGGGGCATCTTTATGGGCGGCAAAACGCGTTGTTGCGTCTAATCCCGGTGAGTTTTGTTTCCCTAGATACACAAACCAAAACGTTTGTAGCAGTAATTCTGCTAGCGCAGCGATAAACAAATGGCTAAAGACAATTGCAGGCGACCAAGCATTGATACATGGGCTACGACACAGCTTCAGAGACAGACTGAGACAGGCGGAAGCACCGACTGAAGTAGTTGATCAACTTGGTGGATGGAGTGCTCAGACCATAGGACAAGGCTACGGCAACGGCTATTCAATTGAGATGCTGACAAAATGGATGGTTAAAATGACAAGGACAGCGAACGATCTACCCTAATTAGCCATGTTTAAAAAACATGAGTAAATTCAGGGGCCTAGAGGCAACTTAAGACAGAAAATGGTGGCCAGAGACGCAGTCACTACCTTAAGTAGGCACCGTTGGCGCCCTCAACTCATGTGTTCTCTAGCATTCCAAGGTCTTCTTTGGCCGTCAAGGGCACAAAAACCCCTACCGCTTCACCTACCGCTTAACTGATACAAGGGCGGGGTTCTTTTTAGCCACCCGGGGAGGCTCTAGCTAAACATCAGTAGCTGTAGGTAGACGCTGGATACACTAGAGGTGGTTTTTGAGAAGAAAAAGAAAACCGCAAGTGTGTGGGGCGCTTAAGCAGCTTATTGCCTGCATTTAACTTATTGATAAATATAATTTATTTTATCTGTGCTTTTTAAGTGGCAATTATGACCACCCCCCACTTGTGTTACATGGTATAATTACTCTAGTTTTTAAAGGGCCTTACGCGCTTTATAAGCTAACTCCCGCCGATGACTGCTAACAACTCCTTGAAATAACTCATCAATCAACTGCTTTAGGCACCCCTGCGCCTTAATGAATACAAATCATTAGGTATTGGCTCTCCTTTGGCAGCGGTAATGGTTAATCAATATGATCAACAAGGAGTAAGCAATATGAGCTTCCAGTTAGCTAAAGCTATATACCCGACAGTAAATTCTGACTCCCCAGAGTCGTATTTGCATGGCAATAAAACTAAAGCCTTGTATTCCATAGTAGATGGCCTAGCGCACCTTCCAGAGCCACAGGACTTTGATAAAGAGGACCGTTGTTGGATGCATCCGTGCAAAGTCTCCAACGACGCAGCAGCGTATTTTAGTAACTTTGTTGACGAGCTGTTTGAAGAAAGCGTGGGCAAACGCAAAGAGCCTAGCTACAGCTCTTATCGGCGGCATTTAGAGCAGGTTTTGCTGAACCTGACTCAGGCGCTAATTCAGAATAAAGGG
>JAYNPH010000005.1:0-34477 GCA_038113685.1 Gammaproteobacteria bacterium
GATATGGGCTGGGCTGATGATGGCGTCCACGGTGCCGGCCTATGTAGCGGCAAGGGATCTTGGGTTGCGTCGTAGATAGCGGTTTGGGTTGTGGCTTGATCTTAGCGTTGGCCTGAGCTTTGGTCTGAGCTTTGGTTTCAGCTTGGGTGTCGGTTATAAGCGCGGTCACGATTACGGCAGCGTGCAAAAGTCAGGGAGGAACCAGTGTATGCGCAAGCCGGTTTGGGCGCGTGGGACAGCACTGACCGGTCTGTGCGATTTCCCGGCGCTACCCCGTCAGGTTGGTGCGGCTTTTGCGACGCTTAAGTGGGTCAGTCGATGAAGGGTAAAAAGCCGAAAATGCTGCGTTTTTCCTCAGCGGCCTCTTCTGCTTCCTCTTGGGCGCGGTCCTGCTCGGATTGGCCCGGTCTCTCAGCACCGGCGGCGTCGGGATAATTGATGGTGATGGGCGGTGGCGTATCTGGTCGGTCCAGCAGCCCCAAGGTCATGATGTTGGTCCAGGATCGATCGCGGTTGCGAATTCGCTCTTCCAGCACCAAGTCGCCGGCGGAGTTGAACTCGGGAAAATCCGGGTGGTTCAAGGCCAGCACCCGCAAGGCACGGTTAGCTTCATCTAGGCGCCCGAGCTTGAAGTAGGCCTCTACCATCACGGCTAGGGCATCGGCTCGGGCCGCCGTGTCGGGATAGTTTTCAATTACGTAGGCACCACGATTCGCAGCGGCGACCAAGGCGCCGCGGCGCAAGTAATGTTCCGCCGCAAAAATTTCTGACTTGGCGAGCAGGTCTCGCAACAGCAGCATGCGCTGGCGAGCATCCGGAGCATATTGGCTGTTGGGGAATTCGCGCAGCAGCAGGGCTAACTCTGAATACGACTCCCGCACAGGCGCCATGTCTCGACTGGCAGGATCCGCCGAAAAAATCCGGTCAAGGAAACCCTCTCTGTAGCGGTAGGCGGCCAGCGCTTTCAAGTAATAGGCGTAGTCGACGCTCGGGTGAGTGGGGTGCAGTCGAATGAATCGGTCAGCGCCAGCCCGCGCACTCTCCATGTCTTGAGTTTGGTAATGGGCAAAAATCAATTCCAGCTGTGCTTGTTCCGCAAAACGACCGAATGGAAAGCGCGCCTCCAACAGCTCCAGCTGTTCGATCGCGACGGCGTAGTTGGAACTGCGCAGCGCTCGTTGCGCCGCACGATAGACGCGGGCCTCGGTGGTATCAATTTCTTCCACTTCTTCGTCGCTTGGTTCTTTATCCTTACCGAAGAATGGGATACTGCTGCAGCCGGTAAGCAACAGCGCGAACAGAACAACGGCAGCAAGGCCCAGACGGCGAGCGAGCCACAAAGGCGTGGTGAGTTGGAGCAAGGTGAAGCCTCTTTTTCTGCAGTCAGTGATGACAGTTGCCGATGTTGAACGTGGACTGCTGCGCCGAATACTCGAAGCCATCGGGCAGCAGTCGCTATTCTTACCAAATTCGGTAGGGTTGCAACCGTTATGACAGATCAAACACCGCAGAAATTGGAGCGTCGGGCGCAAATTCCACCGGACTTGGGTGGCGAGCGCGTGGACAAAGTCGCTGCGCAGTTGTTTTCTGAGTTCTCCCGTGCCGAGTTGACGCGATGGATTGGCGAGGGTGCGTTGACCCTGAATGGCGATGCGGTCAAACCGAAATACAAAGTCATCGGTGGCGAATTGCTGGAATTAAGAGGCCAGCGTCAGTCCCGAGAAGATTGGCAAAGCGCCGAGGCCATGCATTTGGACATTCTCTTTGAGGATGAGGATTTGCTGGTAGTCAACAAACCTGCGGGTCTCGTCGTGCACCCGGGCGCAGGTAATGCGGACGGCACCCTTGTTAACGGCCTGCTGCACCATCGACCTCAGCTCCAAGAACTGCCAAGGGCAGGGGTAGTGCATCGGCTCGACAAAGAAACCAGTGGCGTTATGGTGGTAGCCGGCAGTCCCGTGGCGTATCGCCGTTTGGTAGAGGCCATCAGTGCGCGTCAGGTTCGGCGTCGTTACCTAGCGGTTTGCGAAGGGGTGATGGTATCCGGTCAGGACATCGACCGGCCCATTGGTCGACACCCAAAACAGCGCACCAAACAAGTGATTCGTGACGACGGCAAAAGCGCCTTGAGTTTGGTCCGGGTGCGAGCGCGTTACCGTGCTCACAGCGCTGTCGATGTGACCTTGGGCAGCGGGCGCACCCATCAGATTCGCGTGCACATGCAGAGCATTGGGCACCCCTTGGTAGGGGATACCAAGTATGGATGTCGGCGTATTTTGCCCCGCGGTGCCGCCGCGGATACGGTAACTACGCTGCAGCAGTTCCCCCGACAAGCTCTGCACGCCATCAAGCTGGACTTTGCTCACCCAACGTCAGAACAAGATCTGCACTTTGCCGCACCCGTTCCTGAGGATCTCGGGGCGTTAATGCAAACGCTTGCTGAAGATGCCCAGTAAGCTGCTCACAGGCGCACAGTCCAATGGGGCTGCTACCCCGGCTTTTGCCCGACAGTGGCACAGTGCTCGGTGGGCGGCGCCGGCAACCGTAATCGCCGGAACCACCACCCGTTACCCCAGTGACGGTGCGGATCGGCGACCGGGGCAGCCTGCGGATTTAGGGTTCAATGTAGGGAAAAAGTCGGGCGACAGCCTTGAGCGAATTACGGCCAATAGAGAGCGCTTGGGCCAGCTGCTGGCGCAGGTGTGTACGCCTGCGCTGCAGGCGCCACCGCACCTGCACTGGTTGCAACAGGTGCACGGCGATCGCTGGGTGTATGCTGATGGCGCTTGGGCTGACGAACCCGAAGCGGATGCATTGTGGACAGACCAAATCGGCGCAGGCCTGGTGATTCAAAGTGCTGACTGTGTGCCGATTTTGTTAGCGTCAAAAGATCCCGCGCAGCCCTGTGTTGGTGCGGCGCACGGCGGTTGGCGGGGATTGCTGGCCGGCGTAATTGAGCAATTAGTCGGCGCTATGCCAGCGGCTCCCTCCCAGTTGTGCGCGTGGATCGGTCCGTGCATCAGCCAAAGACATTTTGAGGTGGGTGAGGACGTATGGCAGCCGGTTGCCCAGGTCAGTCCATCGGTAATAGCGGAGCATCCCACCGATTCGACCAAGCGCTTGGTTAACTTGCCACAATTGGCTAACGACCAACTGCGATCTTGCGGCGTGGCGTCAATCGCCCAAAGTGGTCTGTGCAGCTACGCCGATTCCGACTTTTACTCCCATCGGCAGGCCACGCACCTGCAAGGAAAGGGTGCGCAAACGGGCCGGATGGCCTCGGTTGTGTGCATCACCGGTTAGCCTGCAAAGCAGCAAGTTCATTGACATGTTGGCGCTGAATCACAAGAATAGCGCGCTTGCGCGAAATGGGGCCTGAAAAATCCAAGGGAAACCCATTGAGTCCATATCAAAATCAATAGCTTACGAGAACTTTCGCCCTCGCATTATGAGATGTCGTCGGCGCGAGCATTGATAGCACAAAGGCGCCAGTGGCCGGTGAGGAAACGCCGGAGTCCGCTGGCGGCTTTAGAGGGTAATAGCTCGGCAGGGTCTCACGCGGCAACCAGCCGATACACAGGTAATGAAAGAGGACGACACATGACGGAAATGCTGTCCGGCGGCGATATGTTGATCCGTGCACTACAGGACGAGGGAGTCGAATACATATTCGGTTATCCCGGCGGTTCTGCCCTGCATATATACGATGCGATTTTTCGTCAGCAAAAGATCGAGCATATTCTGGTGCGCCACGAACAAGCAGCCACTCATATGGCCGACGGTTACGCTCGTTCAACCGGCGACCCCGGGGTAGTGTTAGTGACATCTGGACCCGGGGCCACCAATGCGATCACCGGTATCGCTACGGCTTACATGGACAGTATTCCCATGATCGTTATTTCCGGTCAGGTGCCCAGCGACCTAATCGGTACTGATGCGTTCCAAGAAACTGACATGGTCGGCATTTCTCGCCCGGTGGTAAAACACAGCTTTATGGTCCGCGATGCATCGGAAATACCCGCTGTGGTGAAAAAAGCATTTCATATTGCAACCACAGGTCGCCCCGGTCCCGTGGTTATCGATGTGCCCAAGGATACGACGGATCCGACCGCCACCTATGCCTATGAGTATCCCAAGAGCGTCAGCCTGCGATCCTACAAGCCGGCTTTTGAAGGCGACAGCAACGCCGTGAACGCTGCGGTTACGGCGCTGCTGGGTGCCAAACGCCCGGTCTTCTACGTGGGTGGTGGTGTTGTGCTGGCCGATGCGGAAGGCCCGCTGCGTGAACTGGCGAAAGCCGCCAATGTACCCGTCACCTCAACCCTGATGGGGTTGGGCGCTTACCCGGGCTCTGATGACCAAAGTCTGGGCATGTTGGGCATGCATGGAACTTATGAAGCCAACATGGCCATGCACGATGCCGATTTGATCTTCGCCCTCGGGGCACGATTCGACGATCGGGTCACCAACAATCCGAGCAAATTCTCGCCCAAGGCGACGATTGTGCATCTGGATGTGGACCCGGCTTCCGTAGATAAAATCATTCACTCGCACATCACGCTCATCGGAGACGCGGGATGGGTGTTGAATGCGTTGTGGGAGACCTATCAGGCCAGAGATGCAGAGCGCGGCGACGATGCCCGGCAAAAACAGCAGCAGCATCTGGAACAGTGGTGGCAGCAGATCAATGGTTGGCGCAGCGCCCACGGTCTCAATCACAACCTGCAGGCTCAGGAAGGTCAGAATATTTTGCCCCAGCTGGCCATTCAGTCGCTGTACCGGGCAACCAAGGGCGACGCCTTTGTGACGTCGGATGTTGGGCAGCATCAAATGTTTGCGGCCCAGTACTACCACTTCGACGAGCCACGGCGCTGGATCAACTCAGGCGGTCTCGGCACCATGGGGTTCGGCCTGCCGTCGGCCATGGGGGTACAGATGGGTAACCCGGAGTCCGTCGTGGCCTGTGTTACCGGTGAAGGCTCGTTCATGATGAACATGCAGGAGCTTTCCACCTGTCTGCAATACGGTTTACCGATCAAGATTATCAACCTGAATAACCAAGCGCTGGGCATGGTGAAACAGTGGCAAGACATGCAATACGGCGGGCGTCACTCCCAGAGCACCTACAGCGACTCGCTGCCGGATTTTAAGACCCTGGTTGAGGCATTCGGTCATGTTGGCATCAAGGTCAGCGATGCCATGCAGTTAGATGCCGCGATGGAAGAAGCGTTCTGCGAAGCGAACAAAAACCGTTTGGTATTCGTTGACGTCTGGGTAGATCCCCATGAGCACGTTTATCCAATGGCCATCAAGGGAGGGGCCATGAATGACATGATCCTGAGCAAATCAGCGGACGCCAAGCCATGAGAAGAATTTTAGCGGTGTTGTTAGAAAACGAAGCAGGTTCGTTGTCGCGGGTGGTGGGCCTGTTTGCCCAGCGCAACTACAATATCGAATCGCTGACCGTGGCGCCCACGGAGGATCCAACGTTGTCCCGGTTGACGCTGACCACCAGTGGCGATCAAGAGAAGATCAATCAGATCATGAAGCAGCTCGATAAGCTGGTGGAAGTGGTCAAGGTGGTGGATCTTTGCGAGGGCGAACATGTGGAGCGCGAGCTACTGCTGATCAAAGTCCGCGCCGAGGGCCAGTCTCGGGCGGAAATCAAGCGTTCGGCGGATGTGTTTCGCGGTCAAATCGTTGATGTCACCGCCCAGACCTACACTATCCAGCTGGTTGGCCCCAGCGGTAAACTTGACGCATTCATTCGCGCCATTGATGACAGCGGCGTTAACGCCGCAATTTTGGAAGTCGTGCGCTCCGGAGTTTCCGGGGTAGGGCGCGGCGATTACGTACTGTCGGTTTAGGCCGACAATAAAGAAGAGAGAAACTCTCACTTATTCAAACCAACTGACGGGAAAAAACATGCAGGTGTATTACGACAAAGACGCTGATCTATCCATCATTCAGAAGATGAAGGTGGTGATTGTAGGATACGGCTCACAGGGCCACGCCCACGCCAACAACCTACGCGACTCCGGTGTGGAGAACGTTGTCGTAGGCCTGCGCAGCAAGGCCTCGGGTTCTTGGGCAAAAGCAGAAAACGCAGGTTTTGCGGTAGCGGAAGTAGCCGAAGCGGTACAGGGTGCGGATCTGGTCATGGTGCTGGTACCCGATGAACTGCAGGCGGCCCTCTACGCCCAAGAAATCGAGCCCAATCTGAAAGAAAACGCGGCCATCGCCTTTGCGCACGGTTTTAACGTGCACTTCGAGCTGATTCAGGCGCGTCAGGACGTGGACGTGATCATGATTGCCCCCAAGGGCCCAGGCCACACGGTACGCTCAACCTACGTTGCAGGTGGGGGTGTGCCTAGCCTGATCGCGATCGCCCAGGACGCAACGGGACAGGCGAAGAACATTGCTTTGTCCTATGCCTCTGCTAACGGTGGGGGTCGCGCAGGCGTTATCGAGACGACCTTTAGGGAAGAAACCGAAACCGACCTGTTTGGTGAACAAGCGGTATTGTGCGGTGGCGCCACCGCTCTGGTGCAGGCGGGCTTCGAGACGCTGGTAGAAGCGGGTTACGCCCCAGAAATGGCTTACTTCGAGTGCTTGCACGAGTTGAAGCTGATTGTTGATCTGCTTTATGAAGGCGGCATCGCCAACATGTGGTACTCGGTTTCCAATACTGCCGAATACGGCGGTTTGACCCGTGGCTCACGAGTCGTGACAGAGCAAACCAAGGCAGAGATGAAGCGCATTCTGAACGAGATCCAGACCGGTAACTTCGCCAAAGAATTCGTGCTCGAAGACAAGTCCGGCGCGCCAAGCATCAAGGCCATGCGTCGCATCACCAGCGAGCATCCCATTGAAGAGGTGGGTGAGCGTCTGCGCGGCATGATGCCTTGGATTCAGGCCAATCGTCTGGTCAACAAAGAAATCAACTAAGCGGCCGCGAGGATTGCGCTGTGAGAGCGGGTGGCCCCTTTGGGCCATCGGCTTGGACAAGGCGCAAAAACCACTTGTGTCCTGTGCGCTTATTGCCAGAGTATAAGGCGCTAGACGTGTTATACGGTGCAGCTCATGAATAACGACGACAAACCGGCTCTGCAGGTTGTGGGTGACGCAATGCCTACCCAAGCTGCTTCGCAGACCGATACCCCGGTGGGTAGCGCAGAGCAGGCGGGCGCTCAAGAGCAAACACGCGCTCAAGAGCAAACACCCGCTCAAGAGCAAACACCCGCTCAAGAGCAAACAGACGCTCAAGAGCAATCCAAGCCTGCGTCCCGCGGTGAGGCGGTTTTAGGCCGGCGCGGCGTCTATTTATTGCCCAATCTCATCACCACGGGTTCGTTGTTCGCCGGGTTCTACGCCATCGTCACCGCCATGAATGGCCAGCCCTTAACCGCATGTATCGCTATTTTTATCGCCATGATGCTCGATGGTGCCGATGGGCGTATCGCCCGCATGACCGGAACCCAAAGCGCCTTTGGCGCCCAATACGATAGCCTGTCTGACCTGGTGGCCTTCGGGGTCGCTCCAGCCTTGGTGGCGTTTTCTTGGGGGCTTTCGGCTCTCGGGCAGATCGGCTGGGTTGCCGCCTTCGCCTATATGGCGTGTGCCGCCCTGCGCTTGGCCCGTTTTAACGTGGACGGCGATGAAGGCTCATTCACAGGTTTAGCCAGTCCTGCAGCGGCAGGGCTAATCGTCTTTGGTATCTGGGTTGCCCTGCAACAGGGTATGAACGAACCGCCACTGCTGGTGGCCTTGCTGTTCGCGGCACTCACGGTGTCTGCAGCGTTGCTCATGGTCAGCAACTACACCTATTTTTCTCCGAAGAAAATAAATCTGCGCGAACGCATTCCCTTCGTCACGCTGGTGCTTATCGCCATGGGCTTTGCGGTTGCCATGGTCGATCCGCCGATGGTGATGTTTGGCATGGCGTTAGTGTATGCCGCCTCTGGTCCGTTGGAGGATGTTTGGGCAAGGCTTAAAACTGCCAATGCGGCAAGGAAGCCCAAAGATGTTGATTCGTAAACCGCCGTCCATTCCAACCTCAGAAATTACCCCAGAAGAAATCTATCGCGATCGCCGTCGTTTTATGACCGCGGGGGCGGCGGGCATCGCGTCCGCCGCCTTGCCATCGGTTCTGCAGGCGGGGCTGCAGCCCGACGATACGGTTACCCCGGAATCCATTGTTACCCAGTACAACAACTTCTACGAATTCGGCACGGACAAAGGCGACCCGGCGGCCTATGCCCACGAAATGACCACAGACCCTTGGACGGTCACGGTGTCCGGCGAGGCCAACAAAACCGGCGAGTTTGCCTTTGAAGACATCGTCAAAGGTTTGGACGTGGAAGAGCGCATTTATCGCTTTCGATGCGTCGAGGCTTGGTCCATGGTAGTGCCGTGGATGGGCATACCGTTAAAGGATGTCTTGGCCCAGTTTGAACCAACCGGTAACGCCAAGTTTGTGGAATTTGAAACCTTGTACCGACCGGACGAGATGCGTGGTCAGCGCGGCTTTTTCTCCAGCATCGACTGGCCCTACGTCGAGGGCCTGCGGCTTGATGAGGCCTATCACCCGCTAACGCTGATGGTAACTGGGCTGTACGGGAAGGAACTGCCCAATCAAAATGGCGCACCTTGGCGTTTGATGGTGCCTTGGAAGTACGGATTCAAAAGCATCAAGTCCATTGTCAGCATCCGCTTTAGCGAGCGCGAACCTGTGAACACGTGGAAGCAGCTGCAGGCCAGTGAATACGGGTTTTATGCCAACGTAAATCCCAACGTGTCTCATCCGCGCTGGAGTCAGGCTACGGAGCGCCGTTTGCCCAATTCTCTGTTTAGCAGTAACCGCATCCCCACGCTGATGTTTAACGGCTACGCGGACGAAGTGGGGCACCTTTACGCGGGAATGGATCTGCGTAAGTACTACTGATGCCGCCGGCAACGCCGCAATCTTTGGTGAAACCCGCTGTTGCGGTGGCCATGCTCGCGCCTTGGGCATGGCTGGGATACCTGATTTTTCTGGAAACCATGCAAAGCGGCGCCGGCTTAGGGCCAGATCCGGTGGAGGGTTTGCTTCACTATTTGGGGGAATGGTCGTTGATCGTGCTGCTCTGCGCCTTTTCCGTTACCCCGCTTCAGCGTCAACTGGGGTGGGCGGTGTTGATCGGCTGCCGGCGCATGGTCGGACTCTTCGCCTTCACCTTTGTGCTTGTGCACGCAGCCGTATACGCGGTGTTCTATGTGGAGCTTGACGGACGCTTGCTGCTGCAAGAAATAATCGAGCGTCCTTACATTACCCCGGGTATGGCCAGCCTGTTGGTGTTAACGCTACTGGCGATCACCTCTACCCGAGGTTGGCAAAGGCGATTAGGGCGTCGCTGGAAAGCCCTGCATCGGTGGATATATCTGGCCGTGCCGCTGGCCTTGGCCCACCTGCTGTGGCTGCGCAAGGACGGCTATGCAGACGTTGCTCTTTATACCCTATGGGCCGCGCTGATGGCCGGCGAGCGCGTCTACGCTTGGCGCAGCAGGCAACGAAAAATACCCACCTAGTCAGCTGCATGGGATAGCATAGGAACATATCGTTCACCGGCGCTCTAAGGTTATGCCGACCAAGGAATCAAAAGGCCCACTGCTAAGTAAACGCCAGCACCGTATGCTGCAGGACATGGGAATTGACGTATTTTTTTCACGTCAGGCGATGAACGACTCACAGGCCCAAGCCGCCTCTCGGTCCGCCTCACAGTCCCAGATGTCTGGGCCGGCTCAGACAAAGCCGGTGACGGCTCAAGCCAGCGCCCAGCAGCCATCCCCGGCATCTGCGGCCAGAGCGGCACTTGTCCAGTCAGAGTTAACTCAGCCACCTGCAACGACGTTAGCAGCAACGCCGGCGGCATCACAGCAGCATGCCCCAGAGCGTCCCAGAGCGGCGCAGGATGCAAATCCAGCGTCCGCCATCAGCGGTTCAGGTGCGGCCACGCTAGCAACCGGCTCAACCATTGAGTTGAGCTTTGTTGCTACCCCGCGGTTGGTATGGGTCGGTGACGGGCCACTGTCGGATCTGGAGCTGCGGTTCCTGCAAGACCTCGCCGGTGCCCTGCATCAAGCAGCCACCGGGACACCGTTGCAAGACCGAGTGCGCCTCAGCGACTTTCGCTGGCCCATCGTGGAAACGTCCGGCACCCCGGAGCGAGCGGTTGCGGTATTTTGCGAAAAACATCGGATGTTGGCCTCCGGCACCGCAGTCGTCGGTTCGGCCAAGGGGCTAGAGACGTTGAGGCAGTGGCTCGGTGACAACACCAGTCATTGGGTGGCGGTAGACGCCCTCGCACAGACCGCCGCACGAGGCGAATCCAAGCGCGCGCTTTGGACACAGCTAGTGCAGTACGTACTGGCGGCTAAGTAGTGGCTCTTCCTGAGTGACCGAGGTATCTCGTCAAATGGGCCTCCGCGCAATGGCGCCTTCAGACCTACCCCAAGTCATTTCCATCGAAGCCGCCAGTTATCCCGATCCCTGGAGCGTTAAAACCTTTGAGGATTGCTTGACGGCTGAAGCCAAAGGCTACCGTTGCCACGTATTGCTCATGGGCGACTTGGTGATCGGGCATGCAGTGTTCACGGTGGTGTTGGGCGAGGCCGAACTGCTGAACTTTTGTTTGGCGCCGGAGCATCGCGGTCTGGGCAGGGCCAGTAGCTACTTTGATCAGCTGTTAGAGGTCTTGCGGCAGCAGGGCGCGCAAAAACTTTTTTTGGAAGTTCGTCAAAGCAATACCCCCGCGCGTCGCCTCTACGCATCGGCAGGGATGCACGAGGTTGGCGTGCGCACAGATTATTACCCGTCTGAACAGGGGCGCGAAGATGCAATCCTGATGGCAGGGGCTGTGGATCCGGGGAAAAATTAGGTCCGACATTACCTTGCACAAATAAGCCGTTCATTCGCTAAAACAAACCGCTTGTCGGCGCTCCTGAGCAATTACCGCCAAAGAAAAATATTGTTAGGTCGTATATTTTTCGTGGGATCGGGAGATGGGCCTAGTTTCGGCAGGTTGGGGTCAAGCAGTTTGGAGTCAAAAGGCAGCGCAAGCTGCCTTTTTTGTTGTTAGGACGGAATTACCCACCGGTTGGGCGTTAGCCCTCTGGCTCTTTAGCTCGGCCCTTGGCTGGGCATATTGATGTTGGTTCATGTCTCGCCTAGCTAAACCCGACTCACAGATTATCGCTGATCGATAATCTTCGGGTTGATGTTATACTCGCGCTTTTTTCGGCCTTAGCGTTATGAGTTCCGAATTTCTGCAGCATATCCAGCAGCGTCGAACCTTCGCCATCATCTCTCACCCTGATGCGGGTAAAACCACGATGACGGAGAAACTGCTGCTCTTTGGTAATGCCATCCAGCTGGCTGGCACGGTGAAGTCCCGAAAATCCGACCGACACGCCACCTCGGACTGGATGACCATGGAGCAGGAGCGGGGCATCTCGGTGACCACTTCTGTGATGCAGTTTCCCTATGCGGATCGGGTAGTAAACCTGCTGGACACCCCAGGCCACGAGGACTTCTCGGAAGATACCTACCGCACGTTAACGGCGGTAGATTCTGCGCTCATGGTTATAGACGGTGCAAAAGGTGTTGAGCCTCGCACCATCAAACTGATGGAGGTTTGCCGCCTGCGGGATACCCCCATTATTACCTTTATCAACAAACTTGACCGTGAGATCCGCGATCCCATCGAGGTGCTGGACGAAATCGAGGACATTCTGCAGATCCAGTGCGCGCCCATGAACTGGCCCATTGGTATGGGCCAGCAGTTCAAGGGGGTTTACGAACTGGCGACGGATCGCATCGTTTGCTTTGAGAAGAGTCAGGGACATCACATTCACAGCTATCGGGTAATTGACGGATTGGATTCGGGCGAGGCGCGTGAACTCCTAGATGCGGATTACGACGACTTTGTGGACGAAATCGAGCTAGTGCGTGGCGCCTGCCACGAATACGATCAGGCAGACTTTGAAAACGGTACGGTGAGTCCGGTCTATTTTGGGACTGCCTTGGGTAATTTTGGTGTACAGCAGATGCTCGACGGCTTTGTCGAGCAAGCCCCCAAGCCTCAGCCTAGGGCAACCCAACAGCGGGTGATCGAGCCGGAGGAAAAAGCCTTCAGCGGCTTTGTATTTAAAATTCAAGCCAATATGGACCCCAAGCACCGGGACCGCATTGCCTTTTTGCGGGTGTGCTCCGGCACTTACCGGCAGGGTATGAAAGTGCGCCACCAGCGGTTAGGTAAGGATGTGCGTATCGCCGACGCCGTGACCTTTATGGCTGGTGATCGGGTGCAAACCGAAGAGGCCTATGCCGGCGATATTATTGGTTTGCACAACCACGGCACCATTCAAATCGGCGACGCCTTTTCCGAGGGCGAGGACCATCAATTCATTGGCATTCCAAACTTTGCCCCGGAGCTGTTTCGTCGCGTGCGCGTGAAAGATCCGTTGCGCAGCAAGCAGCTGGAAAAAGGCGTGCAGCAGTTGGCGGAAGAGGGTGCGACGCAAATGTTTAAGCCCTTGGCCAAGAATGAACTGATCGTCGGCGCGGTGGGCGTGCTGCAGTTTGATGTGGTGGCCTTTCGTCTGCGCGACGAATACCGGGCCGAGTGCATCTGGGAGAATACCAACACCTTCACCGCGCGCTGGATTCGCTGCGAAGACGAGAAAATGCTGGCGGATTTTCGCAAGAAAAACGAAGAGAACTTGGCCATCGATGGCGGCGGCTATCTCACTTACCTGGCGACCAGTCGCGTGAATCTTCAGGTAATCCAAGATCGGTGGCCTGAGGTGGTCTTCAGCAAGACCCGAGAGCACTAGCCCTGCGCGCGTTTTAGGAATGCACCATGAGTGAAACCAAAAAACCGCAATCCAGTCGTCTGTCGTTGCTTGAAGGGTTTAAGCAGTCCTCCGCGGATTCTGTTACCGAGCTGGACGTGGCTCTGCTTGTGGCTCACGTCATTGATGAACAGTTAGATGCAGAAAAAGTGCGGGCCGGGATTCAAAACCTAGTGGATCAGGCCAAATCCCTAGGCGTCTCCGACGTCGAGGGGCTGCTGGCATTTCTGCGCGGTCAGGGCTTTGCCCAAGCCTCGCTGGAGGGCGTTGACCTTACCCACAGCAGTATCGACTGGCTGTTACAGCAGCATCAGGGGCTGCCCATTGTGGTGGCGGTGCTGGTTATCACGCTGGCGCAGGATCTTGGTTTGGAGGCCTACGGGGTGAACTACCCCGGACATTTCCTGCTGCGTGCACAGGGTGACCTTGTTGATCCGCTGTCTCTGGCGGTGGTGAATCCCAGCGCCTTGCAGGTGCCCTCTGACTACACCTTGGACGAGTTATTGGTACGGGCGAATACCGCCACGCTGGGCTTTCGTATGCTGAATAATCTAAAGGCCTATTACCTGCAGTTGGGTAATTGGCAGGCCACGCTGGCGGCGACCGATTATCAACTGGCTATTGTTCACAATGAAAACGGTTTGACGGGCTTGCTGCACTTTGAGCGGGCAGAGTGCCAACAGCGAATGGGCGACACCGAAGCGGCGTTGGCCAGTTATCTGCTGTGCATTGAGCTGGCTAATGAGGAGGCCTTGGTCGCCAAGGCTCAAGAGCGCGTGGATGCGCTGACGGCAAGATATGATCGGCCGCTGCATTAGACGTTTGCTGATAGCGCCGCTCAGAGCGGCCGATGGCCGCCGGTCGAATCGGCGGGTTAAGACATGTCGTCGAAGGGGTTCTCCAAGTCTAAATTGATGCTTTGGGTGAAGCCGGGCACCTTCATGGCGCTGTCGGTTATTTCCAGATCGTCGCCCTCCAGCACGCCTTCGCCAAAGCGGTAGATTGGCGCGATCTCTCCGCTGTCAGCGGCCTGATCATAGGCGTACGCGGTTTCTAAGACGTTTTCCTGCCGCTGCCGGGCCTGAGTCAGGGCGCTGGAACCCCAGCGACGTGCCAGCATTTGC
This sequence comes from Gammaproteobacteria bacterium, assembly GCA_038113685.1. GTDB lineage: Bacteria > Pseudomonadota > Gammaproteobacteria > Pseudomonadales > Azotimanducaceae > UBA4421. The sequence continues at coordinate 14,016 of JAYNPH010000005.1, forward strand.
TCGGTTTGCTTGGGCGACATAAAGAATCCGGTGGCGTTGTTGCCGCCAAAGCCTTTGGAGTTGATGAATGCGCCGCGCATGGTGTCGACGTCACGTTCCTCATCTTGCATAGGAAAGTGCAGTCGTTCCCGGGCAACGTCATCGGCGATGTGATCAATGGTCTTAATACCCGGCACAATACCGTCTTGCCAAGCACCTAGTATGGCGGACAGTTGATCGCCGCCGGCTGGCGCCAGCGAGTGACCAACATAGGATTTAATGGCGGCGATAGTGAGGCTGGGAATATCAAAGGCCTCGGCTACCTTGCTCATAATCGCCGATTCGGTGACGCGGTTTTGGGGTGTGCCGGTGCCGTGGGCGTGCATGTAAGTGCTGGTGCGCAAACCGTCTTCCCCCAGCATACTGCGAGCGGAAGCCATGGCCTTGGCCACGGTGACGTAGTTACCAATGCCCGGTCCGGGAATGGACTTTTTGTAGCCGTCGGCGTTCACAAAAACGTCGCCGACAGAACCTAAAATACGCGCGCCGCTCTCCAAGGCCAGAGCGTCGTCCATCAGCACGATCCACACGGAAGATTCCGCCAGGGTAAAGCCGGCGTTGCTGGAGAAGGGGCGACAGGCTCTACGGTTGTCCGGCGTATCGCTGTTGTCCAGCGCCATCAACGCTTCGTCTTCGGTCAGGGCGCCCATGGTCCGGTAGCCTTCGATGGATGCCGGGGTAATGGGTGCTTCGGCGTTGCCGACGATAACAATGCGTTTGCTGCCGCTGCGGATCTCCTCCATACCGCGCTTGACGTTGTACAAGAATGTGGCGCAGGCGCCAATGATTCCGGCGGTTTCACCAACAGAACCCAGCACATAGGCATTTACAAAGTCGCCGGGCATTTCTGGCAGCCCCAAGGCCAGATTTTTGGATGTGGGTCGCTTGCCGGTAAAGGCGTTTTGCATCAAGCCGCCGTAACCGTCTTGGTCGAGCTGTCCCATGGCGGAACCGGAATACACGGCCAGTTGATCTGGCCGCACCATGCTTTTGAGCTCCTCGATGGAGAAACCTGTTGAACGCAGGGCGTCCGATGCGCCGTACACGGTCATTTGCAAACCGCGGGGATGACTGCGGCTGGCATACAGGGCAGCCGGGTCAAACCCTGTTGGCAGCTGGCCGGCGCTGGTGACGCGGCTGGGACGCAAGTCTTGGGTGAGAACCGCCAAGTCGCCTTGGCAGTGCACTAGCACATGTTTGTCATCCAGATCGGATACCGTCCAGTTGGGCGGGATGTGGTGAGGCATTTGGCGTTTGGCAACTTGAAAGGTATAGCCCTGATCGTTCGTTGCGCCCAAGGTCATGGCGTTATTCCATTGGATGCGTTCCACGTCGAAGTGCTCGATTTTGCGCACCAAGGTGCCGTTGCGAATGGCTTGCTCAACGCCGTCATCGGCGATGTTGTCACCCAGTCCCATCAAGCGTCCTAGGCTGGCAAGGGTGGTTTGGCGTTTGTTCGCCGGTAACGCATCGAGCACCATTCGCCTGTAGGCGTGGTTAAAAGACACCCGTCCCGCAGGGCTGACGCCGCCGCTGCCAACGATGATGGGTAAGGGGGTGCGCTGTTGACTCACTAATTTTTCCTGTCCGTGATCTTGTCGTTGTGTCTGCTGTGCCTGTGCCTACCGGGGCTGGAGCGCTAGCTACGCTCCAAGGCCACTGCCGTGGCTTCGCCGCCGCCGATGCACAGGGCGGCAATACCGCGCTTCTTGTCATGTTGCTGCATAGCATGGGCCAAGGTGACGATAAGCCGGCTGCCGGTTGATCCAATGGGGTGGCCTTGGGCACAGGCGCCGCCATAAATGTTTACTTTGTCGTGAGGCAGGTTTAGCGCGTTCATGGTTAACATGGTGACCATGGCAAAGGCTTCGTTGATTTCAAATAGGTCAACGGAGTCAGCAGACCAGCCGGTCTTTTCCAGTAGTTTTTCAATCGCGCCAATGGGTGCCAAGGTAAATTCGCTGGGGTGAATGGAATTTGTGCTGTGGGCCACAATACGCGCCAGCGGATCTCGCCCATTCAGGTTGCTTTCTCGAGTAAGCACGAGAGCCGAAGCACCGTCAGAGATCGAAGACGCGTTGGCCGCGGTGATGGTGCCGTCGCTCTTGAACGCAGGGCGCAGGGTGGGTATGCGATCAATCTTGGCCTTACCGGGCTGCTCGTCATCGGTAACGCTGTTACCGCCAATGTCCATGGGCGATATTTCTGCGGCTAAACTTTGCTGCTCAATCGCTTTTAGCGCCCGATTAACGGACTCAACGGCATAGGCGTCCATGGCTTCTCGGGTCAATTGGTGGTTGTCCGCCGTGGACTGGGCAAAGGAACCCATGGAACCGCCGGTTTCGGCGTCTTCTAGGCCGTCCGTGAACAGCGAATCCTGCATGTTGGCGTGTCCCATGCGCAGACCGCCCCGGGCCTTGGGCAACAGGTAAGGGGCATTGCTCATGCTTTCCATACCACCGGCCACAACGGTATCAGCGCTGCCGGCGGCGATTAGGTCCATAGCCATCATCGTGGCCTTCATGCCCGAGCCGCAGACCTTGTTCAAGGTAGTGGCGCCCACGCCGTCGGGTAGCTCTGCTAGGCGCATGGCTTGGCGGGCGGGGGCTTGTTTGAGTCCCGCGCTGACGACGTTGCCCATGATCACCTCGTTGATTTCGCCACCGTCTGCGCCGGCATTAGCTAGGGCGCCCTTAATGGCGTGGGCGCCCAGTTCCGGTGCGCTCTGTTTTGCCAAGGCGCCCTGGAAGCTGCCGATGGGGGTGCGCGCTGCGCCAAGAATGTAGATGGGTTCGCTCATGGGTTCTCCTCTCCCGGTGGTCGGCGTTAAAACCTAGAGTCTACTGGGGTCGGCCTCTTGCAGCTAGCACGGGAAGGGGATTATCGGTAGCTCAATCGGTGCTTTCGGGGTCAACGCTCCAAAAACCGTGGAATCAGCTCAGCAAAGTTGCAGGGCCGGAAGTCGATATCCAATTGGTTGTGCAAAATCTTCTCCCAGCCAAGCGTTACCGCACCGGAGGACCCGGGTAAGCTGAAAATCAGGGTGCCGTTGGCAATCCCGCCGACGGCTCGGGACTGAATGGTCGAGGTGCCGATGTCGTCATAGGACAACTGCCGAAATAGCTCGCCAAAGCCTTCAATATGCTTGTCGAACAAAGGCGTCAGAGCCTCTGGGGTGCTGTCTCTGCCAGTAAAACCGGTGCCGCCGGTGGTAATCACCACCTGTACATTGGGATCGGCGATCCACGCCGACACCGCAGCGCGCATGGCGTAGACATCGTCAGGTACAAGCTGGCGATCGACCAGGCTGTGCTGGTCCGCCTGAATAAACGCAGCGAGTAAGTCGCCGGATTTATCCTCTGCGAGGGTTCTTGAATCCGAAATAGTGAGGACTGCAACACGGAGATTGGGCATAGGCTTAATTGCACATTTTCTAACGAGTGGCTAGAGTACCCGCATTTTCAGGACAGTCCAAAAACGTGGCAAATCAAGTAATTGAAGGGGATCGCCTGTTCTTCATCGCGGAGAGCCTGGCGCAAGAGTTTTCCTCGTTCCCCGACACCGACTTAGAGCAAAAACCCGCACCTGGTTTGCTCTCTCAGCGTGAAATTAATCATTTCAATGACAACATCGCGTCGTTGGACATCGATGCCTATGTGGAGCAGGTCATCGCGCCGGCTGAGGCTCAGGGCCGCAAGGACGCACCGGAAATTGTCCGGCAGCTCGGGCGTTTGCTGGAAGAAAAAAGCAGCGGGCCTTATTACCAAGCCATCATAGAAATGGACTTTGGTGGCGGCCAAAGCCGACAAATCGGTTTTATCGCCCAAGATCGCTCTACTGAACTAGGCAGCTGGATGCCTGAGCACCACCTCATGGCAGTGGAGTTCGCCGAACAATGCTCGGCTCGGGTTATGCCCATTGTCACCTTTATGGACACCCCGGGGGCCGACGCAGGCGAAGAAGCCAACGCGAACAACCAAGCCCACAGTATTTCCCGCCTGATTACGTCCATGAGTAATGTGCACGTGCCCAATGTGGGCATCATTTTTGGCGTGGGCTATTCCGGCGGAGCGATTCCGCTGGCGGCCAGTAATTTGATCCTGTCTTTGCGCGATGGTGTGTTCAGCACGATTCAGCCGGCGGGCCTTGCCAGCATTGCGCGACGTCTGAACCTGTCTTGGCAGGAGTGTGCTAAGTACGTTGGCGTCTCGGCGCCGGAACTGCACAAGCAGGGCAACATCGACGCCATTGTCGATTACAGCCCGACGGATTCACCGGAGAAGATTGAAAATCTGCGCGCCGCTATTGTGGGCAGCCTGATCAATATCGAGAGTCAAACAGCCGAGTTTGTGGCTGAGAATCCCTACATTCTGGACCACTACCGCCAGAGCCTGCTGCGTTATTTAAAAGATCATACCGAGGGCGACACGGCGAAGCCGGCAAGCCCCATGAGCTTTAGCGGCACCCGCAACCCCACCGAGTATTTGAACGTATTTGGTATCGCCTACCGCTATCTGCGTTACCTGCGGGTACGCAAGCGTATTAAGGCGACCAGCACCCAGCAGTACGGACGTTTGGCGCCACAGGAAATTCCGTCCGGGGAACTGCATATCCGCGCCGACCGAGAGCGACGACAGACGTTTTTGTACTGGCTGCAAGACCCGGACAAGGTGGTATACGACGACGGCCTAGCGAAGGCCTGGCGCAACTATCTGGATAAACGTCAAGCGGTGAACGATGAGCGTGGCCGTATTGCCCAGATGATTTTCGGTGAGCCAAAGCAAAACTACGAAAATGCGCGCAACGCCGCTGTGGCGACCTTTGGCGCCTTCCTCTACAACCGTTGGAAAAAAGAAGCCGCGGGCAATCTGGCGGCGCTGAAGGACTATTTGCACAGCGTGACCGACACGCGCCAGATTTTGCAGGTTGATGCCATCGCCTCGCCCCGTGATCTGCTGCAGGCTATTCGTGACAACGACACCCTAGTAAGCGTGCTGCGGGGCCACTTCTCCTACGAAGGCCGCAAGCTCCTGAGTGAAGACAGCGCCTCGGACAGCTACGTGGCAAAGCAGCTCATCGCCGAACTGAATATGGTGATTACCGGGCCACGCCTTGAAGGCGCCGAGGGTGCCAGCGATATACAGGCGAATCGGGCGTTTTTGGCGGCGGCGCTGCCCGAATTCATACCGGTTCTTGTTGACCGCACGGTGCCGGTAGCCATCGCGGATATGAATGTGCTCGATGTACTGCTGCACGAGGATTTACGCCAGGATTTCATCACCGAGTGCGAAAACCTGCTGTTGTTTGACGGGGTTTACGATCAGGCCCTGTCACGGCTGGAAAGCGTGGCTAAGGAAGCTCAGGGGTCACAGTCACTATCCGAAAGGTCCTTGGGCGAATTTTTACAGGGAGCCCTGTCAGCGGCGGCCCCGGAAGACAGTCTGGCCGAGCACCAAGCGAGATTTTTCGATTGGTACGAGAGCATCAACAAGATGCCGAAGAGCGCGGAATTTTTTCAGACCGTGGAGGAGTGGAAGAAGCTCAGCTTTACCCATTTGTCTGATGCGCTGTTCGTAGTGGTGACCTATCTGTTCACCAACCTGTTACAAAGCTACAGGGGTGCTCAGCGGGACGGTAAGAGCTATCAGGGCCGCATCGCGCCACGGAACATCGGCCGGCGCAAAGATTTCTGGAACCGGCTCGATATGGCCTACAACGACTTGCAGATTCAGCGCGTGCTGAAGGATGTAAAGGCCAATACCACGTTCTCGTATCAGGACATCATTGACCGATATTTTGACGGCTGGGAAAGCCGCTATGACGATTTGCTTAGCTCGGATCCTTGTTCTTTCCCCGGTTTTCGCCTCTCCATCGAAGGCGCGTTGAACAAAAGCCTGCCGCCTTGCGGCGTTGTCACCGGTATCGGCGACTTCAAGGGCGAGTCAAAGACCCGGGTCGGGGTGGTGATTTCCAACGTGCAGTTTCAGGCCGGTGCGTTCGACATGGCCAGTGCTGAAAAAGTCATTCGCCTGTTGGTGGAATGTGCCGAACAAAGCTTGCCGGTGATCTGCTTTATCTCCTCCGGCGGCATGCAAACCAAGGAGGGCGCCGGTGCGCTGTTCTCCATGGCCGCGGTCAATGACCGTATTACCCGTTTTGTACGCGACCACGATTTGCCGGTAATCGTTTTTGGTTTCGGCGATTGCACCGGTGGCGCTCAGGCCAGTTTTGTGACCCATCCGCTGGTCAAGACGTATTACTTTTCCGGCACCAGCATGCCTTTTGCCGGACAAATTGTGGTGTCGTCGAATTTGCCACTGAAGTCGATTCTGGCTAATTACTTATCGGCAACCCCCGGCTCCATGCAGGGCTTGGTGCAGCATCCGTTTTACACCGAGATCGATGAGCAGTTGCGCCAGGTTGATCCTTCGATCCCCGCGCCGCAGGAGAATGTTGAAGCGGTGGTGGATCGAGTGCTCAGCGGCGGTTTGGCTGAACAGCGCCCGATCGTGGTGGCTCAGCGGGAAGTCTTCGCGCCGGAAGATCTCATCAAACCGGTGAAGAAAGTGCTGATTCATGCCCGAGGCTGCACCGCAGCCAAGCTGATTCGGATTGCCCAGCAGCAAGACGTGGATGTGGTGCTGGTCCAAAGTGATCCGGATATGGAGTCTATGGCCGCCGACCAACTGCGACCTCAGGACACGCTGGTGTGTATCGGTGGTAATACGCCCGATGAAAGCTACCTAAATGCGAAAAGTGTCCTGAACGTGGCGCAAATGCATGGGGTAGACAGCTTGCATCCGGGTATTGGATTTTTGTCAGAAAACTCCGATTTCGCTGACATGGTGCGTAACCGCGGCATCAACTTTATTGGGCCGCCGGTACAAAGCATGGAAACCATGGGCAACAAGTCCAATGCGATTAACACCTCTATTCGACTCAACGTGCCGGTAGTGCCGGGCAGTCACGGCATTATGACCGACGTGGAAAAAGCCGCAGCGGTTGCCGAGGAAATCGGCTACCCGATACTGATTAAGGCCGTACACGGCGGTGGCGGTAAAGGTATTCAGCTTGTGAATGGCCCCGAGGAGTTTGAACAGCTTTTCTACCGGGTCGGTGTGGAAGCGCGAAGCGCTTTCGGCAATGGCGACGTTTACCTTGAAAAGTACGTGACGTCCCTGCGTCATATCGAAGCCCAATTGCTGCGTGATACCCACGGCAATACTCATGTATTGGGAATCCGGGATTGCAGCGTGCAGCGCGACAAGCAAAAAGTGATCGAAGAATCCGGCTCCACCATGTTGCCGAAAAAGCTGTTGGATACGGTCATTCGGTCGACGGCGGATATTGCCAATGAGGTAGGCTATATCGGTGCGGGTACCGTTGAATTTATCTACGACCTTAAGTCGAACGCGGTCTATTTCATGGAAATGAACACGCGCTTGCAGGTCGAGCATCCCGTGACCGAATGGACCTCTGGGGTCAATATCGTGGCCGAGCAGTTCCGTATTGCCTCTGGCGAGTCCATTGCCAAGCTCAAGGTTAAGTCCAATGGTTATTCCATTGAGGCGCGGGTGAATGCTGAACGCATTTTGCAGCAGGCCGACGGATCTTTGGTCTTCAGGCCGCATCCGGGCGAAGTTCAGGAATGTGAATTCCCGGAAGAAGAGGGCGTCGAGATCATCACCACCGTAGGCCCGGGCAAGTTTATATCGCCCTACTACGACAGCATGGTGGCGCAAATAATTGTGCACGCCAACGACCGAGATGCGGCTGCAGACAAGCTGATCGCCTACCTCAACAAGGTGACGATTTCCGGAATTTGCACAAACATCCCGCTGCTGCGCTTGGTGCTGGCCGACGATGTGTTCCGCAAGGGAGAATACGATACCGATTATCTGCCCCAGTTACTGCAGCGCACGGATATTGAAAAACTTATCGGCGAAATCAACGCCAGCGGCGGTGCCGGCGGTGGTATTGATGTGGAGAGCATCCAGATTGACGGCACCGACGAGCTCAAGGTGCTGGCTCCGGCAACGGCAATCTTTTACAGCACGCCGTCGCCGTCGGAACCTGAGTATGTCAGCGTCGGTGATGTCATCGACCTAGACCATACCCTGTGCCAGCTTGAGGCGATGAAGATCTTTAACCCACTGGCGTTAAAAGATTTCAATGCCGAAGGCGATGTCTACGATCCGTCTCGCCGTTATCGGGTGACACGGGTCAACATGAGTAACGGACAGCAGGTCAACGTCGGCGACCTGCTCTTTGTTGTAGCACCTGTTTAAGCGGTCTGGGTAAGCAACCTGTTCGAAAGAGTCCCGCGCCAGGCTGGTGATACAAACCGGCAGTAAACATCGGCTAGATGAACCGTTCGGTCGCGCCTCTTTCGCACCGCGTCAGGCGCGATGCGGTGGCTTGATGCCGTCGATCGCCACGGCGTAAAACGGACTCGGCTAGGCGTGCCGGCAAATCATCACATCGCAAGGGGTGCGGTTCAGGACGCCCCGGGCGGTAGATCCAAGCAGCATACGGTTGATGGCGCCGCGGTTGCTGCTTCCCATGATAATCAGATCGGCGTTGAAGGTTTTAGCTGCGGCCAAAATTTCCGCCTTGGGATCGCCGATATGAAGTTCGACGGTCTTGGTGCTAAAACCGCAGGCCGTTACCGCTGCATCTACCTTGGCTTGGGTTTGTTGTTTGATTTCTTCGGTAAGTTCCGTAAACGACCAGCTTAGACCTGCCGCAGCGTCGGGACCCGCAAAGGCCTGAGTTAGCGGCGGAACAACCGAAAGAATCTTTACCTTGGCGGCGTTGGTAAACGACGCCGCATGCTCCAGAACCTTGGTCATGAGGTCGCCGGGTTCAACGGCAATCAGCACCTTTTTATAGGCTTGGTCGCCGCTGTCCGGATGCACGGCCAACACATTGCAGTCTGTGGCATTCAAAACCGAGTGTGTGGTGGAGCCTAAGAGTCGGTGCAAGCCCCGGCGATTGTGGACGCCAATAACCAGCAAATCTGGCTTGCGTGTCTTGACGACATTGGCGATTTCGGTGGCAGGGTTGCCTTCCAGCACAAGCAAGGCCTCGTCATCAAGCCCCGTAAGTTCTTGCAAAAAACCGAGATTTTCCGCCTTTGCCTGCTTAACCCAATCGGTGAGATAGCCGGCGATCGGCGCAAAGTCCAAGTCGGTATAGACGCTGGTCGCGGGTTTTATGACGTTGATGACCAGACTTTCAGCGTTGCGATTCTTGGCGACTCGAGAGGCAACCTGCCAGACGTGTTTGTCGTCCTCGTTTGACTCTAGTGCGGTCAGAATTTTTTGCATAGCCATAGCTGCTCCCGGTTATGTTGAGTGATCTATCTGTTTGCCGGTCTATTTGTTTTTCTCTCAGTTTTGCCGTTTGTTTTGCCGTATGTTTATTGGTGCTTTGTTATGTCGGTAAAAGCACCCGGTGTTTGCTATCTGCGAAACTGCCTCCTGCGCAGCTCTCCTTGCGCTGCTCCTCGCGGAAAGTTCTTGCACAGCTCCTCCTGCATAGCGCTTGCTATGAGAAGGGCACCTCACACTTGGCGTGTGGTGACGCCAACGTGCTAGTTCAGCAGGGAATGAACAAAGATCAGGCCAGCGGCGATGATTGCTGCGCCAATGATTAGAGCGGTGACCGCCGCTACCAGTACGGTTGCAGGTTTAATGCCTGACATGGCTCTCTCCTATTTGACTACCCGAATCGATCATTCGAATTGATCACTCGAATTGATCACTCGAAACGTCATGCAAAGCTGGCTTCTTGAAGAAGCGTTTATTTACACGAGCATGGTGGGAGATTTCAGTAGGCGGAGCCATCCTAAGGATGTGCGCCGCATCGCACTTTGGGACAAAAGCCAACAAAAACCTGGGAAAAGTAGCCCTAGCCGAAGGTCGGCGGGTCAGTTAGGAGCAGATATAGCCCGCGAAGGATGCAAAGGGTGGCAATAACCAAAATGATTTGCTGACTGATGCGTTGAAAACCTGCGTCGTGCCAACGCCCGAGTATTTTTACCCCGGTTTGTGTGCCGATCACGGCCGCGAAGATGACCAGTGCGAACAGCCACCATGCTAATTGGTTGTCTACGCTGATCAGAACGCCGTAGTAGGTGATTCGAAGCCCGTGGCCAATTGTTTGGGTTAGGGCCTTGTTGGCCACGACGCTTTGGCGGCCAAGACCGCTGTTTAGATAAAACAGATCCAGCAATGGGCCCGCAGCGCCGGCAATCAACTGCGCGAAGGTGACAAAGAACCCGCAAAGCACTGTAGTAAGGGGTTTGGTGATGTTCAGTCCCTGCAACCTCTGGCTCCACCGACCTGCCCAAGCAAGTAGGCCTATTAGAATCAGCACCCAAGCGGGTTCGGGTATCAGCACAAGATAGGTGCCGATGCCGATGGCACTGGCGGATCCCACGAGGTACAGGGGCAGCAAACGCCACAAAATATGCTCTCTCAGCATAAACGCACGGGAGCCATTTGCCGTCAGCTGGGTCGCGGCGTGCAACATCATGGCGCTGCTCACGGGCAGTACGGTGATCAGAATGACCATCAGAACCGTGCCGCCGGCCATGCCGACGATACCTGACAAAACACTTGTGGCGAAGGCGCTGAGGACGATCAGAGTCCAGAGTGCTGAAGTGGAAAACATAAAATTCGTGAGATTAGTGCCAGATGATGTATGAATAAAGGGATCGAATAGAATATGATTTATGCGTCAAACGAAACAAACGTTTCTTCGGGGCTGATAGTCCCCTGAGATCGTAGCGAATATTCCGGAGAGTGACCCCGTGATTGAAAACTTGGAAACCCTAATTGCACTGTCCAAGGCTGGCACCATGATGGAGGCCAGCACTGCTCTTCGTATATCCCAATCAGCTGTTTCCAAGCGGATCGCTGCCCTTGAGCGTTACTACGACCGGGATCTGATCGAGCGTCATGGCCGCCGGGTCGTGCTAACCCACCATGGCACGCGACTGGTGGAGCGGGTGACACCGCTGCTTTCGGAGCTGCGTAGTGTATTTTTGGAGGACAACGCGCTGCGTAAGGGCAAAATTATTCTCGGGGTCTCAGAGGCTATTTTGGCCAGTTGGGGCTCCACGCTGTTCTCCCAAGTGCGCGACTGCATGCCTGGAGTGGAATTTGAATTCCATGCTCAGCGCTCGCCGGTGGTATTGGACCGGCTGCGGTCCGGGGAGTACATGGTGGGAATTTGCACCGGCAGTCCCGACGCGGACACGGATCTGGTTTCCGAGGTGATACGTCAGGAACCCATGGCGATCATTCCCTCCGGTTTGAAGAAGATCAAATACCGCAGCGGCGATCCCTTGGACGTGATGACCATTGAATCCCGTTCTGGCGCGTGGGGTTCCATCGAGGAAAATATGCAGCGTTTGAATCTGAATCGCAGCACGTCGCTGGAGTCTTTTTTTGCGGTGGCGCAGATGGCGCTATCAGATTTCGGTCACGGCCTAGTGCCGACCGGCGTGGCCAAAACCCTGGGTATCGCCGACAAAAAACTCATACGTCTGTCCGCCGAGGATCTTGCCCGGCCGGTACGATTTGTTGCGCGTAAGTCGATGTTTGCCCAGCCTCTCGTGCGCACTTTTTACAACGAAGTATCCAAGCTCACGGCGTCTATTGCAGATTAAGGAACGCCAACTGGGGCTGGCGCTCTCAGGCTGCGCTGAGCCCTTCGGCCTGTTGCAGGCACAGCTCCGCCAAGCCTTCAACCCACAGATCATCGTCGTTAATGCAGGGGATTAGGGTAAAGGATTCGCCGCCAGCGGCGAGGAAGGTTTCTTGCCCCTGCATGCCCATTTCCTCCAAAGTTTCTAGGTTATCCACCACAAACGCCGGGCAAGCTACCGCAACACGCTTGATGCCTTGACTGGGCATTTTTTCCAGCACCTGATCGGTGTAGGGAGTGAGCCATGGAACACGCCCCAGACGAGACTGAAAGCTCACGCTGTAGCGATCGTTGGGAATTTCTAGATATCTGGCGACCTCTTTGGAGGTGACGAATACCTGGTGCCGGTAACAGGTTTTGTGGGCCACGGACTCAACGTCGCAGCAGTTTTCCCGTTTCAGGCAGTGTTCGTTAGTGGGATCGGCCTTACTTAAGTGACGCTCAGGCAGACCGTGGTAGCTAAACAGCAAATGATCCCATTGGTCAGGCAAATGCTGACGAATGTTCTCGCCCCAAGCTCGGGTATGTTCGGGCGCCTGATAAAAAGGTGTGATGACGTCTGCCCGCATGCCGGCGGGTAAATGAGCCATGGTTTCATTCACCGAAGTTGTGACGGTGGAGTCGGCATAGTGGGGATACAGGGGAACAATGCATACCTGAGTAACACCGTTTTCGTGCAGAGTTTGCAGACCGTCGGCGATGGATGGCTTGCCGTAGCGCATGCTCAAGGCGACGGGCGCCTCCAGTCGCTGGTGCAGTTTGTCCGCCAACGCCTGACTCCTTACCAACAGCGGCGAGCCTTCCGGGGTCCAAATTTTACCGTAGGCCTCGGCGCTGCCCTTGGGACGAAACGGTAAGATGAAAGCGTTGACGATCAACGCCCGCAGAGCCCAAGGCACGTCGAGGACATGGGGGTCCATTAGAAACTGGCCAAGGTAGCGACGTACATCTTTGACCTCCGGCGAATCCGGGGTGCCTAAATTAATCAGCAAATAGCCGATCTTGCTGGGTTGCTCGCTCATGCTGGCGGGGCCTTTGGTCTGCGAAAAATAATGCGTCAATGGTTCCAGTGCAGCCGTGTATATCTAGTGAATTTTTACCGGTTCCGCTAGTATTTGCGCCCTCAAAGCAGGACACCTATTCATCGTGACATTGATTCTGGATTACGACGCAGGAAACCTTGGTAGCGTCAAACGCGCCTGCACTGAGGTGGGCCTGAAAGCAGAATTTTCTGCTGATCCTGCGGCTTTGGCAAAGGCGGAGCGAATTATCTTTCCCGGTGTCGGTGCCGCCGGGAGCGCCATGCGCAGCCTTGCAGAGCGAGGCCTTGATGTTGCATTGAAGCAGGCCATTGCCAAGGGCACTCCGGTTCTGGGCATCTGTCTGGGAATGCAGGTTTCCCTTGAATATTCCGAGGAAAACGATGCCCAAACCCTTGGTTTACTCGCCGGCCGAGTGCAGCGCTTTCAACTCAATCACCCGGATCTGAAGATTCCGCATATGGGCTGGAACGAGGTTAGAGTGCGGCAGCCGCATCCGGTGTTGGCCGGGATCGAGGCCGGTGACGAGTTTTACTTTGTGCACGGTTACTATCCCAAGCCAGCGTCCCCGGAGCATGTGCTGGCGGTGACGGACTACGAAGCGGACTTCGCCTGTGCGCTGGGCAAGGACAATTATGTCGGCACACAATTCCACCCGGAAAAGAGCGGCCGAGTGGGTCTGCGTTTGTTTGAGAACTTTGCCAAGTGGGATGGTGTATGGCAGCCCGAGGGAGTGACCCATGCTGAGTAAACGTGTGGTGGCCTGTCTGGACGTCAGGGACGGGCACCTCGCCAAAAGCGTCAAGTTCGTTAACACCAAGAATATCGGTGACCCGATAGAGAAGGCCCGTGAATACTATTTGGATGGTCTAGATGAACTCGTGTTCTACGACATCACAGCGTCCAGCGATAAGCGCAACATCATGTTGGACGTTGTGGAGTCGGTGGCCAGCCAAGTGTTTATACCCTTGTCCGTAGGCGGGGGTATTCGCAGCGTAGCCGATGCCACCGACCTGCGTTTGGCCGGCGCGGAAAAAATCAATGTGAACTCCGCTGCGGTGGCGCGCCCGGATTTGATCAACGAATGCTCCGAGGCGGTTGGGGATCAAAATATTGTGTTGTCCATGGATGTGCGTCGGGTAGAGGCCAGCGCCCAGCAGCCCAGCGGTTTTGAGATCGTCATTAATGGTGGCCGCACCCCAACCGGACGCGATGCCTTGGCATGGGCGCTGGAGGGTGAACAGCGCGGGGCCGGCGAGTTGGTGGTGAACTCCATTGATGCCGATGGCACCCGCGACGGCTACGACATTGCGCTAACGGCCATGATTGCGGAGGCGGTGCGGATCCCCGTTATTGCCTCCGGCGGGGCGGGATTGCCCGAACATCTGCACGAAGTGTTGACCCAAGGTAAGGCTGATGCTGCGTTGGTGGCGTCCATGGTGCACTACGGTGACTATCGGGTTAGCGGCCTAAAGCAGTATCTGCACGATAGGGGACTGAAAATTAGGATGTCTTGGTAAGCGGTATCGGCCGCTTAAGCCTTACATTTTTGAGCACTAGCGCGAAACTCCGGGCGAGCTAAAGATCATGGAGCGCGTTTTCGATTATCATTCGCGCCGCAATGCAGTAACTAAGGAGCGGGACCGGTGAAAGCAATTCAAGTACAGGGTGATGGACTGGTCTGGGCGGATTTTGAGCGCCCGGTATGTGGACCCGGGGAAGTTCGCGTTCAAGTCGCCGCCTCGGCCATCAATCGGGCAGATTTACTGCAGCGTGGTGGTGGTTATCCGCCGCCGCCCGGTGCCAGCCCGATTATGGGCCTTGAGTGTTCGGGTACCGTCACCGAACTGGGCGAGGGGGTTTCCAGCTATGCGGTTGGCGATGAGGTGTGTGCCTTGCTGGCTGGCGGGGGTTACGCCGAAGAAGTCGTTGTGCCAGCCGGTCAAGTGCTCCCGGTACCCAAGGGTCTGTCATGCGAGGATGCGGCGGCTCTACCCGAGGTCTTTGCCACGGCCTATTTAAACCTGTACATGGAGGCCGCCTTAGCCCCGACGGAGCGGGTCATCATTCATGCTGGCGCCAGCGGTGTGGGCACCGCTGCCTTGCAAATGCTCAAGCACAGTAATAACCCCAGCTTCGTGACTGTGGGCAGTCAGGCCAAGCTCGATCAGTGCGTTGAGTTGGGCGCCGCCGCCGGCTCAATTCGTCATGAGGGATCGTTTTTGCCTGCCGCTCAGGCTTGGCTGGCGGCTGAGGGCGCCGCGGGAGTGGATGTGATCCTGGACCCCGTGGGCGGCCAATACCTGATGGATAACCTAACCGCGCTGGGTCTGGGCGGGCGTCTTGTGCTGATCGGTTTGATGAGCGGCGCGGTAGCCGAGGCCAATTTGGGTCTGCTGATGATGAAGCGGACGCGGGTGATCGGATCAACCCTTCGAGCACGACCTATCGGCGAGAAGGCGTTGGTAATGGATGGTCTACGCCGGGATGTCTGGCCGAAAATCGAGGCCGGTGACATAACCCCGGTGATCGAAGCAAAGTTCCCCATGGAGCAAACCGCCGATGCGCATGCGCTGATGGCCGGCAACGACACTGTGGGCAAAATTCTGCTTACCCTGTAGCCCACCTATCGGCCGGTTCCTGAGAACCGGCCAGTTTTCGTTTACGTGATTTTGAGTCAAAACGACTGGGTCTGTGTGGCCTATGAGGCATGCTTCCGGCATGGTCAAAAGTCGTTTCCAGCTATCAGTCCACCCGCCTACCGGAGCCTTGCTGCATCGGCTGGAGCCGGTTGATGAGCGCTCAAAAACCGTCGGCCCAATCGATATCGCGGGTCGCAGCGGAAAAAACTCGGTAGCAGGATTCTCTCTTATTGAGATTGCGGTGGTGCTGGCGCTGGTGTCTTTGCTGACATGGCTCGCGTTGCCCCGATACAGCGCCCAGCAGGAACAGGGTTATGAGACGGCGATGCGGCTGGAGCTGTTGGCCTGCGTGCAAACGCTGCAGGGCTTGGAGTTAAATGCCAGCCCGCTTGCCGAGAACCCTTGGCTTACCTTGGCCGATGGTGACGGTGACGGTACCGGCGATCAAGCCAGCGGCCGCCTTGCCGCGGCGCTTTGTCCGCTAAGCCCCAACACAACACGTCGCTATGACGTGCAGGTGGAAGGTAGCGAGCTGGGGTTTGTTCTGGGTGCGCGGCCTTTAGCGGCGGATTCGCAGAGGGCGTGGCGAATAGACCATCTAGGCCGTCAAACGTGGCATGCGGACGGCCTCACCGGGTCTGACCAATGATCCGTCGTCGGTTTTTGCCCGACCAAGCCGTTGGCGGCTCGCAAAGCGGGTTCACGCTTCTCGAGGTGCTGTTGGCCACGGTACTGCTCGCGGTGCCGGTGGTGGCGGTGCAAACGTTGATGCTGCAATCGGTCAGTCATGGGCGCGGGACGGCCCAGCAGCAGCTTGCCCTGCAGGCGGGAGAAACCGCGCTGAGCCGGATTTTTGCCTTTCACAGTCTTGGTCTGTGGCCGGATCACTTGACCCCGCCTGGATCTTGGCTGCCTGCTCTGGCCGCTACGATAACCCCCCAAGGTATCGGCCGAACCGCCGCGAGCTGTGTCAATCGCTGGTGTTCCCTTGACCAGTGGGTGGCTTATGAGCACGCGTCTGTGGCGTGTGCCTTAGATTTTCGCGCCGGATCGTCGGCCTGCGACGAGATGGTGGCAGACGATGCGTGGTGGCCACAGGAGCTACCCGTCGGCGGATCTTCCCGTCCTGTGCGGACGCCGCGACTGGTTGGCTTTCAGGCGACCTTCACCGCGGACGATGGCTTGGGTCTGGAGCTGGCTTGGCCCGGTGACGCGCTCCCGGCCGGTGTCGGTGGCATAGCCTTGGAGCCTCGCGTCGGCTGGCAGCAAATCAGTTTGGGTGTGTCGCCGTGAGGGCCGATAAGAGGGGGTCTTAGGAGGTGGGATTCTAGGATGCACCAGTCCAGAACGACGCAGCCAAGGTCCACGCGCATCTCCCGGGGTTTCGGCTTACTTGAACAGCTTGTTTGCCTTGCGCTGGGTTTGCTGCTGTTGATGGTGCTTGGGCATTCGCTGGTCTCGGCAAAGACCCTGACTCATCAGTTAAGGCAACGGGCCGGCGAACAGGAAAGTATTGGGCTGGTGACTCATATCTTCGGCGCTGTTCTCAACGGCGCGGGGCATCTGGGATGCCTTGATTCCGCCGAATCGGTGGTCAAGCTGTTGAACACAAACTGGTCGAATTTAGGCCCATTGGCGCCGGGGCCGGCAGTGGAAATTGTTGCAGACCCCCGAAATTCACCGGATTTTGCCGATATCGACAACCTCGCCGAGGGGGCTCAGGCCCTCATTGTTCGGGGTTTTGCTCGTCCGTTGGCCAAATTGAATCAGCCGCTGGCTCAACATCGCGGTGAAGGGTGGCTGCATGACAGCAGCTTGCGTATCGACTCGGGCGATGTGGTGCTTATCAGCGATTGCCGGCAGGGAGCAATGTTTAGTGCTACCGGCACATGGCATCCCCAAGGACGGGTTCGTTTCTCTTGGGCAGTCGGTGACGCTGGTCTGGACAATGGGCTTGTCGGAGAACTGCTCGACGGTACGCACGTATCGGGTGGTTTGAGTCAGATGGGCGGCGGCTTTGCCGCGGATGCTGCTTTGTGGGGGGCTTCCGGCTCGAGGCTTTACGTGGCTGAAAGCCGAGTGCAGACCGACTTGCCGCAAACCCGTGGGCTTTGGCAAAAGCCGGCTGGTGGTAGTGCGCTGGAGATGGTGACCGGGGTTGACGGTTTACGCTTTCGCTACGGGGCTTGGCGCAGCGGAGGGGGCGTGCAAATCGGATACTTCGATGCCGCCCATCTTCCGACGGATGCCCGAGTGGTGCTGCTTTCCATTCGGTTTTTCCTCGCATCAACACAGCACGGCCCGGATCGAGGCGTAGTCTGGCGGCCGGTGGAGATAGCCATACCTCTGAACGCCTCAATCGCGTCGTGATTAGCGCCGATATGTTTCGCGGCCCAAAAGGCAGGGCGAGCGCGGCTCAAGGCGGGGTGGTGCTGCTGAGTGTGACTGGTTTGTTGCTGTTGTTGAGCCTGTTGGCGTCCGCGGCTGCAACCCAGCTGTCATGGAATTCCCAAGCATCCCGCCACTGGACCCAAGCCGCTCGTGATCGAATGATTCAGCATCGGTGGATTGTTGAGCTGTACCGGCTGAATCCCGGCTCGCTAGTCGCTGGTGTTGACAGTGTCGACTGCTACGTACTGGCCGATGCCTGCGTCCACTTTGCCGGGGAACATTCGTCTGGGGACACTTGGCGCTTTGTCGTCGAAGCGAAGGATGCCCAAGGCGCCAACACGCCCGCGAAAATCAGAGGCTGGCTGCGTCGGCGGGCCGGGGATACGACCCAGGTCGCCGCGGTCTGGGTCCAAGGGCAGGGCCTTCCCTGAGTTTAGGCTGCCAAGTTACTAAGCTCTGTGGCAGGTTCCGCGCGCAGCGCGCTCAGGCGTTGGCAAGAGCCTGCAGCTGCATCTCGAGGGTTTCGAGGGTTCCTTTCAGCTCTGCTGCTCTGTTGCGCTCCTTGGCTACGACGGCTTCCGGGGCCTTGGCCACAAAAGACTCGTTACCCAGCTTTTTCTCGATCTTTTCCAGTTCCTGTTGGGCTTTACCGACTTCCTTGCCAATTCGCCCGCGCTCGGCTTCCAGGTCGATGAGACCCGCCAGCGGCACCATCACTTTGAGTTCGCCGACCAGACTTAGGGCATTGAGCGGTGCTTCAACATCGTCGCCGAGCCACTCGATAGACGTCACGTTGGCCAGTCGCGCTAGCATGGTCTCGGCCTGCGCCGCGTTGTCCCGGTCCTTGGCTTCACCGCCCTGCAGCAGCAGGGGAATTTCTTGGCTGGGTTTAATGTTGGCTTCGCCGCGAATGGTGCGAATGCCGGTAACCACCGCTTTGAGCCATTCGGTTTGGGCTTCCGCAGCGTCGTTGATGGGCATGTCCGCGCTGTCAGGGAACGCTTGCAGCATGATGCTGGCGTCTTGACCCTCCGGGATTAGCCCCAAGCGCTGGGCCACTTGTTGCCACAGGGTTTCGGTAATAAAGGGCATCACCGGATGGGCGGTGCGCAACAAAATTTCCAGCACTTGCAGCAACGTGCGCTGCGCGGCCACCCGCGCAGCGGGGTCGGCGTCTTTGTTCCACAGCAGGGGTTTGCTCAGTTCCAAGTACCAATCGCAGTACTCGTGCCATACAAATTCGTAAACCGTGTTGGCGTAAATATCGAAGCGGTAAGTGTCCAGAGCGAATCTGGCGTCGTTCACCATGCGCGCGCACTTGCTGAGAATCCAATGATCCACAGCGCTGGGTGCGCCGGCCAGCGTCAAATCCAGCGCGTTGGTGTTCATCAACACAAATTTCGAGGCGTTCCAAAGTTTGTTGCAAAAGTTTCGGTATCCCTCGATACGGTTGGTATCAAAACGTACATCCCGGCCTGTGGTCGCCAAGGCGGCGAAGGTAAAGCGGAGGGCGTCGGTTCCGTAGGCGGCGATACCCTCCGGGAAGTCCTTGCGGGTCTGTTTTTCAATGCGCGCAGCCATTTTGGGCTGAGTCAGGTTGCTGGTGCGTTTGGCGACGAGGGCCTCTAAATCGATACCGTCAATAAAGTCCAGTGGGTCCAGTCCATTGCCCTTGGTTTTCGACATCTTTTGGCCTTCGGCGTCCTTGATCAGGCCGTGGATGTAGACGGTTTGAAAGGGGATTTTGCCGGTAAAGTGCAGGGTCATCATGATCATTCTGGCGACCCAGAAGAAAATGATGTCGTGTCCCGTGATTAGCGTATTCGTGGGCAGGTAGCGCTCCAGTTCCGGGGTTTGTTCCGGCCAGCCCAAGGTGGCGAAGGGCCACAGGGCGGAAGAGAACCAGGTTTCCAGCACATCATTGTCGGCGGAGAGAGTCAGATTATCGGCCAAGCTGTATTTGGCGCGGGCCGCGGCTTCGCTTTCGGCGACGTAGACGTTGCCGGCATCGTCATAGAATGCCGGTATGCGATGGCCCCACCATTGCTGGCGGCTGATGCACCAGTCTTTGAGATCCCGCATCCAAGCAAAGTAGGTGTTCTCATACTGCTTGGGAACAAAAGTGATGTCGCCGTTCTCGACCGCGGCTATGGCGGGTTCTGCCAAGGGGCCGATTTTTACGAACCACTGGTCGGTTAACAGCGGCTCAATGACGGCGTTGGAGCGGTCGCCCCGAGGCACCATGAGCTTGTGGTCTTTGATTTCCTCCAGCAGTCCTTCTGCGTCCAGATCCTTAACAATCTGTTTGCGTGCCTCGAGTCGGTCCAGACCCCGGTAAGCCTCGGGCGCTTCGTCGTTAATGGCGGCCTCAGGCGTAAAAATGTTGATTAGGGGCAGCTCGTGCCGGGCGCCCATTTCGTTGTCGTTAAAGTCATGAGCCGGGGTGATTTTGACGCAGCCGGTGCCGAACTCGCGGTCAACGTAATCATCGGCAATGACCGCAATGGAGCGGCCGACAAGTGGCAGGATTATGTTCTGACCGACTAAGTGGGCATAACGCTCGTCTTCGGGGTGTACGGCCACTGCGGTATCGCCCAGCATGGTCTCTGGTCGGGTGGTCGCCACGACAAGATAG
>JAYNPH010000005.1:34487-43992 GCA_038113685.1 Gammaproteobacteria bacterium
CCATCGGCGAGGGGGTAGCGAAAGTGCCACAAATAGCCTTGCTCTTCGTTGTTCTCCACCTCAAGGTCGGAGATGGCGGTGCCCAAGGTTGGATCCCAGTTCACCAAACGCTTGCCGCGATAGATTAGCCCCTGATCGAATAGCTGGATGAACACCTGCTTTACCGCTTCGGCGTAGCCGTCGTCCATGGTGAAGCGTTCCCGGGACCAATCGATGCTGGCGCCCATGCGGCGAATTTGCTGGGAGATGGTGCCGCCAGATTGTTCTTTCCATGCCCACACCCGGTCAATGAACTTGTCGCGGCCCAGACTGTGGCGGTTCTGATTTTCTTCGGCAAGCTGTCGCTCCACCAGCATTTGCGTAGCGATCCCCGCATGGTCTGTGCCCATTTGCCAGAGGGCGCTCTGACCCTGCATGCGCTGATATCGGATTAGGGTATCCATCAGCGTTTGGTTGAAGGCATGCCCCATGTGCAGGGTGCCGGTGACGTTGGGCGGCGGTATCAAAATGCAGTAGCCGTCACCGCTGCTGCTGGCTTTGAAGAAGTCCGCCTTGTCCCAGTGTTCGTAAAGGCGTTGTTCAATGGCCTGAGGATTAAAATTGTTATCCATAGTGACTCAAATAGTGTTTGGTATTAATGCGAAAAACTGCCGACTGCGCTTGGATTCGATCACTGATCCCAATCGGTTAGCGGGTGGTGATGCAGCGGGTAGCCCCGCTGCCGATAAAATTTATAGTGCTCCCGGCGCAGGGTTTTACTCTCATCCACAATAATTTCCGCTACTCGATCAAAGCGACCGAAGTAGCTGGGGATGTCGGTGCCGAGATTAATCAGCAGTCCGGTATCGTGCCGGGGCGTCTGCCAACCGATATGCACGGGACTGGTGATCTGGCTATCGCTGTCGCCCTGAATTACCTCGTGGGGCACGAGGCGGTGTTTCGGGTAGTCCCACATCAACTCGTCTACGGCTTGGGCTTGATCGGCGTCATTGACCCGCACATGGACTACCATGTTGTTGCCCAGTGCTTTCAGACACAGACGGCAGGCAAAGCGCAGACTGGCGTCTAGGTCTTTGTCTGGCAGCTCGTAAAAGTCGATGCGAGTCATGGAACGGCAAGCGCGGTAAAACTACAGGCCGCTTTCGGCGACGAGGTAGGCAAATAGCTGGGCCACAGGCCGGCCGCTGGAACCCTTGGCGGCGCCTTGATTGAAGGAGCTGCCGGCGATGTCCATATGTGCCCACTTATAGCCTTTCACGAAGCGCGACAAGAAACAGGCAGCGGTTACGCTGCCGGCGCCGCGGCCGCCGACGTTAGCCATGTCCGCAAAGTTGGTGTTCAGCCCGGCTTGATATTCATCCCACAAGGGTAGGCGCCAACTGCGGTCGCCGCTGATCTCGCCGGCTTGGGTAATGGCATCCGCCAGCTCGTCGTCGTTGGCGAACAAACCACTGGCGTGACTGCCAAGAGCCATGATGCAGGCTCCGGTGAGGGTGGCCACGTCGATGATGGCCTTGGGCTTGTAGCTTTGAACATGGGTCAGCGCATCGCAGAGTACCAGACGACCCTCAGCATCCGTGTTCAAGATTTCAATGGTTTGACCGGAGGCCGAAGTGACGATGTCTCCGGGACGGCTGGCACGGCTGCTTGGCATGTTTTCCGCCGCAGCGACAACGGTGACAAGGTTGATGGGCAACCGGGCGTCGATAGCCGCCTTGGTGACACCCAGCACGGCAGCGGCCCCGCACATATCAAATTTCATTTCGTCCATGGCGGGCGGCGGCTTCAAAGATATGCCGCCTGTGTCGAAGGTAATGCCCTTGCCCACCAAAGCGATGGGGGCGTCGTTTTTCTTGCCGCCGTTATAGCGCAGGATGATCATTTTGCCCGGCTGATCGCTGCCCTGTGATACGGACATAAAGGCCCCCATACCTAGGCTGAGCATCTTCTTTTCGTCTAAGGCGGTCAAAGACACATCCTTGGCCCGAGCCATTTTGCGTGCCTGGCCCAGCAGGTAGGTGGGTGTGCAGACATTGGGCGGCTCGTTGCCTAAATCCTTGGCTAGAGTGAGGCCTTCGTCTAGGGCGGAGCCAAGCTTGATGGCGGCCCGAAGTGCCTTTTGGTCGCCTTGATTGGCGAGCAGTCGCACGCGTTTAAGACTGACAGGTTGCTTGGGTTTGCTTTTGTAGGTGTTGAAGCGATAGCTGGCATGGCTCAGGGCCTGCATCAGCGCTTGGGCCTTCCAAGCAACGCCGTGTCCCTTAACCTTGGTGCCGACAAGGTGCAGGGCGGCTTGGCTTAGGTTCATACCTGTCAGCTTTTGCGCAACCAGGGTCGCCATCTTTCGATATTGAGTTGGACTGCACTCGTCAGCGCCGCCAAGAATCAGGACCCGCGCTACCGGGCCGTCCAAGTTGACGCACAGGATCTCACCGGCTTTGTCTTTAAAATCGGTAATGGCCCGATTCAATGTTGCCGCGTTGCCGGTTGCTCGGGCGACGCGTTTGGCCACGCTCAGACTGGTTCCCAAGCACGGGGTTCGTAAGGCGGCAAGATCACTGTTGGCGGCGGCGTAATTCATGGTTTTGATCCCTAGTCATGGAACTTTGATTGGCTTTCCTGAAGCATCAACGATTGGTTCGGCGCAGGCTTCACAGTAGCCTGCAGAAGACGACCTGATCACCGGGCTGCAGCAGCGCAAGGTTACATTGATCCAAGGCTTGGATCTATTGTGGCGGGCATCGCCCCAGCGGTTCATGCCCAAAGTCACCCAAGGTCATTTAGTCTCGATCGGGTATGTGCACCACTAAGGTGCCACTGACTTTGTCTTGCCATGTTTGTTTGTTGTGACCCAGATAGAGCCACGCATAGCCCACGCCAAAGCAGGCCAGAGACAGTGGGGCAATCAGCAAGCGCAAGCCGATTTGCTTGAAGCTGGGCAGTTCGCCGGCGTCGTCTAAGATACGTAGTTTCCAGGCGCGCATGCCTAAGGTTTCACCCTGCTTACGCCAGCAATAGGCAAAGAAGCCGGCGACTTCGGCAAGTAAGGTGAGTTGGAAGGCGACCCCTGTGACCACGTCTCCGCTCAGCGCCACCCAGATAAACCCGGTGGCGAAGAACATCGCAATGATCAGCAGGGTGTCGTAAAGCATGGCCCCCAGCCGCCGGCCGAGTCCTGCGGGAAAAGCTTGCACTGGCGGGGCGGTTGAACCTTGGGAGTCCTCCACGATTTAAAAAGTAGCCTCGTGATTGGCCAGATTGACATCGCGGCCGCAGAATTCTTCTTCGGTCATGCTTTGCAGCAAATCCGAGTCTTCGGATATGCCCCAAGCACGCCGGCCGTCCTGCAGCCGCGCCGCGACAAAGGCCTTGGTGACACCTTCGGGTCCATACATCACGCTGTAGCCTTCCACGGTACCGCGGCCTTGATGCTCAATAACCACATCGCGCTTGAGCTCGGCGTCGACTTGGTCTTGCAGATCCGCATGTTGGAACGGCTGGGCTGGAGGCTCGCTGGAATAGATACCAAAGGCGTGTTTTGTAATGTAGCCGCCATTAGCGGTGATCATGCCGCGCTTGCCAGGGTTGTCTCGCAGCAGTTGCGCCATGCGCGCAATGGAGTGCATGACGTAGTTGTTCAGCGGCCCGCCGGCGAAGGTCAGCCCGCCGGTGACGGTTAAGGGACGGTTCATATCAAAGCCCAGCTCACGGCAGGCGATTTGCACCGCAACCGGAAAACAACTGTAGACATCAATCATATCGATATCGTCAGGGGTAGAGCCGGTGAGTTCCAGACACTTGCCGCCAGCAAAGCGGATGGCCGGTGACGAGTAGAAATTATCCCGATTCGAGAAGTAGTAATGATCTTGAGCGTCCGTGCCCGCCCAGGGGTAGATCCACTTGTCCCGGGGGATGCCCAGAGCCTTGGCTTTTTCTTCACAGACCAAGATCAGCGCCGACGCTTGATCCACATTGTTGTTGGAATTCATCAGCTTCGGGTAGGGGAAGGAGACCGGGCGGTTGACCCCAGAGATGGTGCGAATTTCTTCTGCAGTCTTGGTTTCACGGATCCACGCGTTGGGATTGTTTGCCGCAACTTCGCTGAAGCCCGACCACAGTTTTGCAATGTGCTCCAAGTGCGCGTCAACGCTCAAGCCGGTGGCGTGGCGCAGGGCAGTTTCCATAATGGGATAGATCTGAATGGGTCGACCCAGGCGGATGGCAATCTCGGCCTCGTGACGCATATCTTTTTCAGTGCCGATCAAGCGATCTGGGGTGCCAGGCAGCTCAAGCCAACCGAGGTCGTGGCCGGCCTTGGCGGCCTTGGCTTGGGTGTTGCCGCATTCCGCCCCGGTGAGAATGATTACATCGTGGCGCCCGGCTTGAATGTCCAAGGCGCTTTGGTTCAGTGCCGTTTGCACAAAATTACCGCCAAAAGCCGTCAGTGCAGTTTCGGCGTTCGGGCTGCCGATGGCTTGGGCAACCGCTCGTGCCGGATCCGCATAGGGCCAGATGCCGCGAATGACTCGAACGGAGCTGGTCTTCAAGAGTTCCTTGGAGCCGGCGTCTTCGGCGGCTTGGTTAACGGCGTCGATCATCAACTGGATCGGTTCTTTGGCTGATTCAAAGTCCGTGAATCGCTGCTCAAGGTGGCTAATGCCGACCAAAACTGGCGTTTGCTGGGTCATAGTTCTCTCCAAAACAATCAGAAATCGCGCCACGGGACTGGGTAAGCCACCAGCGTCGCAGCCGGTGACTATACATTAGCCGGCGGGTTTTGGTCGCGGGCTACCAAGCCTCTAAGGTGACCGTTCCCTTGGGTGTGTTGAGCTGGGCGCTAAAGCCTTCGGGACCGCTGGCGGCTGCCAACGGGAGATCTAGCGCGTTTAGCAAACCTTGATACACCTCGGCTGACGGCGTGTTGATGCTGAAGCGCTCCAGCGTGCAGCCCGTTGGCGTCGACAGGGCCGGATGAGGTGATTGCAGCCAGTCGATAAAAAACGGCATGTGCGGATCCTGTAAAAACAGCAGTTGCCATGCCAGTTCAACGCCGTCGGGTGTGGTGCGGCTCATGTCGATAATTTCCCGGCTTTCCAGCCCCAGCGCTGCGGCGTGGCTGGCCACACTAGACAAATCGTCGCTTGCCACCGCCCAGCTTCGGATCCCGGATCCACCGTGGTTCAACAGAAGTTGTCCGGTTGTTCCCGGCAGATCTTGGGCCGGATCCGGCGCGATGATCTCGAGGTACTGTAGGTTGTCGAGGGATAACAGGGCGTTACGGGTGCCAACGCCGGGATGAGAGCCCCCCATGGCGGGCATCACCCCGGTGAGTTCGTAAATCTCGTCAATGCCTGCCTGTAAGTCAGGGCAGGCGTACATGATGTGGTCGAGCTGGGCCATGGGTCGTGTCCTCGTCTGAGCAAATTCTGAGCAATACATTGCGTCCGTGCTGCCCAGCCAAGGCTTGTTCCCGGCGGTTACGAGCTGGAGAGGGTGATTCTTGCGGTTTTGCCCGGCGCAACCAGAGCGTTGAGCACTTCAAACTTCAGCTTCACGGCAGCGTCCTCATTATCCACGTTCATGGTCAGTCCTGTTACCCCGTTTGGTGCGATCTCGATCAACCCGGTTTGACCGGTCAACTGCGCGCCAGAGGTCTCCCGAAGCTTAAACGGTGCATCGGACCGGTTGAGAATATTCACCCGTACCCCCCACGGAGTTTGAGTGACCGATTCAATACTCAAAGAGGCTGCTAGTAGCTGAGCGAGGTGGGCCTTGCGGCCGATGAGGAGATCTTTCCACCAGACAATGGAGCGTCGGGCGAACAGGGCTTCACGCATGGCCTCCAACGAATCCCCCTCGGCAAGCACGAAGGTAACGGGGCGGTGTCCGGGGTTGTGTTCGGCCTCGGGCCGATAATCCCACTCGATGAGTTCGTGAACATCGGATACGCCGATCAGGGCCAAGTTGTGCTTTAAGGCAAGTCGGTGGGCATTGGGGTAATAGGCATCGCCGTTAGCGATTTCGATGCCGTGAAGCAGGCCGGCCCTGGTAGCAGATTTGTGGAACGCATTTAGTCCCGAGTTGAGCCGCTCGAATTCTGGGTGATTCCAAAATACGAAAGCCTTTTGTTCGTTGGCGGTCTCCAGCACCTCTCTGGGGTCTCGGCTTGAGGCCAGCCCAAAGTTCATAATGGTCTTATAAGTAGCGGGGTCTGGGTAGGGTCGCCAAATGATCTTGCCGTCGACCTCGACGGAATGCGCCCCATGGAACAGCGGGCTTTGCTGCACCGTGAAAGCAAACGCCTCTTCTTTGGTGGGAAATTCTGCCGAGGGTAGTGTGTCCGCGGCCGTCGCTTGGCGAACCAGCAGGTTCGCATCGGTGACAAAGACCGCATTGATGTGTCCCGGCTCGCCGGTGCGAGTGATTTCAACTCCGGGGATCACGGTAAGCGGGTGACCGTTGGCGGCTCGCAAGGCCTCTTCATAGGCCCGATTGCGATCCGGGTTGGGGATGTCATCCAAGTGTGGCTGGAATTCCAAATGTTCGGTAATAGCAAGGCCGTCTAAACCGTCTCTCAAGGCTTCGGATACCCGCACCGTTGGCCATACATGACCGTCGGAAAACACGCTGTGCGTGTGTAAATCCAGAACCAAGGTTTGATAGTCGGCGGTATCGGGAAACTGTATTTGTCTTTTGGTTACTGCTTCCGAGTTCTTGGGGCTGGGGTAGGCCGGTCCGTGAGCCCATGCCGATGGACCGGTACTTGTGCCGAGGATCAGGGTGACAAGCGTGGCGCAAAGCCGGAGGGGTTGCCGCATAGCTAAACTCCTTTGGTGATGTTGTCTTGTGGTGATGTTGTCTTGTGGTGATGTTGTCTCGTTGCCCCGGCTGGGGATTGCAAAGCAGGTTTACGCTATCACGGCAGGTTTTATTTGTGGGTCGCGGCGGTGTGATAGGCCTCTCAAAATCGAAGGTAAAACCCGGCGCCCCAGTGTGCCTTGGAACTGAGCGCAGGCTCTGGCAAAGACGAGGCCGAGGGCCGCAGCTCGGCGGCCCAAGGTTGGATGGTTTAGGACGCCGGGGTCTCCCCACCAAACAGCTCGTCGATATGCGACTGACTTAGTGGTTGGGTGAGCTTTGATACGACGATAGTGAGCACGATGGAGACAATCTCACCCATGACCGCACAGGAGTAGGGGTTTGGTCCTTCACCGCGCAGCCACGTTACCGCGCCCTCCAGCCCCACGCCGGTAAACCAACTGGGCTGCAAAATTTGCGAGTGCAAAATAATGAATACGCCGAAGCCGCCCAGCAGCCCGGCATAGGCGCCTTTCAGGGTGACGCCGGACCACAGCGCCCCCAGCACCAGCGGACCCGCGAAGGCCGCCATCATGCCGCCCACACCGATCCAGACCACCAAGGAGACGTTCACATCCATCAACGACCAGGCCATGGTCATACAGATCAGCAGCACGGCCACGGTCGACCAGCGGCTGATGACCAGAACCCGGCGATCCAGTTGTTCTTGGCTGAGGTTCGGATGCAGCTTGGGCGCCAGCGTCCGCCGGTACACGTCGTTGGCAATGATTTGCGAAGACGAGACGACCAGTCCATCGGCAGTGCTCATCACCGCTGACAACACCCCGACACCAATCAGAGCGGCCAGCCACGTTGGAAACAGCTCAATAAATAGCAGCGGCAAGGCCTGATTTGGGTTCGCGCCGGAATCGTAAAGCGCATCGCCAAAATAGACCCGAGCCAGCAGGCCGCCAACGCCCAGTAGGCCCAGGGTGAGGCCGAAGATGGCGGCCAATTTCACGAATTGCAGGCGCGAACTGCCCGTGTCTAAGGCCCAGAGTTTGTTGCCCAAGTGAGGCAGCAGGCCCAGCGGCATGTGGGCAAAGGCGATGACGAAGATCGACCACCAAGAATGGAACAGCGGTGTGTTGGGGTTGGTTGGAGAGACTAGGTCCGAGTCCTGCTCGGCCAGATTGTCCACCAAGCCGGAAAAACCGCCTTCCACGCCCCAGCCGAACGCAGTCAGCACGATCACCAGAACCGCCAGCAGCAGCATCATAAAGCCCTGCACCCCGTCGGTCAGAATGTCCGCATGAGCCCCGCCGAGCACTACGTAGATCAGCAGGATGAAAGTGGTAATGCCCAAGGCCCAAGCAGAGTCCAGCCCCAGCATGATCTCGAACATCACCACGCCGGATACCAGTTGGCCAGCCAAGTAGAAAAACAGCACGAGCGAGATCAGGGACACCATCAGGCGCATGGTGTCGGATTGGTAACGGTCGCCCAAATACTCGGGAATGGAACGGTTGCCAAAACGGTTGCCGGAGGTGGCCACCAATCGCATGGAAATTAGGATGCCAACGTAGACGCCAACGGGATACAAGAAGTGCATCCACAGCGTCGAAAGCCCCCATTCGTAGGACATGGCTGGGCTGCCCAAAAAGGTAGCGCCACTGGCCGTTGACGCGGCAAAAGCCAGCGCTAAAAAGACCGGGCCATAGGCGCCGCGGGCTGTGGCGAAATCGTCCGCGTGTTTGATTTGGCGTTGGGCGTAAACGCCAATACCAACCATCAGGCCCATATAGCCAAACAAAAATATCCAGGACCAAGTGATCAGACTCATAGAAATACTCCCCTCAAGCGCTAACGTTAACCCGAAACGACGTTCGGGTGGGGCGTGATTGTGATTTTTTGGTGTATTGGGGGGCGATGCCGTTCGGTGATGGTTCTTCAGCTGTTAAGTGAACTACCTCGCATACTCACAGATCGGTTTGGCGAGCGCGTTGTGATGCGTAATGCCGCAATCTAGCATCCGCTGATTCGCTGGAATTGCCATGGAGGTGACGATGAAGGCGTTTCTCTGGATAGCTAATCGCAGCTATTTGCGTTGCGACCGCCAAACCGGTGACGCCGCGAATCTGGCTCGCGTCGGGCGGGCTACGATCAACTGTTATTGCTAAGGACTCGGAAGATGCGTGACTTGGGATTACTAATGCTCCCTTACCGGCCTGATGATGTTGTGGCTGCGGCCCTCGACAGGCCTGAAGAGCAAGAGCAGCCAGAGATGGAACTTTTTACATGACGCGCCTTTTGGCGACGAATGCCGCGATCACGTTAGCCCAGCAACGACAAACCTAGGGGAATTTTCCCGGGTCAGTGACCTTACCGCAGACACTTGGTAGCCGACGCGCTATCGGCGGTAGCCGTCAAGGGAGCAGACCCTCCGCCGAGCCCGTGTTAGTTAGCTACTCTTCTTTGCTGAAGTCTCGGCTCGATATCGTTAGTTTTACTCTCATCGAGTTTGATCGCGCACGCTCTGACCCACTGCCTTGATCTGATCAAATTCGGCCCGTCGTTTTGCCAGTTCGTCATCTGACAGCTTAGCAATGCTGTAAAACTCATCCTTCCACTGGTCGTCATCAGACCAGCGCTGGGGAGACTGAATCGTGGTTCTGGGTTCTTGCGCGGTTGCGAACAGCTCCAGAGC
>JAYNPH010000006.1:0-19920 GCA_038113685.1 Gammaproteobacteria bacterium
ACTTTGCAGTTGGGTTTGAACGAGGCCTGCTCAATCTCTTGTCCGTGCTGGTCTAGAGTTTGGATCGGATAATTTCGTTGACCTGTTGAGGGTTGGCCTTGCCTTGAGTTGCCTTCATAACTTGACCGACGAAAAAGCCCAGCATTTTGTTTTTACCGCCGCGCAGTTCTTCGAATTGCTTGGGATTGGCCGTGATCAGGTCGTCGATTATCTGCGTGAGAGCACCGTCATCACTGACTTGGGCCAAGTTTAATGAGTCGATAAGCGCATCAACCTCGGTAACCGCGCTGTTGTCTGCACCGGCTTCCCAGAGTGCGTCAAAGAGCGTTTTTGCGGTTTTAGACGACAGGGTAGCATCGTCAATCCGCTGAATCAGCTGTGCCATCTGGCTTGGCGTGACCGGGCTGTCAGCGATGTTTGTCCCATGTCGATTTAAGTAAGCCGAAAGCTCGCCCATCATCCAGTTGGCCGCCTGTTTTGCGCTGGCGCCAGCGCTCACCGTCTGGTCAAAGTAATTGGCGCGGTCAATATCGCTGCTTATGTACTCGGCATCGCCCGCGGGCAGACCAAGGTCATCGCAATAACGCCGGCAGCGGGCGTCGGGGAGTTCAGGCAATGTGTCGCGCACCCGTGAGACAAATTCTTCGCTGATATTCAGCGGCATTAAATCTGGGTCGGGGAAGTACCGGTAATCGTTGCTCAACTCCTTGCTACGCATCGAACGTGTTTCATCTTTGTCTGGATCGTACAGGCGGGTCTCACGATGGATCGTCCCGCCGGATTCCAGAACGTCAATTTGTCGCGCTATTTCATGTTCGATGGCCTGCTCGACGAAACGGAAGGAGTTGATGTTTTTAATTTCTGTACGCTCGCCAAATTCTGCTTGGCCGGTGGGGCGGACAGAGACGTTAGCGTCGCAGCGCATACTGCCTTCGGCTAAATTGCCGTCGCAAATACCTATGTAGCGCGCCAGAGTGTGGATTTGTCTGAAGTAGGCCGAGGCTTCTTGGGCGGTGCGCATATCTGGCTCGGATACGATCTCGAGCAACGGCGTGCCGGCGCGATTTAAATCGATGGCCGTCTGACCGCTGTAAAGATCATGGATCGATTTGCCTGCATCTTCTTCTAGATGGGCACGGGTTATACCCACGGTTCGCGGGCTGCCGGATTCCGGCGTAATCGTGATGCTTCCCTGGCCAACAATGGGGGTTTCGAACTGGCTGATCTGGTAACCCTTGGGTAGATCCGCGTAAAAATAGTTTTTGCGATCAAAAATGGAATGCAAATTGATTTGGGCGCCAATGGCGAGACCAAAGCGCACAGCCATCTCTACGGCCCGTTCATTGAGCACCGGCAGCACGCCCGGTAGACCCAGATCAATATTGCAGGCTTGGGCGTTGGGTGCTGCGCCATAGGCGATACTTGCGCCGGAAAAAATTTTGCTGCGGGTGGCGAGCTGAACGTGAATCTCCAGCCCGATGACGGCTTCCCAACTCAATTGATTTCTCCCGGTCGCTTTAAATGCCAATCGGTATGGCGTTGAAATTGGGCCGCCAGCCCCAGCGCCAAGTCCTCGCGGAATGCCGGGGCGATAAGCTGCATACCCATGGGCATGCCCTGAGAAAAACCGCAGGGTAATGACATGGCCGGTAAGCCCGCTAAGCTAGTGGGCACGGTGTAGAGGTCCTGTTGGTACATGGCAACCGGGTCGTCCGTTAGCTGACCTTTGCGAAACGCCGGTGTAGGTGAGGTAGGGGTGAGCAGCAAATCCACCTCCGCAAAAGCGTTATCGAAATCCTGGGTAATTAGACGCCTGATTTTTTGGGCTTTGAGGTAATAAGCATCGAAGTAGCCTACGGACAATGTGTAGGTGCCGGTAAGGATTCGTAGCTTAACTTCGTCGCCGAAGCCTTCCTCTCGGGAGCGTTCGTACAAATCCTGCAAAGATGTCGGATTTTCACAGCGATGTCCGTAACGCACCCCGTCGTAGCGCGATAAGTTAGTCGAGGCCTCGGCCGAGGCGAGAACGTAGTAAACCGGGGTTGCCGCATCGGTATGAGGCAGTGAAACGCGCTTAAACGTGTGGCCTAACTTTTCCAGTTCTTGTCTTGCGGCTGTTACGGATTCTTGATTACTGCTGTTTTCATAGTATTGGTCAGGCAAACCAATAACCATCGGACGCTCCGGCTCCGCTATGCCGCTATGCAGCATGTCTGCCAGCCAAGCGTCGTCCCGTTTCGCACTGGTTGAGTCTCGTGGGTCAAAGCCGGCCATGACGCTTAGCATCAGCGCCGCATCTTCGGCACTTCGCGCCATAGGGCCCGCGTGATCCAAACTGGATGCGAAAGCAATCATGCCGAATCGCGAAACTCTGCCGTAGGTGGGTTTTAATCCCGTGATGCCGCAAAGGGCTGCCGGTTGCCGAATGGACCCGCCGGTGTCGGTTCCCGTGGCGCCAGCAACCAAGCCGCCAGCTACCGCAGCGGCGGAGCCGCCGGAAGAGCCGCCGGGAACTCGGTCCGTATCCCAAGGGTTTGCTACCGGGCCGAAATAGCTGTTCTCGTTGGACGAACCCATGGCGAACTCATCCATATTGGTTTTACCAATGCTGACCATGCCAGCGTCCGCCATCTTCGTGACCACTGTCGCATCGTAGGGAGCGACAAAGTTACCCAGCATCTTCGAGCCGGCGGTGGTCAGAATGCCTTTGGTGCAGAAAATATCTTTGTGGGCAATGGGTAGCCCTAAGGTGGGGCGACGGTCACCTTGGCTTCGAAGCGCATCTGCTGCGCTGGCCTGAGCCATGGCCTCCTCTTCAGTCAGCGTGATAAAGCTGTTCAGCTGCGGGTCCACCTCTTTGATACGGGCCAAATGGTCCTGCGTAAGCTCGGCGCTAGAGACTTCCCCGTCGGCAAGGGCTTGGCTCATTTCGCGTAGAGAAGAAACATATTTCATTAGTGAATAGACCTTATTCAACGACTCGTGGCACGAGGTAGTACTGATCGGATGTTGCTGGGGCGCTGCGTTGAAAGTGTTCCGGGTCTGGATTTTCCGTAATTTCGTCAGCCCTGAGGCGTGCGGAGCCATCAAACGGGTGCGAAAGTGGTTCGATACCCTGGGTGTCTACAGACTGCATGGAGTCAATAAGGGCGACGATGGATTGCAGATCTGCGGCTACTGCCGATGTGGTTTCAGGGTTAAGCGCCAGTCGAGCAAGGGCTGACAGATGGGCCACATCAATGCCGTCGCTGGACTCTGGGCTATCTTCATCGGAAGGTTTAATTGTGTTGTCGGTCATCCTCTTCATCAGTCGTGCAAGTATGGCCCGCAATTGTAAACCGGTTGACGCAAGAATGCTGACTTGCGTGGATTATTGGTTGTGGTCCTTCGAACTAAAACGGTTAGCGCGCACTGGTCGCTGCAAAGTGCAAAATATCGGCCAATCTTAGTCGTGCTTTTCACTAAGCATGTGCCTATGATTACGCTTTATTTTTCGGAGCTTGCGCGTCGATGTTAAAGAATTTCCGCGGCCTCTTCTCAAGAGATTTGTCTATCGATTTGGGGACTGCAAATACGCTGATTTACATCCGCGAGGAAGGTATTGTGTTGGACGAGCCTTCGGTGGTCGCCCTACGTCAACAGGGAAACCAACGAAGCGTCGCCGCTGTCGGTCTCGATGCGAAGCGCATGCTGGGACGAACCCCGGGTAACATCACGGCCATCAGACCCCTGAAGGACGGAGTGATAGCCGATTTTCTTGTTACGGAAAAAATGCTGACCTACTTCATTGCAAAGGTGCACGAGAATTCCTTTATTCGTCCAAGTCCTCGGGTCCTGATCTGTGTGCCCTGTAAATCCACTGAAGTAGAGCGCCGCGCTATCCGCGAAAGTGCACTGTCGGCGGGCGCGCGCGATGTTCGTCTCGTCGAGGAGCCAATGGCGGCAGCCATTGGTGCTGGCCTGCCCGTTCATGAGGCGGTTGGCACCATGGTCGTCGATATCGGTGGCGGGACCACAGAAATTGCGATCATTTCGCTTAATGGCGTTGTGTTTTCTGAATCGGTTCGCGTGGGCGGTGACCGTTTTGACGAGGCGATTGTTGCTTACGTCCGGCGTACCCAAGGTAGCTTGATCGGCGAGGCCACTGCAGAGCGTATTAAGCAAGAGGTCGGGGCGGCCTACCCGCAAAAAGAAATTCGAGAAATCGATGTGCGAGGCCGCAACCTTGCGGAAGGGATTCCTCGCAGTTTTACCCTCGATAGCAACGAGATCCTTGAGGCCTTGCAAGAGCCGCTGTCGGTTATTGTGCAGGCGGTAAAAGCTGCCCTTGAGCAGTGCCCGCCGGAATTGGCGTCGGACATTGCCGAAACCGGTATGGTGCTGACCGGGGGTGGTGCACTACTTCGCGATCTGGATGTTTTGCTGGCAGAAGAAACGGGTTTGCCGGTGATCATTGCTGACGATCCGTTAACATGTGTGGCCCGAGGCGGCGGGAAGGCGCTAGAGCTTATGGATCAGGCGGGGAACGCCGATCTACTCTCAACGTCTTGAGGGCGGCTTGCCTGCGCAAACTGTTCGCTTCGACGGGGAAGCCGTTAACGCTGGAGGGGTGAAATTAAGACGCTGTTTGCCAAGAGACCGAGCGCTGGCTACTTATTGTTGGCCATGCTTTTGGCGTCTTTTGGGTTGATGACCTTCGATGAATCTGTCTCGCGAGCGGACAACGTGGGCACGCACAGGGCGCCAACGCCGCTGCAGTCTGCCCTCATCAGTATTCGTGGCGGGCTTTTGACCTCTGCTTCGCCTGTGTTTGCCACCGCACAAGCGCCCTATCAAATTGCAGAGTTTGTCTCGGACATCACCTCGGACAGAGCTTCCCTATTACAGCAGCGCGATAGTCTCGAGCAACAACTGCTCTTACTTCAGCAACAACAGCAGCGCTTCAACTATCTTCAACAAGAAAATACGCGCTTACGACAATTACTGGGCTCTAAAGCCCAACTACCAAGCGAAGTAACCATCGCAGAAATTATTGGCGTGTCGCCAAACCCTCAGCGAGCTGAACTTTTGTTGGATAAGGGGCGAGAGGACGGTGTCAGCCGTGGTCAAGCGGTTGTGGACGCCCAGGGTGTGTTTGGTCAGGTCGTCGAGGTCTCGGCCGACACCAGCTGGGTACTGTTGATAACAGACCGAGATCACGCGATTCCGGTAAGAAACAGTCGAACAGGGGTGCGCATGATCTTGGGTGGTATTGGCGGCCCTGACGCTTTGTTTTTAGAGGATTTGCCCGCGTCGACAGATATTCAAACAGGCGACTTGATAGAGACATCGGGTTTGGGAGGCCGATTTCCAGTCGGTTATCCGGCAGGTGTCGTAACAAGTTTAGGGAGCGTGCAAGACACGCCTTATTTGGGCGCGACGGTGAAGCCGGCGGCAGCTTTGTCGAAGGTTGGGCATGTATTAATTATTGCCAACAGCAGCGTTAAATCCGCCGGTTCCGAGGTGCCTGCCGATGCGGGCGTTTCGGCAAATGCTGAAAAGGCAGAGAATTAACATGCGTCCTCTGGGCTTTACCGTCCTTTGGCTTTTCCCGATAAGCCTAGTGCTAGAGGTTGCCCGGCCGCCCAGCTTTGTGCCCGAGTGGTTGCTTTTCTGGCGCCCCCAGTGGGTTTTGCTGGCGCTGATTTTTTGGGTCTTTCACCTTGGACACTTCCGAGGGGCTCTTTTCCGGGCGTTTTTTACCGGTGGTCGAGCGGACGACGGCACGCTGTTTCGTCGGGCAATTACCTCGGTTTGGTTTGGCGGCTTTTTTGTAGATGCGATGTTGGCAGAACCGCTGGGTTTAAACGGCGCTATCTTCGCAGCGACTGCTTTTTATCTGATGCGATTCCAAGAGCGTCTGGTGCTCCAGACCTTGGTGCAGCGCATGGTCATGATTTTTTTGATTGTGTTTTTTGCTGAAGTTTTCAGGGCATTTGTACTCAATCTTTTGCATGGTCAGCCTTGGGTCCTGCAGCCGCTGACCGTCGCTCTGACCAGTATGTTGGTTTGGCCGTTGTACGACAGGTTAGGCAGCCGATCCTCTGACCGCGTGCGTGCGCCCTGATGTCGAGTGATACACCACGCCTGATTTTGGCTTCTCAGTCGCCTCGGCGCTTCGATTTGTTGACACAAATGGGTCTCAAATTTGATGTCGCTCCCGCAGATATTGACGAAACGCCAATACAAGATGAGAGCGCGGAAACTTATGTTGGGCGTTTGGCGCAAACAAAGGCGCAGGCAGGGTGGCAGCCCGGCCAATTAAATTTGGGCGCCGACACCATAGTTGTGAAAGATGGTGCTCTCTTGGGAAAACCGCAGAACCGAGCACATTGCATACAAATGCTTCAGCAGCTGTCTGGATGCGCTCATCAGGTTTTTACCGGCGTTGCGCTTTTTAATGGTGACGTCACTTACAGCAAAGTCGTAACAAGCACGGTTTATTTGCGGCCCATCAGTGTGGACGAGATTGCTTGGTATTGGGAAACCGGGGAACCTCAAGATAAGGCCGGAGCCTACGCGCTGCAGGGTCTTGGGGGGATTTTCGTCAAGCGCGTTGAAGGCAGCTACAGCAACGTCATAGGCTTGCCAATGCTGGAGACCGAAGACCTGCTGAAACAGGCAGGATTTCCAACGTGGGATGAAAGACGCAATGGCTGAAGAGTTGCTCATTCAGGTTACTGATTTTGAATCCCGTGTTGCTCTGGTCAAGGACGGCGCGGTTCACGAAGTGCATTTAGCCCGCTCGTCAGGATATAGCGTCACCGGCAATATTTATCTCGGTAAGGTGGTGCGAATCATCCCGGGGATGCAGGCGGCGTTCATTGACATAGGCCTGGAGCGTCCGGGTTTTTTGCACGCATCCGATGTAAAAACCTCCCGCATAAGCACCCGGCAAGATCCCGGCTCCAAACCCGCAATTAGAGATCTGCTGCACGATGGCCAAGAACTGCTGGTGCAAGTGGAGCGAGATCCAATCGGCACGAAGGGTGCCCGTCTGTCCACTCGCTTAGCGCTGGCCTCGAAATATTTGGTGCTTACTCCCACCAGCGATCAAGTTGCCTTGTCTCAACGCATTCAAGACGACGCAGAGCGACAGCGCTTGTTCGCGCTTTTACGCCCCTTGGTCGAGGCTTGTGGATATGGCGTCATAGCGCGTACCCAGAGCGAGGGTGCGCAAGCCCCGCCGTTAAATGAGGATTATCATCGCTTGGTGCAGCAGTGGCAGGCGATCCAGGAACAGCGCAAAGGTCTGCACTCAGGTTGCTTGGTGCATCGCGAACTGCCGATCCAAACCCGATTGGTTAGAGATTTGGTCGGTGCTGAAACCGCATCCATACAGGTGAATGACGCAGACATCTTCCAGCGGCTGGGGGAGTATCTGGACAAGTATGCGCCGGCTTATAAGGAGAAATTACGCCTTTATCGCGAACACAGGCCCATGTTTGCGCGGCACAACATTGAAGATGAGA
This sequence comes from Gammaproteobacteria bacterium, assembly GCA_038113685.1. Lineage (GTDB taxonomy): Bacteria > Pseudomonadota > Gammaproteobacteria > Pseudomonadales > Azotimanducaceae > UBA4421. Next base: position 7,512 of record JAYNPH010000006.1, read on the forward strand.
TCGCTGCGGCCCTGCAGTCGCGGGTGCGCTTACCCAACGGCGGTACCCTGGTGATTGAACAGACTGAGGCCATGGTCAGCATCGACGTCAACACTGCCAGCTTTTTGGGCAGTAAAAACCTAGAAGAAACGGTCTTTCAGACAAATATGGAGGCAGCGGCGGCGATTCCTCGTCAGTTGCGGTTGCGTAATCTGGGCGGCATTGTGGTGATCGATTTTATTGATATGACCGACTTCGCTCACCAACAAAGCGTGCTAGCAAAACTGTCGCAAAACCTTGCTGCCGATCCTGCCAAAACGCGAGTACTTGGTTTTTCGGAATTAGGTCTGGTGCAGGTTAGTCGTAAGCGTGTTCGGGAAAGTTTGGTGCAGCAAATGTGCGGTGACTGTCCGCACTGCCAAGGTTCGGGATTAACCAAAACCCCGGAGTCCGTCTGTATGGAGATATTTCGGGCGTTGTTGTCTGAAGCGTCCGTCGCGGCGGACAAGCATGAAAGCCGAAAGGGTAGCTACAGTCTAATAACCACGGCGGCGGTCGCCGACCGGTTGTTGGAAGAAGAGGCGACCATTTACGCCGCGCTGTCTGCCAAGCTCGGACACGAACTGCGCCTGCAAGTTGATCCAGAGTTTTTGCCGGGCCGGTTTGATTTGTTTTTTGTTTCCCAAAGCCACCGATAGCCACGCTTTGTCTCTTCCGACGTCACAATCAAGCAACGCCCAACCGCGGTCACCGTGGGCCAAGGTGCTAAAAACGGCCTTAGTGCTGGGCACTGTAGTCAGTTGTGTCATTGCGGGTCTACAGCTATCCGGGCGCGTGTTGCTGAGTTTTTCTGATGCTTTGACGCCGCGGGTAAACATGCTCCTGCAGCCCTATCGGATAGAAGTGGTAGATCTAAGCGGCGACTGGCGCGGGTTTAATCCAGTGGTGCGCGCGGGCTATGTAGGCTTTGCCGCAGGCGAAATGCGTGACGTCGAGGTGGAGTTGGACTTTTTTTCGAGTCTGCTGAGTGATGACCTTGTTTTTGCTCATGCCTATGTCATGAGTGGTCAGGTTGGTTTGATACACACATCAGCGGGCTGGCAGTTGCAAGGAGCGCAGGAGCAACCACTGAACATTGATTTTGTGGGTCTTGCTCAAAACACCCGCTCAGCAGACGCTCGTGTGCGGGTGTCCTTCGAGCGTGAAGGCGTCACTGCTGATTACGACGTTGCTTTTAACATCGACAATGACGAGCAAAACGTCAGGTTGGCGGCCTCAATTGCCAGTCCAACTGCGGCGTCATCGCAGCGAAAGTTATCGATTTTTCTGACTCGGCATCAAGTCTTAGACCCCGGCAGCGATTCGCACTCGATGCCCCATGTGCGACTCGGTGTTCAGGGAGATTTGCAGATCGCACCTGGACTGCTTGGTTCTACTGGATTGGCTTTGACTGTGTCCGAAGGCTCTTGGCTTGAAAGCGAAAGTGGCGATACGCAGACACTGGGCACAGGGCGACTGTCAGCCGAGATCAGCGTTGTGGAATCCCCGCTAGTGAAAGTCGGGACGACGCCAAGGTTCGCGGCGTCGGTTGATGTTCAACGTCTGGGTCAAAAATTTTTTGGGCGGCTGCAAAGTGCCTTGTCAGCCGGTGACCGAGCGCCGTTATCTTTGCCAGAGGTGAGTTTTCTGCTGAACGCGGATGAGCTGATGTCGGCGTTAGGGATGACAGCCGCCTTCAACGACGTGTTTGCGGCTGAGGATTTGCTTGCCAAGGCGGTGGTCGAAAACATTGAGCTGGGGCCGATTACGCGGTTGGGCAACGACGTATTGGTACCAGAGACAATTTTGGGTGAGTGGGTCGCTGGGCTGAATGTTCGGGGACACGTGGAAAGATTGGTCGCCTACTACGACGAACAATTGGGGTTTGGGTTCACCGCGCAGGCCAGAGAGCTGGAATTGTCGGCCTATCGGGGGTCCCCAAGTTTCACCAACACCGATGCGGACATATTTGGCGACCTTCAGCATATTGGCATGAGTGTGTCTGGCCGGAATGTCACCATGGAATTTCCTTCGGTGTTCTCGGGCGCGTGGTTTTTCGAACAAGTGCAGGGACAACTGATGCTGCTTTTCCGGCCGGGTTATGCGTCTGTTCGCGGCAAGGATATTGAGGCGTACTCTGGTATCAGTCTCATCAAAGGCGGATTTGCGACGTCGCGGCCAAGCTCACGCGAGGAACAGCGTTTCACACTTGGTTTAACCATTGACCGAATCCTAACCGGGAGCACGGATCCTTATTTACCTCGCAGGCTTAGCGACGGGCTTCGCCAATGGCTGCAGGACGCACCGCGATCGGGTGAGCTTATGGACGTGGCAATAGCTCACCACGGTCAAATTCATCTGTTGCCCGGAAACCGCAGTCGCCGTCGCTTCGAAATGACCACAAATTTCCAGAATGCCGAGGTGAAATTCACTCAGGATTGGCCCCCTTTGCTTGACGCCGCAGGCAAGGTGCACGTCGCCGGCCCAATCACGTTCGGCACAATTGATCGAGGAACGGTTGCTCGTTTGGACTTGGACGGAGCAAATGTCAGAGTTGAACCCGGTCGAGCGACGGTTTTCCTAGACTTAGCGAGCAAGGCCACAGGCAGCGCGCTCCTGAATTTGATCAGAGCGACGCCTTTGCAGCAGTCCTTGAGTTTCGTCTCGCCCCAATGGACGGCCGAGGGAGAGGTTAGTTATGCCGCTGAGATAGCGGTGCCCTTGGGTGGTGCGCTGGGAAGTGAGTCCGGCTTGAAAGTCGATTTGAGCGTGGACTTTGATTCCCTTGATTTGAATATGCCCGAATACCGTCTAGCGTGGAAAAATCTGGCTGGCCGACAGACGTTTTCGCTGCCTCATCATCTGCAAGGTGAGGTGATTGGAGAACTATTTGATGAGTCGGTACGGGTTGATGTCTCCCACGATCCTGAGAATCTGCGGTTTGGTTTCCAAGGCCAGATGGCTGCTGACGACATCTTCTACTTGGCGGATATGCAGCCAAATTCAGTGTTGTCGGGAGAGGACTATTTAGAGGGAGAGCTGACATTAACCATGAATGGCAGCGGCGACTCGCAGTTGCGAGTCGATACAGATCTGAGGGGCTTTGCCGTCGACCTGCCAGCGCAGTTTGGCAAACCCGAGGGAGTTCTAAAAACCAGCGAATTCTTGCTGACCTTTGGCGCGGATCACCAGAAGCTAGATTGGCGGTATGGGCTGACCAAGGGCCGGGTCTTTATACCGGAGCAGGGCAGTGTCCGGGGGGCTGTGGGTCTCAGTGCGCAGCCGATAGACGTAGCGGCCGACTATGAGGGTTTTGTGGTCAGCGGAAAACTCGATCGTGTCGACCTTGCCGATTGGGTGTCCGTGGACGGGGCGCCAGCTGTGCAGACACCGTTCAACTGGCAAATCCGCGAATTGGATGTTGGCGAACTTGTGATTAACGAATTGACTTTCCCCGACGTTTCTCTAAGCGCACAAAGCGCGCCGGATTTGCTGGTTTTTCAGGTACAGGGTCAGGACATCGATGGTAGCGTCGATCTCTCGGACTCTGGGCGGGCCCCGCAGATCGACCTGCTGAAACTGCGCCTGCCGGCGTTATATCCCTACGCTGAGACGTTTTTGGGAAATGTAGATCCCATTGACCTCAGCACCGGTCGGGCCCTGCCTCGCGCCGAGGTTTTCATTGATCGCCTGTACTTGGGCGACGAAGCGTTCGGTCGCTGGAAGTTCGATATTGTGCCCGAGCAGGATGCCGTGCGGTTTGATATTGATGATGTCCTAGTCAACGGCGTCGGTATTACTGACAGTGTGTTGCGCTGGGACTTGCGGCACAACGTCAGTGCCTTTTCGGGATCCGTCGATGTCGAGGATCTGGCGAAAACTCTGCCTCTTTGGGGTTATGCGCCTGTTGCAACAACGACGACAGCTTCCGTCAGCGGTAATCTTTCCTGGGCCGGGTCCCCGGCCAATATCGATATCGCTGCCGGCGAAGGCGCCCTTTCCCTTGCCGCCACCGACGGTCGTTTTTTTGACGTCGAAACGCCTAGCCCGGGCTTGCGAGCAGTTAGCTTGCTGAATATTACGGCGTTAACCAAGCGGATTAGTTTAGATTTTTCCGATGTAGTCGGAGAGGGCATTAGCTTTGAACAAGCAGCAGGAACGATTCAACTGGAGGATCGAAAGCTTACGTTTACGGAAAATCTTGTGATCGAAAGTACCTCTTCGCGCTACGAACTTGGGGGTATGGCCGATCTGCGCAACGACCGATTGGACGCCCAGATGATCGTGACCCTGCCCGTAAGTGACAGCCTGCCTTGGTACGCTGCATACTTAGCATTGGCAAATCCAGTGGCCGGAATTGGCCTTGCAGTAGGCGAGCGAGTGTTCCGCAAACCGATCGAGCGCATGAGTTCTGCTAAATTTGCGGTATCCGGCGAGCTCAGCAACCCGAACGTAGTTTTCATCGATTTGTTCAACCAAGACATTGCCGTTGCAGATGCCGGCGATGAACGTCTTTCGCCGAATTTGCTTAAAGACCAAGAGGCTGAAGGCCGCCCGGATCAGACAGACATCAGCGTTAGTCCCATATCCGTTGATGACACAGAATAAGATGATCAATCCAACGGTCGGGCGAACGGCCGCGGGATGGTCTGCTAAAAAAATTAGATTAGAACGGACTCAGATATGAACGATGCAGTCACAAAGGTAGAAGCGAAACTTTTGCAGGCCAAGGGTATAGACCTTGGGGTAATCGAACGCAGTGTTGGAGGCCTTTTGAATCGCGATATCGACTACGGTGAGGTCTTTGTGCAAAGCACTCGGGGTGAGTCTTTCGGCCTAGAGGATGGCATCGTCAAAGACGGATCTTTTGGCGTGGAAGCCGGCATCGGTGTGCGGGCCTTGGCCGGGGAAAAAACTGGCTTTGCCTACTGTGAAGACATTCGCCTTGAAGGGTTGCAGCAGGCAGCCCAAGCAGCGCAATCCATCGCTAGCGTCGGTGATCCGCGAAGGTTGCAGGGTTTTCGTACAAACGACTATCCGGCGCTCTATCCAGCGGATGATCCCATCAGCAGTTTGAGCGATGCGGACAAGGTGCAGCTGTTGCAACGAATCGATCAAGTCGCACGAGCGATAGACCCGAGAGTAAAAGAAGTAAATGTTCGGATTTCAGCAAATCATGAAACCATGTTGGTCATGGCCAGCGATGGCACCCTAGCAGCTGATATTCGGCCGCTGGTGCGTTTCGATGTGTCTGTCATCGTTGAGCACCAAGGCCGCCGGGAACGCGGCAATGCCGGTGGCGGTGGCCGCCGGAGCTTGGAATCCCTTACCGCAGATTCTTGGGCCGAAAATTTGGCACGCGAAGCCGTGCGCATGGCCTTGGTCAACCTAGAAGCTGTCGATGCGCCCGCTGGTCCGATGCCCGTTGTACTTGGCCCGGGTTGGCCCGGAGTCTTGCTCCACGAAGCAGTGGGTCACGGTTTAGAGGGAGACTTTAATCGCAAGGGAAGTTCCGCTTTTTCCGGTCGAGTAGGCGAGCAGGTGGCATCGGAGCTTTGCACCGTGGTGGATGACGGCACCATCGAGGCGCGACGGGGTTCGCTGAGTGTTGACGATGAGGGTACGCAAACCCAAAACACGGTGCTGATAGAAAACGGTGTATTGAAAGGCTACATGCAGGACAAACTCAATGCGCGCTTGATGAACGTAGCGGCGACGGGTAACGGTCGGCGTCAGTCCTATGCCCACGTTCCGATGCCCCGCATGACCAACACGTACATACTTCCGGGTAAGGACTTGCCGGAAGACATTATTCGCTCAGTCGATAAAGGTATTTACGCGGTCAATTTCGGCGGTGGTTCTGTGGATATCACCTCTGGCCGATTTGTTTTCTCCGCTACCGAGGCCTACCTGATTGAAAACGGCAAGGTAACAGCGCCCATTCGCGGAGCGACATTGGTTGGCAGCGGGCCAGAGGTAATGAACCGTATTTCCATGGTGGGTAACGATTTAGATCTGGATGGCGGCGTGGGTGTCTGCGGCAAGGATGGGCAGTCGGTACCCGTTGGGGTCGGTCAACCGACGCTCAAGGTAGATGAAATCGTCGTCGGAGGAACGGCTACCTAGCTTTTTGGCGTTTTACCCGCGTGGTTGTTTTGCCGTTCTTTGGTTCAAAAGCACTGAGCTGCTAGGAATCTTCGGTCAAGGTGCTGCGAATAAATTTGAACAAAGCTCGCTGTGCGCGCTTGTGGGCATCGCTGGGATCGTCATGGGGTGATGGCTTCGAATTGACAGCGGCAGCGACCAGCTGTCGTAAAATTTGCCTCTCAACACCGGGGTGTTGGGAAATAAAATCAGTTAACGTGCTCGGTTCGGCTATGAGCTTGTCCCGCCATTGCTCTAGCGTGTGGAAGAAGTGGCGAGCTGCCGCGGACTGGCCGTCTAAGTCGGCCAACTGCGCTTCGATCGACTCGGCGTCGACTTTGCGCATGAGTTTGCCGATAAACTGCATTTGTCTTCGGCCGCCTTCGCGGCTGTTGATGGACGCATGGGTATCTAGGGCTTGTCGAAGATCCTGCGGCATCTCGATGCGAGCCCTAACGTCAGGCTTTAACTGGGTCAGACGCAGCCCCAGTTTTTGTAGGCGCTGGGCTTCGCGCTTGAGCGCTGATTTAGAGAGTTCTTCTGACATTTCGATAATTTAAAGGAAGCAGGGTATTGGAGTTTATAGACCATCAGCAAGAATTGACCGCCTTGGTTGAAAATATTCTAGGCGAGGCCAAAAGCCAAGGTGCCGATGAGGCTGAGGTATCGGTCAGCATGGAACAAGGCTTGGGGGTTAGCGTACGCAAAGGCGAGCTGGAAAATCTGGAGTTCAATCAAGATCGTGGTTTTGGGATAACCCTGTACTTCGGTAAACGCAAAGGATCGGCCAGTACTACTGATAGCAGCGAAGCCGCGATACGGGAAACCGTTATGGCTGCAAAAGGCATTGCGCGACATACTGAAGAAGATCCTCACAGTGGACTAGCCGATGCGCATTTGATGGCATCCGGACCGGTTGACCTTGGGCTGTACAATCATTGGCCGGTCGAACCAGAGCAGGCCACCGCCATGGCTGTCGCCTGTGAAGAAGCGGGGCTGGCCCTTGACAGCAAGCTGACGAATTCAGACGGAGCTCAGGTTAGCACCCAGCAGGCGCTACGAGTTTATGGCAACAGCCATGGCTTTCTGGGAGCGTACCCCAGCACGCGGCACAGCCTAAGTTGCGTGCTAATCGGCGAGGACAACAATGGCATGCAGCGGGATTACTGGTACAGCCTGTCTCGTCAGTGGCGTGCGCTTGAGGATCCTGCTGAGGTCGGTTTAGAGGCGGCCAAGCGAACGCTGGCGAGGCTGTCACCCCGTAAGGCGCCCACGGGCAAATACCCGGTGATTTTGGCACCAAATTTGGCGGCAGGATTAATCGGACACCTGAACGGCGCGATCAGCGGCGGTGCTCAATACCGACAGGCATCTTTTCTGCTGAACGCTATTGGGCAGCGTGTTTTGCCGGAGTGGCTGAGCATCAGAGAAGAGCCTCTTAGGCAGGGTGGGTTGGCAAGCGCTTACTTTGATGGTGACGGGGTAGCCACTCGAGACAATGTCTTTGTCGACAATGGCTACTTGAGCAGCTACATCCTGTCCTCCTACTCCGCCCGTAAACTGGGCCTTGAAACCACCGGCAATGCCGGCGGCGTCCACAATTTGCACCTTGACGGGCCGATGAAACCCAAAGACCAACTGATCGCCGGTATTGATCAAGGGTTATTGATTACCGAACTGATGGGGCAGGGCGTGAATGGTGTCACCGGTGACTACTCCCGAGGCGCATCGGGCTTCTGGATAGAGAACGGTGAAATTGCCTATCCGGTGGCTGAATTTACTTTGGCGGGTAATTTGAAAGACATGCTGCTCAATATTGTTGCCCTGGGCGACGACATCGACGAGCGTAGCAGTATTCGAGCCCCCAGCGTATTGCTAGACGCCATGACAGTGGCCGGTCAATAGATCGGCGCGAGTCAAAGACGCTGCCAATCAAAGGCTTTGATAAACGAACCTTGCTGCATAAGCAGCTTGCTACTGGTCAGATCAGGCCAGACTGGCGCCCTTGGATTGACGGGTCGAACTACAAATAGACCCAACTTGCCAAACCTAGAAAAATAAAAAAGCCTGCTACATCGGTAATGGTCGTCAACACCACGCCGCCGGCGATGGCAGGATCGATGTCTAGGCGACGCAGGAGACTGGGTAACAAACTGCCCACCACCGCCGCAATCAAGATAGTGGCTACCATGGCTACGGCGATGATTACGCCCAGCTTGGGGTCATCAAAAGCAAAAGATGCACCGCAAGCCACCAATGTTGCCCAGAGCAATCCGTTAAGAGCGGCAATGACAAACTCGCGGTTAAGCATCCACAGCAAATTGCTTCGGCCCAACTGACCGGTGGCTTGTCCGCGAATCACAAGTGTGAGGGTTTGAGTACCGGCAATGCCGCCCATGCTGGCAACGATGGGCATGAGCACCGCTAATGCAACAACCTGAATGATGGTTTCTTCGAACAGGCTGATCACCGCAGCGGCCAATAGTGCCGTCACAAGGTTGATGCCCAGCCAAACCGCGCGCCGGCGCACAGCGCGCCGAACCGGCGCAAAGATATCCTCGTCGACAACCAAACCTGCCGGCGCTAACAGCGCCTCTTCGGCATCCTCAAGGATAACGTCTACGACATCGTCGATGGTGATTCGGCCCACCAAACATCCGTTGTCATCAACGACGGGTGCTGAAATAAGGTCTCGCTCTGAGAACAAGCGCGCAACCTCCGTGTCGGCGTCGCCGACATGAATGGCCGGTATTTCCGTATTCATAATCTCGCGCACCGTCACCGTAGGATCTGCCGTTAGTAGTTTGGTAAGGGGTAGGCTGCCCAAATACTCATCTCGGCTGTTAACAACGGCCAAGGAATCTGTGGATGCCGGCAGATCCCTGCGTAAACGGAGATAGCGCAAAACCAATTCGGCGGCGTGACGCGGCCGCACAGTTATGGTGTCGGTGTTCATCAAACCGCCGGCGCTGTCCTCGGGATAGGAGAGTACCGATTCCACTCTGGCGCGGTCGCGACTGTCCAAGCTGCCCAAAACTTGGTTGGTAATCGTAGCGGGGAGTTGCTGCAAAATGTCAGCAAAGTCGTCGGTGTCCAGGTTTTCTGCCACTGCCACTAACTGGGCCGTATCCATGGCTTCCAAAAATTCTGCTCGGACATCATCCCGCAGGTGTTGCAGGCTTTGGTTTCTGACCTCTTCGTCAATCAAACCCCAAATGATGCGACGGGTATCAGGCGTATTTGCTTCGATGACGCTGGCGACTTCACTGGGGCGAAGGGATGCCAAAAGCACTTTGATTTCGCCCGTGCTGCCGCGGCTGATACCCTCAAGGACCTCCTCAAAGTGCGCTTGGTCGCTGGTCATGCGTCATCCAATTCATCAAATCCGGCCTCGATGAGCCTGCTTAACTCGGTGATTGCTGAGAGCTCATCTTCGCCTTCGGCGAAAAGTTCGATGGTGGTGCCGACAGCTGCGCCAAGCAGCAGCAAACTCATGATGCGCTTACCGTCGGCTTCAACCCCTTGATCATTTTTGATTCGAATGTCGCAAGCGAAGTTAGTGGCGGTGCTCACCAGCATAGATGCGGCCCTTGCATGCAGTCCCAGCGGATTAATGATCGTTAACTTGGTATTTTGCATAGCGCTTCGATCCTCAGTCGAAGTGGCATAGTAGCTCAAGCACCCTAGGGATCAGAACAATTTGTGCAAAGTGGACGTGCAGAGCGTCACAGGGTATCAGTTTGCCACTGTTTCCTTGAGCTCCCGATGGCGTATCAGAACGTGATCGAACTTCGATGCGAAGTGTCGTCCCAGCCGCTCGGCCATATAGACGCTGCGATGCTGGCCCCCGGTGCAACCGATCCCCACCGTGAGGTAGACCCGATCATTGTCAGCAAACCGCGGAATCCACCGCTCCATCAGACCCGAGATGTCGGTGAACAATTCATTGACCAAGGGCTGGGCCGATAGATAACCAATGACCTCTTGGTGCAGACCACTCAGGGCCCGCAGTCCTGGCTGCCAGTGCGGGTTAGGCAAACAGCGCAAATCGAATACAAAGTCTGTATCGACCGGAATACCGTGTTTGAAGCCAAAAGACCGGAAGAGCAAATTGATCGATGCGCCGTCGTTCTCGAGCATGCGGTTCACAATTTGTTCGCTAAGGCTTCTGCTGGAAATTCTCGTCGTATCGATAGTCAGGCTGGCAAGATCCGCAACACTGGCGAGGATTTTCGCTTCTGCGTCGATGGCCTCTCGTAAATCCACCGATGCGCTGGTCAATGGGTGACGGCGACGTGTCTCACTAAAACGCTTAACTAGGGTTGGACTTAAAGCATCGAGGTAGAGCACTTGGGTGTCGATGCCCTGCTGACGTAAGCGCAGCAACAGTTCCGGGAATTTTTCCAGTCCGGCGCTGCGGGCGTCGATGCAGACGGCAACCTTGGGCAGCTCTCCTTGGCTGTTGGCGTAGCGCTCAATCAAACGGTCAAGCAAATCCACCGGTAAATTGTCTACGCAGTGATAGCCGGCATCTTCGAGCGTTCGCAGCGCTGTAGATTTGCCGGAGCCCGAACGCCCGCTGACAATGACGAGCTTCATGCGAGCTTGCGGTTGGGTTCGACTTGCTCAAGACCTTCATCGATGCTCAAAAGCTCTTGCAGCAAAGTGTCATCCGATACCGCTGCCCTCAGACGGCTCAAGTGCATCGGCTGGGAGAAAATTCTTGCCAAGCGCTGCAGCGCTGCGATGTGAGCTGTTTGCTCGTGTATCGGCACCATCAGAACAAAGACTAGGTCAACGGGAAGGTCGTCCGGCGCCTCGAAGTCGATACCCGCTTCCAAGGTATAAAAGGCTCCTGAAATCGCTGGGCAGTCGGTGCGACAGTGAGGGATCGCAACGCCATCTCCTAGGGCTGTACAGCCAAGCCGCTCACGCTCAACCAACGCATCGTAGATTTCGTCAATAGCTTCTTCACGGTCTTGGCGAGAAGGACTGACAAGATCTTCCGCGATGGTTTGAAACAGGCGTTTGCGGCTTGGAACCTGCACATTGTGGTGCGTATCTTCAAGACTTACGAGTTGGCTAACTCTGAGTTCGTCGATCATTCGGTTAGGTTCTCATACCGTTGCAATTTAGGTTTACCCCATGCGTCGTGCCTAACCCGTGATGCCGGCACGATGCGCTCACTTTTCAGTCAAGCGGCATTGGCATCATATGTTGTGTCGTGCCGAACGGGTATGACTGCCATTGTGGCGCGCGACGTTTTTCTCTTTGTGTTTAAGAAGCTGTCGGTCGAGTTTATCAGACAATAAATCGATCGCTGCATACATATCATCAGCTTCTGCCAGAGCAAACAGCTCAGCCCCGGGGATGTGGGCCGTAGCTTCTGCTTGATGGTTGTGTTTTTCAATGTTTAGAACGACGTGCATGTGAGTTATTTCATCGCTGTGGCGTTCGAGCTTCTGCATTTTCTCTCTGACGCGATGTTGCAGAGCGTCGGTTAGCGTAATTTGGTGTCCGGTGATATCGAGTTGCATTGGTTTGTCCTTTCGTCGAAATGGGTGTGCAAAACTATTTCGTAACTGGGCGTCACATTAGACCAACTGTTTCCTTTCGTTTGATGGTGGGATAGACATGGATTCTCGATATTTAGCCACTGTGCGTCGTGCTACGTTGATGTTTTGTTCGGCCAGTATTGCGGCGATTTTGTTATCACTCAACGGTTTGCGTGGGTTCTCTTCCGCGGTAACCTTACGGATTATCGCGCGAATCGCGGTGCTAGAGACTTCGCCGCCTGATGCGGTCCCAACATGAGACGAGAAAAAGTACTTCAGCTCATACAAGCCTTGGGGTGTGGCAAGATATTTGCGGTTGGTTACTCGAGAGATTGTCGATTCATGCAGATCCACTTGTTCCGCGATATCAGCAAGGATCAGTGGCTTCATCGCCTCTGCCCCGTATTCTAAGAAGTCCCTTTGCACCTCCACGATTTTGGTCGCAACCTTGAGTAGGGTGTCGTGCCGGGTCTGCAGACTTTTCAAAAACCACTTGGCTTCCTGCAAATTGTCCTTGAGATAATCCTTGTCTGGTCCGGCGTTTACCTCTTTGATCAGGCTGGCGTATGTCGTATTTAGTCTGACCCGAGGCAACGTCTCTGGGTTAAGCTCGACCAGCCATCGTCCGTTTTTTTTTCGCCCCCGCACATCTGGTATTTCGTAATCTGATTGCTCTGCCAGAAGCGCTGCAC
>JAYNPH010000007.1:0-5111 GCA_038113685.1 Gammaproteobacteria bacterium
TATAGGTCGAAGCAGAGTGGTGAACGGGTCTGCGTGCATGGCGATTCCTGTCGAAATGATGATCGAGTGTACTGCTATTCCATCTGAAGCCCTATAACTGTATCGAAGCTCTCGGTCGGACAAACAGCGAAATGCTCGGGCTCCTGTGAGCAATCGTGCAAACGCGCTACGGCCGTTGTCCACGCGCACCAATCTAACGCTTCCGCTTGGTGCGTACGCCCTGTTTTAGGGCGCGGGCCGGTGAGTGACGTGTTGAAACTCACAGATATTGGGTTTGATAAGCCAGTGTCCGGGGGAAAAGCTTCTGAATATTCAACGATTACGGGCGTTTTTGTCCAACTTAGCGTTAATGGCTCGGTGATACCAAAAGTAGGCACGCCTTTTGCTTTAACGGCGGTGGGACCGTTGGTTGGAAGATCAATTGGAGTGAAATGGCTGCGTTTGATGCTTAAAGGTATCTATCGCCGTCCGATTCGTAGAAAATTTCAGTGCGAAATGCATTTGATCTTCCACATCAAATCGGTGCCAGGTCGCTTAAGCGATCTGGGTGTCCCTAACGTTTAGGAGAAAACAATGAAGTTAATCACCGCGATTATTAAACCGTTCAAGTTGGACGATGTTCGCGAAGCGCTTTCGGAAGTCGGCGTGCAAGGCATGACGGTAACGGAAGTCAAAGGGTTTGGGCGCCAAAAGGGGCACACCGAACTTTATCGAGGAGCTGAATACGTCGTCGATTTTTTGCCCAAGGTAAAAATCGAAGCGGCGATTGATGACGCTCTGCAGGATCAAGTGATCGAAGCAATCAGCAAGTCCGCGAACACCGGCAAGGTTGGGGACGGCAAGATCTTTGTGACGGCCCTTGAAGAAGCTGTGCGCATTCGTACTGGAGAAACAGGGCCCGGAGCAGTTTAGGCCCCCCAATAAAAATTTGGAGCGAAGATTGTGGAAGATCTGATTCAACTTAGTTACGCAGTAGACACGTTCTACTTTTTGATAATGGGCGCCATGGTGATGTTCATGGCCCCAGGGTTCGCCATGCTGGAAGCCGGCATGGTGCGAAGCAAAAACACCTCTGAGATTCTGACCAAGAACGTGGCGTTGTTCGCCATCTCTTGCATCATGTATCTCTTGGTCGGATACGCCATCATGTACGGTGGCGGCGGCATGCTGATCGGTGCGGAAAACACCGTAGACGACGTCTTAGCCTCTGGCGGTGACGTTTATTACAGCGCTCGATCCGACTTCTTTTTCCAAGTGGTATTCGTTGCAACGGCGATGTCGATTATTTCCGGTGCCGTAGCGGAGCGTATGAAGCTTTGGTCATTCCTACTATTTGCAGTGGTCATGACAGGGTTTATTTACCCGCTGCAGGGAAGCTGGAGCTGGGGCGGTGGTTTCTTGTCTGACGCCGGCTTCGTAGACTTTGCTGGCTCTGGCATTGTTCACATGTGCGGTGCGGCAGCTGCCCTTGCAGGCGTACTGCTTCTTGGTCCGCGCCAAGGTAAGTACGGTCCAAACGGCGAAGTTAATGCAATTCAAGGCTCGAACATGCCGCTGGCAACGCTGGGTATGTTCATCCTTTGGTTCGGCTGGTTCGGCTTTAATGGTGGTTCTGAGCTGAAGCTAAGCAACATCGACGAAGCCAACGCCGTTGCTCAGGTGTTTGTAAACACCAACATGGCAGCCGCAGGCGGCTTGATCGCAGCGCTGATCCTCGCCCGCATCATGTTTGGCAAGGCAGACCTAACCATGGCGTTGAACGGCGCACTTGCAGGCTTGGTCTCGATCACCGCAGAACCTCTGTCTGGCACCAACGTTGAGTCCATGCTGATCGGCGCGGTTGGTGGTCTGCTAGTTGTGCTGTCTATTGTTGCGCTGGACAAAATGCGCATCGACGATCCAGTGGGCGCGATTTCGGTTCACGGTACCTGCGGTATCTGGGGCTTGATGGCGGTACTGATTACCACCGATGGCGCCACCCTAACAGGACAGCTCACGGGCTTAGCCACCATTCTTGGCTTCACCTTCGCCGCTGCCTTGGTAGTGTGGTTTGTGATCAAGATGATCTTCGGCATTCGTCTGTCGGATGAAGATCAGTTGGTAGGCGCTGACGCTGCTGAGATCGGCATCGTTGCATACCCAGAGTTTTCTAAGTAGATAACTCTTCAAGCGACGGTAGCCGTCGCTTCAATAAAAGCCGCCTTCGGGCGGCTTTTTTGTGGCTATCTTTCGAACTTTTTGGTCATCCGATGGTTGGAAGGTTTAAACTACGCGCCTGCTATGGTTCTGATGAGTGTTCATGAAATATAAAAGTACCCGAGGCCAAGTGTCGGGTTTGAGTTTTAGCGACGCCTTGTTGATGGGTTTAGCCTCTGACAACGGCTTATTGGTGCCTGAAAACATCCCTGACGTTGCTGACAAGTTACCGCAGTGGCGAGAGCTGGGCTTTGTTGAACTGGCCCAGGAGTTGATGCCGCTGTTCATCGATGATATCGACCCGGATGTGCTGAAAGAACTCGTGGCGCAATCCTATGCGAGTTTTGACCACGAAGATGTTGTAGGCATGCAGGAGTTGGGCGACCTCACCGTGTTGGAGCTTTTTCACGGGCCGACACTCGCCTTTAAGGACGTGGCTCTACAGTTGTTGGGCAAACTCTTTGAGCATGTTTTGGGCCAGCGTCAACAGCGCTTGAATATCCTTGGTGCTACCAGCGGCGATACGGGCAGCGCTGCCATCGACGGTGTGCGCGGCCAAAAAAACGTCGATATTTTTATCATGTACCCCAAGGGCAGAGTGAGCCCCCTCCAAGAGCTGCAAATGACGACGGTTGCGGATGGCAATGTGCACTGTATCGAGTTAGAGGGAAGCTTCGACGACTGCCAGAACATTATGAAAACGGTGTTTGCGGACGCGGACTATAAGGCGAAATATCAGTTGGGTGCGGTGAATTCCGTTAACTGGGCTCGGGTGCTGGCGCAAATTGTCTACTACGGTTATGCCAGCTTGCGTCACAGCGAACCATCGGTGTTCTGTGTGCCCACAGGGAACTTCGGTAATGTATTTGCCGCCTATCTGGCCAAGCGCATGGGTTTTCCAATAAAGCATTTGCTGGTGGCAACCAACGACAACGACATTTTGGCGCGTTTTTTTGCCAGCGGAACCTACGCTCGCGGCACAGTGCACCAGACCATTTCCCCGGCCATGGACATACAAGTTGCCAGTAACTTTGAGCGCTTTTTGTATTATCACTTTGATGAAGACAGTGCGCGCCTGACTCAATTCATGGAAGAGTTTGCTGCCGAAGGGCAGGCCAGCATCGGCGCGCCGCCAGCGCAGGCCTTGCTGTCCAGCGTTGCCGTGAATCGCGAGCAGACTCTTGAGGCCATGCGAGATGTCAACGCACAGTTTGGTTATGTTTTAGATCCGCATACTGCGGTTGGTTACTACGCAGCCAAGCGCCTTGTCGAGCAATCCGATGCGCACTCGCGAAGCCCGGTCGTGGTCGTGGGAACCGCCCATCCTGCCAAGTTTCCAGAGGCGGTGGAGGAGGCGACTGGCACAGAGCCGACCCACCCTACTTTAACGGCGTTGAATGGCCTGCCCAAGCGCAGCCAACCGCTGCCGTGTGACATCGAGGCGGTGAAGGCTTATCTGGTATCTAGCTTAGGAACACCGTAACCCGCTTAATTGGTGGTTAAGACAACCCTGCAATCGAGTCGGGAAGGGCGGACAAGGACTGAACTTCGGCGGAGGGTTGTGAGTCACCGTTGTTGTCGTGGGCACCATCACGGTTGAACCAGATGGAGCGCATACCGGCTCGATTGGCCCCCAAAATATCGTCTGACAGGTGGTCACCAACGTGCACGGCCTCAGGCGCCTGCACGCCAGCCCGAGCTAAGACAGCGCTGAACATCGCCGGATCCGGTTTACTGGCGCCCACGTCGGCGCTGCTTACCGCTCCCTCAAAATACTGCCCAATGCCCACCCGGTGGATATCCGCATTCCCATTGGTAAGGGCGAACAAACGGTAGCGCTGGCTCAGGTCGTCCAGCACTTTTAGGGCATTGTCGAAAAAAACCACATCGTTGCGGCCAACGAAAAATACCTCAAAGGCAGCTTCGGCTGCTCGTTTGGCTTGGCTTTCAGCCAAGCCGCTCTCCAGCATACAGGCCCGAAGAACTTCGGTGCGCAGGAAGGATAAGTCGTGTCGCTGATTTGGATGGCGGGCCACAATGTCAGCACGGATTTCCTCGATCGCTCCCGAGGCGTAAACGGCCAGTGCGTCCGGCGTATTGGTCTGCATCCACTCCCTGAGCAACGTTTCCGCGCGACGAATGGTTTGCCCCACATCCCACAAGGTGTTGTCTAGGTCGAAGGTAATAACCCGAATGGAATCCGTTTTTCGCATTAGCCTTGGTTGTCCTTTGGTCCAGAAACTTTGCTGGCCATGGCCCTAGGATGGGCTTTGTCATACACCTGGGCTAGATGTTGAAAGTTTAGGTGGGTATAAATTTGGGTCGTAGCGATATCGCTATGCCCCAACAGTTCCTGAATGCCTCGCAGATCCCCGGACGATTCCAACATATGCGTGGCATAACTGTGGCGCAACATGTGTGGATGCAGGCTGGTATCGCCTAGCTGTTGGGCGGCTACCTTTTTCAGCCGATTTTGCACCGTGCGGGAAGAAATACTGTTGCCGCCGCGGCCTGGAAATAGCCAATGACCGTGACCACTAACCGCCTGCCAGCGTGCCAATACCCGTACACATAAACGGCCTAGTGGCACGTCCCGAGTTTTGCCCCCTTTGCCGGTAACGCGAACCATTCCTTGCTCCAGATCAAGGTCAGCGTTGGTCAGCTTCGCAACCTCACTCAGGCGCAGTCCGCTGCCATAGAACAGTTCTAATAGGGCTTTGTCCCTAAGGGTCTGCGGCGACATATCCTCAAAGTTCAAGAGCTGGAATGCCTGATCTGCATCCAATACTTTGGGTAACCGGCGCTTGTGCTTCGGGCCGCGACTGGCCGCTGCGGGGTTGCTTGAAACGACGTTTTCGCGCTGCAAAAAGCGGTAGAAGCTGCGAATGGCCGAAAGGTTCCGCTGAATGCTATTG
>JAYNPH010000008.1:0-32642 GCA_038113685.1 Gammaproteobacteria bacterium
AAACGAATTACGTGTTCCCACACGAATGGCTTGTTTGTACATTTTGCTTCTCTCCAAAGAGATACCTGTGTTTCAAGGCTCCAGCGTTGGGAGAACCACAATGCACTTGCTTTATATTGTTAAAGATCTGCTGCGAGCTTTGTGGGCTGCGCTGCAAGGGAGGCGTATAATACGCATATCGGGTTGCCGCGCAACCAGAATATTAAAAAAGTTAACGTTTTTTTTGCCTTCGCCTGCTGAGGCTATCTAAGCAGCAACAGGTGGTAGTTCTTTTTCCCCTTACGAATCAAGTAGAAGCGCTGAAATAGCGCCTCATCCGCAGTCAACACCGCCTTTGCATCAGCAACAGGCTTGCCGTTGAGTTTGATTCCATTTCCCTGAATTAGCTTTCGCGCTTCACCCGTGGACTTAGTCAAACCTGCTTCCGCTAAGGCTGTCAGCAACCCTGTGCCCTCCGCACAAACACTGCTTGGCAATCCATCCTGATACAGCGCCTGCAGGTCTTGCTCCTGCAAACTGGACATGTCACCGGCAAACATGGCCGCGGTAATGCGCTCAGCCGCAGTGAGGGCTTCAGGCCCGTGAACCAAGGTTGTGACTTCTTGCGCCAGCTTGCGGTGGGCTTCCCGCCGCTCTGGGTGCTCTTCCATCAACGCCTCAAGATCGCCGATAGCCTGTTTGTCCAAAAACGTAAACAGGCGCAGAAAATTGACGACGTCTGCGTCTGCCGTGTTTAGCCAAAACTGATAAAAGGTATAGGGGGAGGTTTTTTTCGGATCCAGCCAAATCGCACCACTGGCGGACTTACCAAACTTCGTACCATCGGCCTTGGTTACCAAAGGAAGCGTCAGACCATAGGCACTCTCGCCAGTGTGCCGGCGGATCAGATCTATACCTGAAACAATGTTGCCCCATTGATCGCTGCCGCCGATTTGCAGACGGCAACCCTCATTTTGAGAAAGGCGCAGATAATCCATAGCTTGCAGCAGCATGTAGCTGAACTCGGTATAAGAAATGCCTTGATCTACCCGCTCCAGTCTCGCCTTGACCGACTCACGTTGGATCATGGTGTTAACGGAAAAGTGCTTACCAATATCACGCAAGAAATCAATGACATCCAGCCCTGCGGTCCAATCGAGATTATTGACGATCTTCGCACCCGAACCGTTTGTCGCCTCAAAGTCTAAAAACTTCTCGACTTGAGCGCGCAATGCCTCCACCCACTGGCCAACGGTATCCGAGCCGTTTAGCGATCGCTCGTCATCTCGTCCAGAAGGGTCACCAATCAGCCCGGTAGCCCCACCGAGCAGCAGCAGCGGCCGGTGGCCCTGTTCCTGAAAACGGCGGAGCGCCAACAGAGGCACCAAGCTGCCGATATGGAGACTGTCTGCGGTGGGATCAAAGCCGCAATAAAGAGTTTTGGGGCCGGAACCAAGATACTCCAGCAAGCCTTTCTCATCGGACACTTGCATGACCAATCCCCGCCAACGCAGTTCTTCAATAAAGGCCTGTGGGTCCATTCCTGATCTTTCCTCTCGCTTGATTTTTCTGCCTGCGGCCGCTTTGCCATCGCCAAGAGCATTGAACTCACTGGGGTCGCACATCGGCCGCCCGGCGCACCTTACCAAAGGATACAAGATATCGGCAGGTGTCGTGCCGGCACCCGGCTTTGCTTATCGACAAAATCTCCTATAATCGAGCCCGCCAGTTCCTATCCCTTCTTCTATACGCGGTGAGATCGCCAAACGTTGATGTTGAAACAAACGCTGAAAGCCATTCAGATACCGTTGCTGCACCGGCGCCTCGCGACCGCCGTAGCCATTGTCACTCTGATATTTGTATCCACAGGCTTTGTGCCCGAGCACCCTGAAGATATCGAGCTTACGATTGAACCTAAGCAAGCGCTGATCGAGGTTAAACCAGAACCCAAGCCGGCCTTGGAGGAAGCCCCCGAACTTGAGGTTCAGGCTCTCACCATCCAAGAAGGCGACAACATGGCGATAATTTTTGGACGCAACAAGTTGTCTGCCAAAACCCTGCATGCCCTGACCAAGACCAAGCACGGAGAGGCGCTTGCGGGTATTTTCCCGGGGGCAGAACTGCAATTTCTACGCAAGGATGGTGAACTCGTTAAACTGATCTACCAGCCCGGTCCCCTCGAGAGCATTGAATTCAGCCGAGATGCTGATGACGTTTTCTCCAGCCGAGAGATCATCAGGACACCCGAAAAAGTGCTGACCTATCAGCATGGCAGGATCGACAGCAGCCTCTTTCTCACCAGCCAAGGCCTAGGTTTACCGGACAGCCTCACTATGCGACTGGCGCAAATTTTTCAGTGGGACATTGACTTTGTGCTGGACATACGGCCAGGGGATGAGTTCTTCGCTGTGATTGAGGAGCAATACCTCGACGGCGAATTCATTGGTTATGGCGATATTTTGGCTGCCCGGTTTGTTAATCAAAGCAAGGCGTACACAGCCGTGCGCTTTGAAGACGAGGACGGTTCTGCGGATTTTTTCGATCCCAGCGGCCTCAGCATGCGCAAGGCCTTCCTCAGAGCACCGGTAGATTTTTCTCGCATCAGCTCCAGTTTCAATATGCGACGCAAGCACCCCCTGCACAACACGATCAGACCACACAGGGGGATTGATTACGCCGCGCCAAAAGGCACACCTATTCTGGCCGCTGGAGACGGACGCGTTGAAATTGCCAGTCGCACCCAGGCCAACGGCAACTTCGTGGTCATTCGTCATGGAGAACAATTCGTCACAAAGTATCTGCATTTGTCCAAATTCGCGCGCAACATCAAAAAAGGACGAAAGGTCAAGCAAGGACAAACCATCGGTTACGTTGGATCGACGGGATGGGCTACCGGCCCTCACTTACACTATGAGTTCTTGGTCAATGGCGTGCACCAAAACCCCAGAACGGTCAAGCTGCCAGAGGCCGAGCCGGTGGGGGCTACGCAAATGGCGAACTTCAAAACAAGCACTTACCCAAACATCGTTCTACTCGATCACTTCGTTGATCAGGTGGTCTTGGCCCTAGCCGAGCGATGACTACCGAAAACGGTTTGTTTGTTGGCTGTATGACCGGCACAAGTGTCGACGGTCTGGACTTGGCCTTGATCCAAATCCGCGAAGCAGTCGACGCCGGCGATGGTCAGCAAGAGACGGTGGCAGTGATAGCGGCAGAAACGCTGCCGATACCGACGGAACTGCAAAGTGCGCTATTGGTCTGCGGCCAGCCCGATTCATCGGATGTTGAGCTCCTTGGTTCATGCGACAGTTGGCTCGGTGACTTTATCGGCCAGTCCATTCGGGAATGGCTCGCTAGGATCAACATAGCAGCGAGCAGCGTCACCGCGATTGGCAGTCACGGACAAACGGTAAGGCACCGCCCACCCGGCACCGCGGATCACCCGTTTACGCTGCAAATTGGCGACCCCAACAGAATCGCCGAAGCCACCGGCATTCAAACCATTGCGGACTTTCGTCGCCGGGATATGGCCGCCGGTGGACAGGGCGCGCCGCTGGCGCCGGCGTTTCATCACGTCGTATTTGGACACCTAGGCCCCGAAACCTGCGTGGTCAACATTGGCGGCATAAGCAATCTTTCTCCGTTAGATCACAGCTATCAGGGATTCGACAGTGGTCCGGGCAACTGCTTGATGGACGAGTGGTATCGCCATCACCACGCTGCAAAAGATGCCGCTGGTTACGACGCCGGGGGCGCTTGGGCCGCCGGAGGGCGGTGCGACAACGACCTACTGGCGCAATGGTTATCCGACCCCTATTTCGCCATGGCGCCACCCAAAAGCACGGGCAGGGAATACTTCAACTTGGGCTGGTTAGAGCATTCGGGTAGCTCATTGGATGACCGTTCAGTATCGGCCCACGATGTGCAAGCAACGTTGGCGGAGCTGACCGCTTGCAGTATCGCTCGGTCCATTACTGCTGTGATGAGCGCGCCTCGATTTGTGCCCATATGCGGTGGCGGACGCCTGAATACACATCTGATGGGGCGAATTGAGGCTCGTTTGTTCGAACTGGGTCATGAATGTGACGTTAAGGCGACCGAGCACTGGGGTGTGGACGGCGATGCCCTCGAAGCCTCGGCCTTTGCTTGGCTGGCCTACCGGCGCATCAGCAACCTTACGGGGAATTTAAGCACTGCCACCGGCGCCGACGGCGAACGAATTCTTGGGGCGATCTACCCCCCCTAGGTCCACCGTTGGCAAGCCCATCGAGGCAGTGGAAAGCGCAATCGCCGATGCCTCAACATTCGGGGCGATTAGATCCCGCAGAGCTGGCGTGACGGATCTACAGAGAGAAGGAGCTACCGCAGCCACACGTAGCCGCTGCATTAGGGTTCATCACAGTAAACTGGGATCCGGATAAGTCTTCCACATAATCAACATCAGCCCCGACAAGGTAGGGGTAACTCATGGCATCCACGAGCATGCGCACCCCAGACTTTTCGATCACCGCATCGTCTTCGGCGGCGGTATCGTCAAAGGTAAAACCGTAGGAAAAACCATTACAACCACCCCCAGTGATGAACACCCTAAGACACAGGGACGGATCGCCTTCTTCGGCAATCAGATGTTCCACTTTTTTGGCTGCTTTTTCCGACAATGCGATTTCAGGTTGCATAAGACGACCTATCCATTTTTTATTTGTTCTCCTGCGGGCGAGGCGACGTCCTCTTGGACCCCCACATCTTCCTTGTTGGCCTGTTCAGGCACCGTGTGAATAAGACGCCCCTGAACAGATGCGCCCATATGCATTTGCAGCACTTGGTAGTGCAGATCGCCTTCGATTACCGCGCCCTCTGCGACTTCCAGCGTCTCTATGGCGTGAACCGTGCCTTCCACCTTGCCATGAATCAGGACTCTTGGGGCGCGAATATCACCGATAAGCCGACCTGACGGGCTAATCGTGACTGCCGCGCCTGATTCAACGCCAGTAATGGAACCTTTCAGGATACCGTTGACGATCAGTTGGCTGGAAAAACTGATATCCCCTGCCAACTCCGCATCTCGAGCAATGAGCGTTACTTCTTTCTTTTTTCCCATGATTGGCAATGTTTTCGTTAAATCCATAAACGACGCAATTTATTAATAGATCGAACCGTCGAGTTTTGCATTATGAAATTGGCCATGCGAATTCCGTTTCAGCTATCACGCCTTTTTTTCCTCGAACTGTTACCTTCACCGCTTTTGGCTGTTCGTCCGCCGCCAGCAATACGCGTTGCTCAATCGTTTGGAAGTAACGAAAGCGGTACTCGCTGGCGAGTACGCTGCCCGCTTCATCCGTTGCCGCCAACTCAATATCGGAGCCATCGATCTCGTCTATCAAGCTAAACTCGACGTCTCCGGCAACCACTTTGTGACGCTCTGCAACGTGAATCAATGTAACGCGGACAGCCCATTGAAGGTTTCCAATCGGTTCAACTTCGAAGCGCTCAATTTGAACCCCCTCCGGCACTTCACCGGGGGCCATTATTTTCCGAAAAAAACCAAGCTCGGTTTCTAGGTCTGCATTGACCTTATACAACTGAGTCAGTTCGTCGCGCAAAGCAACGGAGGTCGCCTTCTGCGTTTCGATGGTTAGCTCGCTGTCAGTTAGGCGAGCGCGCAGCGCCTTATTGTCTGTATCCAATCCTTGTACCCGCTGGGTGAGGTCCGTGTTTTCACGAATCTGACCTTGGGCAACGGAAGCGCCCCATAAGACGCCAACTGCAGCGGCGACCAAAAGCGATACCGACACGCCAGTCCACAAAATCCATCTGCGCCACTTGGGTTGCTCAATGATCACGCGATAGCGCACAACGCTTTCCTAGACAAGTTACTAAAGTCTCGAGAACCTACTCGAGAACGCCACTATACCAGCAACCGGAAAAAACAAACCTCGCTGCGCAGCTGTGGTTTTGCACCAACGGCTCTACAATCCGGGCCGCACAGCCCAGACCGTCGTAGTTGTTTCAAACCCAGAACAGCAGCTTTCCCTGACCCCAAAGGCTACACTAGCTGTTTTCTGGAGGCCGGAGGCCGATCCGATGTACCTGTGGCTCAAAGCCTTCCACATTATTAGCGTGATAACCTGGTTCGCAGGAATTTTTTACCTGCCGCGCTTGTTCGTTTACCACGCCAGCGCTGAGGACGAAATTAGCAACGCACGCTTTAAGGTTATGGAAGACAAGCTCTACCGCCTGATCATGACGCCGTCCATGCTGGTCGCGCTGGGTTTGGGCTTTTGGATGCTCATTCAAGGGTGGGCCGCGTTGTCAACCGCTTACTGGATTTGGGTGAAGCTAGTTCTGGTCCTTGGCCTAGTCGGCTACCATCTAAACTGCGGTAGGATGGTTCGCTTATTTGCCGAAGACCGTCAAAAACACAGTGAGCGCTATTTTAGAATCTACAACGAACTGCCGGTGCTCCTGTTAGTTCCAGTCGTACTATTGGTGGTCATCAAACCCTTCTGAGGAACGAGTTCAGCCACCGCAAACATCACGAACAGACACCGTAAAACCCCACGAAGAGACCCCATGCAAAGAGATACTTCCGCAGCTTTGATGCAACGAGCCTTGAAAACCATCCCGGGTGGCGTGAACTCGCCGGTTCGCGCCTTCAAGGGCGTTGGCGGAGACCCGATATTTTTCGCCGATGCTAAAGGTGCTTACCTGTACGACGTGGACGGGAATGAATACATCGACTACGTCGGCTCGTGGGGCCCCATGATCTTAGGGCACAACTTCGCACCGACGGTTCAAGCGGTTACCGAACAAGCCCAAAGAGCGCTGAGCTTTGGCGCACCAACCGAACTGGAAATTCTGCTGGCAGAAAAGATCACAGCCCTCGTGCCTAGCATGGAACAAGTACGAATGGTCAATTCAGGTACCGAGGCAACCATGTCCGCCATCCGACTGGCCCGAGGTTTTACTGGCAGGGACATGATCGTCAAATTTTCCGGTTGCTATCACGGGCACTCGGATTCCTTGCTGGTGAAGGCTGGCAGCGGGGTCCTAACCTTGGGGCTGCCAAACTCTCCGGGGGTCCCTGAGTCGCTGGCCCAGCACACACTCACGGCACCCTTCAACGATTCCCAAGCCATCGAAACTTTGATGGCGACTTATGGGGATCGGGTTGCCTGCATAATTGTCGAACCCATCGCCGGGAATATGGGTTGTATACCCCCCGAGACTGGCTATTTACAAAGATTGCAAAGTCTATGTCACCAACACGGAGCCGTGCTGATTTTCGACGAAGTAATGACGGGGTTTCGAGTGGCGCCCGGTGGGGCCCAGGAGTTGTACGGTATTAAGCCGGATCTCACGACTCTCGGAAAGATCGTCGGCGGCGGATTACCGGTGGGAGCCTTTGGCGGACGTGCCGACATTATGAACTGCATTGCACCGGCTGGTCCCGTGTATCAAGCGGGCACACTTTCCGGAAATCCCCTTGCCATGGCCGCGGGTTTAACGACGTTAAATCACCTCACTGAAGATGTGTATGCGACGATGACCGCCACTACCCAAACCCTAGTGGATGGAATGCTGGCCTTAGCGGCGAAATATGGTATCTCGCTCTGCGAAAATCACGTGTGTGGGATGTTCAGCTTTTTCTTTGGCCAAGACGCGGTTTGCAACTTCGATGACGTCGCCGGCTCCAACGTCGATCAGTTCAACGCTTTTTTTCACGCCATGCTAGATCAGGGCATTTATCTTGCGCCATCTGCTTTTGAGGCTGGTTTTCTATCCGCCCAGCACGGTGCCGAAGAAATCCAAAAAACCCTAGCTGCTGCTGACCTAGCGCTCGCATCCGTGATCTCATAGACCATCTCTCAATCCTATAATTTCACCAAGAAAGGACCTGTGATGTTAGATCTGTATGGAATTGGCAATGCCATTGTTGACACTGATGTAGAGGTAGACGATGGCTTCTTATCGGAAGCGGGAGTAGCGAAGGGACATATGACCTTGGTCGATTCCGCACAGATGGCCGATCTGGCAGACAAGCTCAAGCATCTGCCCATGAACAGAGCTAGCGGTGGCTCGGCGGCAAACACCATCTTCGCAGCTCAAGCATTCGGCCTCACCACAGCGTACACATGCCGGTTGGCCGACGACGAAAATGGCAAGCATTTTGACGCAGAGATGCGTACTGCCGGCATACAGATTTCAGCACTGTCCGAAGCCGCGGCAGATGGCCGGCGCTCGGGCCAATGTCTGGTCTTGGTAACCCCTGACGGCCAGCGCACCATGTGCACAGATCTCGGCGTTTCCAGTGACCTTGAGCCAAGCCAAATAAATTCGACTCTACTGGAGACCGCCAAGGTACTTTATGTGGAGGGCTATCTGGCGTCCTCAGAACGCAGCGTGGCAACAGCCGTCAACGGCTGCCAGGTCGCCCGCGGGGCTGACAAACAGATCGCGCTGACCCTTTCAGACGTTTCCATGGTCTCTTTTTTCCGCGATGGTTTGACCGCCATCTTGGGCAACGGAATCGACACACTATTTTGTAACGCGGAAGAAGCCCTTGCATGGGCAAACACAGACAGACTAGACGTGGCGATTTCCGAACTGTCAGACATCGCTAAGGAAGTTTATGTGACCCTTGGCGCGCAAGGCGCCCGAGTGGTATCGCGCTCTGGCATCGCCGATGTGGCTGGTGATCCACGTACTCCCATCGATACCAACGGCGCAGGCGACATGTTCTCAGGCGCCTGTTTAGCCGCCCGCCTTCGAGGCGCTCTACCCGAGGATTCGGCTCGCTTCGCCAACCATGCAGCGGGACAGGTCATCATGCAATTCGGTGCAAGATTGCCCTCACTTGAAGACTACCTAACCCTAAAAGACCGTTACCTGTCCTCCTGAGCATCAGGAGTTCATGGCATGGCGCGAGCTACCGAACCGCCCCAAAGACTCAGCTACCGCTAGCTGAAGCAAACGTCAATCTGGCGGTCAATGGACATGGTTTCTAAGTCGGTCTTGCAGGCCAGCGCATAGACCTCAACACCAGATGCTGCCGCGTCGACGAGACCTTGGGCGTAGTTCGGGTCAATTGACCAAGCCGGGCTGACTGATTCGATCCCGCAATGTTGCGCGCAAAAAATCAAAACGCCGCGATGACCCAATGACACCATCCGCTGCAGAGCGACCACGTGCTTCAAAGCTCGCTCGCTAACCGCGTCGGGAAACTCTCCGCGCCCTCCCGCCTGCAGCAGGGTCACGCTTTTCACTTCGACATAGGCCGCATTCCCGGCTGAATCTAGCGCCAGAAAATCAAAACGGCCGCCACCGTCGGGAATTTTTGCTTCTGCTTTAATGTCTGAAAATTCAGACAGGGGCTGAATTTGTCCTTGTGCCAAAGCCTCACCAACCAGGGTATTCGCCCGCCCGGTGTTGACACTGACCAAGCCTCCGGGCGTCTCAACAAACTCCAGCGTGCAGGGGTACTTGCGCTTGGGATTATCTGACTCGGAGTAATAAACCCTGCTGTGCGGATCAACACAACCCGTCATGGCTCCCGTGTTGGGGCAATGAACCGTTATGGTCTCGCCCGTAGCCGTAACCACATCCGCCAAAAATCTCTTGTAGCGCTTGACCAGCGTGCCGGTGAAAAGTTTCGGCAGTTTCACTTTGTTACCCCCCAAACCCGAAGCGCATCGTCAATGCGTTCCAAGCCCACGGCAATACTCCGCTCATCGGTGGTGTAAGCAAAGCGAACATGGTTGTCCGCCTGATGGGTGCCAAAATCGGCACCCGGTGTCACCGCCACCTGATATTCATCGATCAAACGCCAACAAAAGTCTGTGCTGTTCATTCCCGTGTGGCTGATGTCGACGTACAAATAAAATGCCCCGTCTGGCACCACAGGAATCTTGAAACCCAAAGTTTCCAAACCGCGACTTAACAACTGAGCCCTGCTCACAAAGGCCTGTTGGCGGGCTTTATGTATTGCCATGGCGTCGTCATCAAACGCCGCTAGGGCTGCATACTGGGCGGGCGCACTTGGCGATATGAATAGGTTTTGGGCCAACGCGGTAATGGGTTCGACAGCCTGTTCGGGAACTACCACCCAACCCAGTCGCCACCCCGTCATACCGAAAAACTTGGAAAAACTGTTCAGCACGTAAAGATCATCTGTCACCGCCAAACCCGACACGTATTCGGGTTCCTTGTGATGCAACCCCTGATAGATCTCATCCAAAATCAAAAAACCTTGGCGACTTTGAGCATAGGCAGCCATATCCGCCAGATCCTGCGCGCCGAGCATCGTTCCAGTAGGGTTACTAGGAGAAGCCAGCAGCGCTCCTCGGGTTTGATCGCACCAAGCTGATCGAAAACTTGCCAGTGTGGGCTGAAAACGGTGGTCGGCAGATACCGGTATCGCCTTGGGAAGGGCACCTACCAAGCGGGCGAATACGTCATTACAGGGGTAACCAGGGTCAGTAATCAGCAATCTATCCGAGGGATTCAGCAACAATCCGGCGAGCAAGGCCAACCCACCACTGGCGCCACTGGTAACCATGATGCGATTTGGCGATATGGAAACACCCATGGACTGATAGTAGGTGCTGATTCGCTGGCGCAGCTCCGCAATACCCGGTGCCGAGGTGTATTTGGTGCGACCTGCGTCAATGGCACTGTGCGCCGCTTTGACGATGGGTTCTGCGGTTTGAAAGTCTGGCTCTCCGACTTCAAGGTGCACCACTGTCTTCCCAGACCGTTCGTATTCTTCGGCGCGCTGAAGTAACTGCATCACAACAAACGGCGATATTTCTTTTGTGCGATTTGCGAACATTTTGAAATCTCTCAATATAGATGAGTGCACCTTGCATCGTCGAACTATCGATAGAACTGGACAAATGCTTGAGGGTTTTCACAAAAACTCAGCGGGCCGGGTGTGGTTTTCCACTGCGGCATCTGGTAGATTTCGCGCCCTTCTGATTTTGGGGCACCGAGCCCTCATAATATAGGATTGATTATGGCCGCTAACTCAAAGGCAAAAACAGTCAAAAAAACCGCCGCTGCACCGCGCCGCAAGGCAGCTGCCAAGGATTCTCAGTTCCGCAACTTCACGCCATACAAGCCCAAGCGCGGCGAAGCCTACATGAGTGAGGGACAGTTAGACCACTTGCGTTCCATTTTGAGCCTTTGGCGCATTGAATTAATGGAAGAAGTGGATCGAACGGTGAACCACATGCAGGACGACGCAGCGAATTTCCCTGACCCTGCAGACCGAGCAACGCAGGAAGAAGAATTTAGCATTGAACTAAGAACGCGGGATCGCGAGCGAAAGCTGATCAAAAAAATCGACAAGACTATCGATTTACTGGAAACCGATGATTTCGGTTACTGTGAAACCTGTGGCATTGAGATTGGTCTACGTCGCCTAGAGGCCCGACCTACGGCCACTCAATGCGTGGACTGCAAGGCGTTAGACGAGATCAAAGAAAAGCAGATGCACGGCTAAAAATCTGCCTCGGGCTTCGGCTTTGACATCCTCTGAGCTAACAACAGCGCATTCAGCAGACACGGCTCTAACGGGCCGTTTTGCCCCCTCTCCCACCGGTCCTTTGCACATGGGCAGCCTCATAACCGCGGTTGCCAGCTACTGCGACATCAAGCAGCGCGGCGGCCGTTGGCATGTGCGGATTGATGACATTGACCCGCTGCGCTGCGACCTCAAGGCGTTGGCCCAAATCCAGGAAAGCTTAGCCGCCCACAGCCTGACGGGGGACGCACCGATGCAACGTCAAAGTCAGCGCACCACTCGATATGAAACGGCAAAAAAACATTTGTCCGCAAAGGCCTACTACTGCGATTGCTCTCGCAGCAAGCTCAAGACGGCCGATGTGTACCCTGGCTACTGTCGCAACAAAGAAGACTATCAAGCAGATCACGCGCTACGCTTGCGGGTGGATGATCTGCCTCGGTCTTTTCACGACGACGTCAGGGGTGTCCTACAGTTCAACGCCAATGAGCGCTTTGGAGACTTCGTTATCTGGCGCCGTGACGACTTGGTGACCTACCACCTCGCTACCGCCGTTGATGATGGAGAACAGTACAGCCACGTCCTGCGAGGCGAGGATCTATACGAACAAACACTCCCGCAGCTCTATTTGATGGAGCAGTTGAACCTCCCAGCGCCAACTTATGCGCACATACCCGTTCTCACTTACGAAGACGGCACCAAATTATCAAAACAAACCCTTGCTCCCGCCTTGGACAACAACATAGCGACAACCAACCTTAGAGCAGCTTTCGACTACTTGGGCCAGCAGCCACCGAACAAACCTCTGTCAGCCAGAGAGTGGCTAGATTGGGGCGTGAAGCATTGGCAACTGGCAGCCGTTCCGAAATTTTTAAGGCCTTTTCGCCAAGCCTAAGCCGATGAAGCGCGGCTATTGCATCGGTTTTTCCGGGATTTTTCCCTTGGGTTTTTTGCTACCATCCTCCTATGACTCACATTCTTTTCATTGACGAAAATTACTCCCGGCGGTCGCACATCGCCGAGCAACTGCGCGAGCAGGGGGTTGATGTCACTGAACAAGATTCGATAGCCACAGAGACCGCTGAAAATTGTGACGCCATTGTTGCTGTGGATACCGCAGTCTCTGCCGATGTCTCCGACCTGAGCACGCAACGCCCGGTCATCTTGCTGTCCGACAGCCCAACGGTGAAAGCCTCTGTGGCAGCTCTGCAGTCTGGTGCCAAGGATTACTTAGCGCTGCCGGTTTCAACCGGTGACCTGATGGCGGCCATCGAAAGGGCCACTGCCTACAGCGTTCGCAAACCCATAAGCGTGGTGGGGCCTATTGAAATGATTGGCTCTTCTGAGGTGATGAACACTCTGCGTCAGCGGATCGCCAAAGTGGGACCCACTGACTCAACGGTTCTCATTCTTGGCCAATCCGGAACAGGCAAAGAACTGGTGGCCCGGGGCATCCATGCCGCCAGTAATCGGTCCCACGCACCATTAATTACACTCAACTGCGCCACAGTGCCGCCAAATCTCATCGAATCTGAGCTGTTTGGGTTGGCGGCTTATGAAAATAGGCCCCAAGAGAGTATTGGCTTGGTGGAGGCCGCGTCGGGCGGTACGTTGTTTCTGGACGAGATCGCCGAGCTTCCACCCAGCGCCCAGGCGCGGCTGCTGCAGGTCGTTCAGGGCGAGAACAGAAAAGTAGGACAGGCTCAGGCATTACCGGTGGACGTGCGCATTATTGCCGCGACCCATAAAGACCTGAAGGCGCTCACCGAATCTGGCGCGTTTCGACCGGATCTGTTTTATCGCCTCAATGTTCTGTGTTTGGAGTTGTCGCCGCTAAAAGGCCGGCGCAAAGATATCATCGACATTGCGGAACAGTTGCTGGCAGAAACTTGCCAACGACTTAACAAGCCAGGACTGGTGCTCGGGGAGCAGGCTAAAGAAGCCATGCTGGCCTATCACTGGCCTGGCAACGTTCGCGAACTGGGCAACGCCATAGAGCGCGCAGTCATTCTTGCCGATGACGGGGCCGTTATTAGTCAATCACTGCTGGCCATTGAACCCCGTGGAGAACCCGAGCCAGAGCCGCGGGAGGAAACGGATCCAAGCCAAACGTCATTGGAAGACTACTTCGTGCGTTTCGTTCAGGAAAATGAAGAAAATCTCACCGAAACCGAACTGGCCGCGAAACTGGGGATCAGCAGGAAGAGTCTCTGGGAGCGTCGACAACGCTTAAACATACCCCGTAAAAAGACCCAGCAACGCGGGCGTCGGGAAAACTCTTGAAACAGTTGTTCAGCTTTTTCAAGCGCAAGACCACCGAGCACGCCAAACCGGCACGCATTATTAACCACCAGCTTGGCCCCAA
Source organism: Gammaproteobacteria bacterium (assembly GCA_038113685.1). Taxonomy (GTDB): domain Bacteria; phylum Pseudomonadota; class Gammaproteobacteria; order Pseudomonadales; family Azotimanducaceae; genus UBA4421. Next base: position 13,866 of record JAYNPH010000008.1, read on the forward strand.
AGTCCTCGACCCCAATGCCCTGAAAATCATCAAAACTCTGAATGCCAATGGCTATCAAGGTTACTTAGTTGGTGGCTGCGTAAGGGACGCCCTGTGCGGGGTGAAACCCAAAGACTTTGACGTTGCAACGGACGCGCCACTGGAAACGGTGGTCAAACTGTTTCGCCGATCCCGAATCGTGGGCCGCCGCTTCCCTATCGTGCACGTTCGATTCGGCCGCGACCTGATCGAAGTGTCCACGTTCCGGCGATCCATGTCAGATAAGGTGGTTCAGGACGACAAAGGCATGATCTTGCGCGACAACGCTTTTGGCACCCTCCAAGAAGACGCCTTCCGACGGGATTTTACCGCCAACGCGCTCTACTACGACGCAACCAACAACGAGATCATCGATTTCGTTGGCGGCGTAGAGGACATCGGTGCAAAACAATTGCGCTTCATCGGAGAGACACCGACCCGCTTAGCCGAGGATCCGGTGCGTATTCTTCGTGCCATCCGCTTTGCAGCCAAGCTGTCCTTTACCATCGAACCGAAGATACTCGAGCTAGTGCCTGAAACCGCCAAGCGCCTAGAGTCGATCCCGCCTGCAAGGCTATTTGACGAGTTCCTAAAGCTCTTTTTAGGCGGCTACGCTGAAATTGCATGGCGGCAGATCTACAAAACCCCAATCGCCAAGGCTTTATTCCCCGCCTGCGACCCGCGTAGCCCAATGGTGATGGCGGCCATGAAAAACACCGACGACCGAATAAAAAGCGGCGCTTCAATAACGCCGGGCTTTTTAGTTGCCGTCCTGCTCTGGGATGACTTTCGGGCACGCAGCCAAGATGGCGAGACCGATGAGGATCCTGCCTTCGTGGTTCTTAAAGACCAACAAAGCTCAGTAGCCATACCTCGGCGATTTGGCACCTTCGCCAGGGAAGTGTGGATGCTGCAAGAGCGCCTGCAGAGCAGGAACCTGCGTTCAGTTGAGCGCTTGCTGACTCACAAACGATTTCGCGCCGGTTATGACTTTCTATGTCTGCGAGCTGAAACAGATGATGCGCTAGCAGTTTGTGCTCAGTGGTGGACCGACTTTCAAACGGCGGATGAAAATGGCCGAAAAATCCTCATGGACCAGCTTCCCAGAGCACCACGCAAGCGCCGACGCAGCCGCAGAAAACGAAAAACCGGGGAAGGAGAGGCCAACGTGGCCGGCGACAGTTGAAGGCCCTGAAAGTCTTCTTCATAGTGCTTACTCGGCGTTCGCAATTTCGTTAGGTCAAAGAAACTACTGTGTCCACTCGTCAAGCTTCATTTCTTGAGCCCAGCCAAGCACCGCAACTTACTGACGGCGGCGATGCGTTAGCGAGAGTAAACCTGGCCAAGCAAACCAGCAGCCTGCCCCGGTATATCGCCATTGAAGGGCCCATCGGTGTTGGCAAAACCACGTTGGCGAACAAACTGGCGGAACTTTTAGACTACCCATTAATGCTGGAACCGGTTACCGAGAACCCTTTTTTGGACCGCTTTTATGCCGAGGGATCTAATCAAGCGCTACCGACCCAACTATTTTTTTTGTTGCATCGCGCCAAGCAGGTAACCCAGATACCCGAGGACGACCTCTTCGACCAAACTCTGATAGCGGATTTTATGATCGAGAAAGACGATCTATTCGCTCGATTAACCTTGGATAGCGAAGAATTTGAGCTGTATCAACAAATACACAAAAGCCTCGCCATAGACCCGCCCAAGCCAGACCTCGTTATTTATCTGCAGGCGCCGGCACCGGTGCTGCGGCAACGGGTACTCGGGCGCGGTTTGGAATTCGAACGCGCCATTGATGTCGAATACCTGAACGCCCTCGCAGACAGCTACACAGAGTTTTTTCACTATTACACCGACGCACCCGTTCTTATTGTTAACGCCGCGGAAATTGACTTCGCCAACAACCAGCGACATTTCCACGCATTGCTCGAACAAATCTTGGAAATGGAGGGGACGCGGCAGTTCTTTAACCCCAATCCGACGCTGCTATAAGTCATGACAACGCCACACACGCCTGCGCACTGGGAAGCTCTAATCGCTTCTGCCTCACGTATCGAAGCCACACCAAGCCTGACGCTGCTTCAAGACGACGCGCGGAATCAGGCGCTGCGATTGGCCATCGGTAGCTGCCGATTCGATTTCTCTCGCCAGCGCGTGGATCAGCAAATCCTCGACGAGCTGTTGGCGCTTGCCGAAAAAACACAAATGTTCACCAAGCGCGATGCCATGTTCAGCGGCGAGGCGATTAACGCCTCAGAAAATCGCCAAGTTCTGCACCCGGCCCTGCGAGACGGCGCGCCCAAGGCACCCGCATCCGTGCAAGCACAAGTGCATGCCACAAAAGCCCGCCTGTACGAACTGGTTGAGAACATCCGCTCGGGGCACTACCGGGGCTATACCGGCAAGACTATTCACGACGTGGTGCATATCGGTATTGGCGGTTCTCATCTGGGACCGGAGCTGGCAGTTACAGCGTTAGGCAAATCCAATCGTCGTCAAAGTAGCAACCTAGGAGGCAATGACGGCGGCCCGAACATTCACTTCGTCGCCAATGTCGATGCGCGAGACATCGCGCTTACCCTATCTGGTTTAAACCCAGAGACCACGCTTTTTATCGTGGTGTCCAAATCCTTTGGCACCTTGGAAACCCAGCTCAATGCCACCACCGCCCGCAGCTGGTTTTTGGAACGCACCGGCGATTTGGCCGCCGTCGGCCAGCACTTCATTGGCGTAACGGCAAACGTGGAACTTGCCCACAAATTCGGCTTACGCGAAGACCGAATTTATCCGCTCTGGGATTGGGTGGGAGGCCGTTTTTCTTTGTGGTCAGCAGTCGGTCTGCCAATCATGATAAAGCTCGGCACCGAGGCTTTTGAGGAGTTTCTTGCGGGTGCGCGAGCAGCTGACGAACACTTTGTAAGCGCGAGACCCAGCGAGAACATTCCCCTGATCGCCGCCCTATTGGCAACTTGGAATACCGTCGCCTTGGGTTGCGACAGTCTGGCGGTGCTGAGCTACGACCAGCGCTTGGCACTGCTGCCCGACTACTTACAGCAGTTGGAAATGGAGAGTAACGGTAAGTCCGTCAGCATCGATGGCAAACCTTTGTCCTATCGAACTATGCAAATTCTTTGGGGCGGCTGCGGCACCAACGGTCAGCACGCCTATCACCAACTGCTGCACCAAGGCACCAGTCGTTTTGCCGCAGATTTCATTTTAGTTGGTCGGGATGATCTCGATCAGCCCGAGCACCACCAATGGCTGCTGGCAAACGGATTTGCCCAAGGTCAGGCGATGACCTTAGGCACCCAACCAGAATCTATGGATCAGGCGCATAAGGGCGTTGCCGGGCAGCACCCTTCAACCACGATCTTGCTGGACGAACTCGGGCCAGAACAGCTTGGCTGCCTGCTGGCCGTCTACGAACACAAGGTATTGTGTCAGGGCGTGTTGTGGAATATAAACTCGTTTGACCAGTGGGGGGTTGAGCTCGGCAAGCAATTAGCGCTGCCGATCTTTGCGCAAATGCATGGCGAGGATGCGTCAGAACAAGATCCCGCCACACGCCATTTAATCGATTACTACCGTTCCTTGATTCCTATCGAATCTTAGGCGCTGACGCGCGTGCAAGGGGAGATTTTCTGTGAGCGAACTGTACCCAGTACCGGCCAACATCAAGGCACGTACATTGATGGACGAGGCCACGTACCAACGCCTCTACACTCAATCCGTGGAAGACCCCGACAAATTTTGGGCAGAGCAAGCCAACACCTTTTTAACCTGGGAAAAATCTTGGCATACGGTCAGCCAAGCAGACATTCCCAATGGCAATGTCGCTTGGTTTGATGGCGCCCAGCTGAACGTCAGCACCAACTGTATTGACCGACACCTGCCCCAGCGCGCTGACCAAACAGCGATTATTTGGGAAGGTGACGATCCGGCGGACGATCAAAAAATTTCCTATCAAGAACTTTACGACCGCGTTTGCCAACTGGCGAACGGGCTACGTCAGCGAGGGGTTGGTAAAGGCGATCGGGTCTGCATTTACATGCCAATGATTCCCGAGGCAGCTTATGCCATGTTGGCCTGCGCCCGCATTGGCGCCATTCACAGTGTGGTCTTTGGTGGCTTCTCGCCCCAATCGCTAAAAGACCGGATTCTCGATTCCGATTGCCAAACCGTAATCACTGCCGACGAGGGGGTCAGAGGCGGCAAGTCGATACCTTTGAAAGCTAATACCGACGAAGCGTTGCAAGACTGTCCAAACGTTCATACCGTGGTTACTGTGAAACGCACCGGCGGAGACATCGAATGGGTGGAGGGGCGCGATGTTTGGTACGAATCGTTGACCTCAGACCAATCCACCCACGCAGAACCTGAGGTGATGGAGTCTGAGGATCCGCTGTTCATTCTTTATACCTCGGGCTCTACGGGCAAACCCAAGGGAGTGCAGCACAGCTCGGCTGGCTACCTGCTGCATGCAGCCATGACCCACAAGTATGTCTTCGACTACCAAGAGGGCGACATTTACTGGTGCACGGCGGACGTAGGCTGGATTACTGGCCACTCCTACATTGTTTACGGGCCGCTGGCGAATGGCGCCACAACGCTTATGTTCGAGGGTGTCCCAACCTATCCGGACGCCTCCCGATGTTGGCGGGTCATCGACAAGCACCAAGTCAATGTCTTCTACACAGCGCCTACGGCTCTGCGACAGCTGATGGCTCAAGGCGATGACTTCGTTAATACGTCTTCTAGGGCGTCACTGCACTTGCTGGGTAGTGTTGGCGAACCTATTAATCCAGAAGCATGGGAGTGGTATCACCGAGTCGTTGGCGAAAGCCGCTGTCCCATTGTGGACACTTGGTGGCAGACCGAGACCGGCGGCATCATGATTACCCCGCTACCCGGCGCAACAGCCCTGAAACCCGGGTCAGCGAGCCGGCCATTTTTTGGCGTCAAACCCGCCCTTATGAACCCAGAAGGCGATCTCATCGAAGAAACCGCCGCGTCCGGAAATCTGGTCATCACCGCCTCCTGGCCCGGCCAAATACGCTCCGTTTACGGCGATCATCAGCGGGTTATCGATACCTACTACTCAACCTACCCGGGCTATTACTTCACTGGCGACGGTGCACGCCGGGATGAGGACGGTTATTACTGGATCACAGGACGGGTTGACGACGTCATGAATGTCTCCGGTCATCGCATTGGTACCGCCGAAGTCGAGAGCGCTCTAGTTTTGCACCCAAGCGTTGCCGAAGCGGCCGTGGTAGGTTTTCCGCATGACCTCAAAGGCGAAGGCATCTACGCCTATGTGACATTGATGGCCGGCGATAACTCGGATACCGATGAGCTGCTGACCCAGCTGATCGCCATGGTGCGCAAAGAGATTGGTCCAATTGCCAAACCCGACGTCATTCAGTGGGCACCGGGCCTACCCAAAACGCGCTCGGGCAAAATTATGAGACGCATTCTGCGCAAGATCGCAGCCAACGAACTCGACAATCTTGGCGACACCTCTACCTTGGCGGACCCTTCGGTGGTGGATGATTTAATCCAAAATCGCGTAAAGCCCGGAAGCTGAGCAAAAAAAAGCCGGCTGACGCCGGCTTTTTGATCCTACACGCCGGCACCGACAACACTCCGGTGCCTCTGTGTTTTTCAGCTCAGTCGTTTTAACCAGCTTCGTTTTGGTCGCGGTAGTTTTCCAGCTCTTTGATGGAAAGCTTAATACGACCACGCTGATCCACATCCAAAACAACAACTTCTACGTCTTGGCCTTCATTGATGTAGTCCGAAACATTCTCAACTCGCTCTTCAGCAATTTGCGAAATGTGCAACAAGCCATCTTTGCCGGGCAAGATCGTAACGAACGCACCGAAGTCCACTACCCGAGCAACCGTGCCTTGATAGATACGACCAACTTCCGCTTCGGCAGTGATCTCTTGGATACGCGCGACTGCTGCATCTTTGGCAGATGCGTCTTCGGCGTAGATACGCACACTGCCATCGTCGTTAATATCTACTTCAGCACCGGTTTCCTCGACGATGGAACGAATGGTGGCGCCGCCTTTCCCGATGATGTCTCGGATCTTGTCCGGATGAACATTCAGGGTGACCATGGCCGGAGCGTTAGCCGACAGCTCTTCACGAGACTCGCTGATGACCTTGTTCATTTCACCCAGAATATGGATGCGCGCTTCGTTAGCTTGAGCTAGTGCAGCCTCCATAATTTCTTCGGTAATACCCTCGATCTTGATGTCCATTTGCAGTGCGGTAATACCTTTGTCGGTACCGGCTACTTTAAAGTCCATATCGCCCAAGTGGTCTTCATCGCCCAAAATGTCCGTCAGCACCGCATAGCGATTCCCTTCTTTCACTAGGCCCATGGCAACACCGGCAACAGGCGCCGTGACTGGCACGCCGGCATCCATCAATGCCAGGGAAGTGCCGCAGACGCTAGCCATGGAGCTGGACCCATTGGATTCAGTGATCTCTGAAACCACGCGAATGGTGTAGGGAAAATCCTCGGAGTTGGGCAGTGCTGCTGATACGCCGCGACGCGCAAGCTTACCGTGACCGATTTCACGACGCTTCGGCCCGCTCATAAACCCGGCTTCTCCTACGCTGTAAGGCGGGAAGTTGTAGTGCAGCATAAAGGTGTCTTTGTATGAACCTTCAAGCGCATCGATCAGCGCTGCATCACGAAGCGTACCGAGGGTTGCTACCACAAGCGCCTGTGTTTCTCCGCGGGTAAATAGTGCCGAACCATGAGCCTTAGGAAGCACACCCACTTCAACCTCGATTGGTCGAACCGTTCGTAAATCACGGCCGTCAATGCGTGGCTCTCCATTGAGCACGCGCTGACGTACTAGGTCTTTTTCCACCCGACCGAAGGTATCTTCTACGTCGTCCGCGCTGTACTCACTGCCCTCTGCAGCCAACTGTTCAACCGCTTGTTTACGCAGGGCCCCAACAGCGGCCTGACGTTCCATCTTGTCCGAGATGCGATAAGCCTCACCAAGCTCACTCTTGATAGCGGTAACAACGGCGTTGCCCAACGTCTCGTCTTTCTCGGCTGCCTGCCAGTCCCAAGCTTCCTTACCGGCAATCTCAGCCAGCTCAGCAACCGCCTTGATGATCGCCTGCATTTCTTGGTGTCCGAACAATACAGCACCAAGCATCTCGTCTTCGGTCATCTCATTTGCTTCAGACTCAACCATCAACACCGCGGATTCGGTTCCTGCCACGGTCATGTTGAGCATGGACGTCTTCAACGTTTCATAGCCAGGATTGAGGATGTAGCTACCATCGATATATCCAACGCGAGCGGCTCCCAGTGGACCATTGAATGGAATACCTGAAATAGCCAGCGCTGCGGATGTTCCGATCATTGCTGCAATATCCGGATCTTGATCCTTGTCCGTGGACAAAACCGTGCAAACGACCTGAACCTCGTTCATAAACCCCTTGGGGAACAGTGGTCGAATAGGCCGGTCGATGAGGCGGCAGGTTAGCGTTTCTTTCTCGCTAGGACGCCCTTCTCGGCGGAAGAAGCCACCGGGAATTTTTCCCGCAGCGTAGGTTTTCTCTTGGTAGTTTACGGTCAAAGGGAAGAAGTCCTGACCGGGACGCGGGCTTTTCGCACCAACGACCGTAGTCAGCACAACGGTATCACCGATCGTAACTGTTACCGAACCGGTTGCTTGTTTGGCGACCTTGTTGGTCTCCATGACGACGGTTTGCTCGCCATATTGAAACTCTTTATAAATTGGGTTCAAACTGATTTCTCCAAATGGATCTGCATTTACTTTCTTTCGTTTTACTACTTTTGTGATCGACTTTTATCGATCTAATCTTTGAGCCTTACTCCGGGGTTTTGTCCCAAAACTCGCTCTGAGTTCTCGCGGCTTGGTCGTCTTCACAATCACGGCCGCAGGTATTGGCTTTCGCAGCACTTGATTGGTTCGCCACAAGCGTCACATGCGTTTGTCCTAGCGTGACACCTAGTTGGCCTTTCCGTTCTCGCACCGGTAAGCCGCGCATTAAATGGCGCCCTGACCACGGTCAGGGCAACGCCATGATCTGCTAGCGACGTAATTCCAAACGCTTAATCAGGTCGCTGTATCGCGCCACATCTTTATTTTTCAGATAATCAAGCAACTTACGTCGTTGGTTAACCATACGGATCAACCCTCGTCGTGAGTGATGATCTTTGTGATGCTCCTTGAAGTGCCCTTGCAAGGTGTTGATGTTGTGAGTGAGCAGGGCTACCTGCACCTCGGGAGATCCGGTATCGCCTTCCTCGAGTTGATATTCTTTTACGATCTCTGCTTTCGTTGCGGCTGTTAGAGCCATTTCATTTTCTCCTAAATACGCTATTAAAAATCACATCGAAAACCGCGCGTATTGACAGTCACGATGTCTGTTTTGACAACACTATTGGCTGGCGATCAGTCTCCTGGGCGCCACCCTACCGTCTGACAAAATCTCTCCTACGCCAAGGAAGCGATCTTCCTCAGCAGATTCAAAAATCTGCACCCAACCGTTAGCGGGTGCACTGCCAACCTGTACCGGCTGACCCTTCAATATGTAATAGGCACTATTGGCCTCGAGCCGAACCGCCGGCCACGCGCATACCGCGCTGGAAGTCGGCAACAAGCAGGCGTCTCTGTCTTCCTCTGCCAGGTCCTGCAGAGCCTCCAACGTTACCGATTGGCTCTCAAGATACGGACCAGCAGCCAATCGACGCAGCGCTCCAACATGTCCACCGCAGCCCAGAGCTGCGCCCAAGTCTTCGGCAAGACTGCGAATGTACGTGCCCTTTGTGCAATGTACTTGCAGTTCTATTTCGCATCCGGCTACTGCCATCAGCTCAAGGCTGTAGATTGTTACCTTGCGCACGGGTCGTTCAACCTCGATGCCCTGCCTTGCCAGCTTGTACAAAGGCTGACCGTTATGCTTCAACGCCGAATACATCGACGGCACTTGCTCAATCTCGCCTCGAAATTGTTCTAATGCAGCTGCTACCTCAGCAGCACCAATGCCTGAAGCATCTTGCTCCTGCAGGATTTCGCCATCCGCATCGCCGGTCTCAGTGGTGACGCCAAGCTTGATGCGAGTCCAATATTTTTTATCCGCATCGAGCAAATACTGTGAGAACTTGGTGGCTTCACCAAAACACAGCGGCAACACCCCGGTCGCCAGCGGGTCCAAACTTCCGCAATGACCCACTTTTTGCGCGTTAAACAATCGCTTGGCTTGCTGAACGACGTCATTGGACGATATTCCCGGCTGTTTATCCACCACCAAAACACCATCAATAGGCCTGCCTTTTCTGCGTCTTGCCACTGCTAGCCCTCGACCTTAGGACCCGCAGATCGTTGCGTTTCTCCGCAGACCTGAGGATCTTGACGGGCCTTATCTTCAGACACCGCTTGTCCTATCAACTTTTCCAAACGTGGTCCGCGCTCGACTAACTCGTCGTAATGAAAACGCGGTTTCGGGGTCGTGCGCATGGTGTGACGCTTAGCAAGCTCGGTACGGAAAAACCCGGCAGCCCGATTCAGCACTTCGATCAGCTCCTGTTGCGCCTCTGGGTCCTGAGCTTGCAAGGAGGATACATATATCTCTGCATAGGAGAGATCTTTGCTGACCTTGACATCATTCACACTAACAAAACCACCCACCCGGGGATCTCGCATGTCGCGCTGCAAGATGCGTGACACCTCATCACGCACAAAATCGGCAACTCGTAAGTCTCTGGACATGGGTATATACGTGCTCGTCGATCGCTACAACGTGCGCGCGATCTCCTTGGTGTCAAAGACCTCAATCAGGTCGCCAGCGCGTACATCGTTGTAGTTGCGAACCCCGATGCCGCACTCGGTACCATTGCGCACCTCGGAGACATCATCTTTAAAACGACGCAAGGACTCTAACTCACCTTCATAGATCACGACGTTGTCTCGCAGTACCCGGATTGGCTTGTTTCGATGCACCACACCTTCAATAACCATGCATCCGGCAATTTGGCCGTATCGCGGAGAACGGAACACGTCTCGCACTTCGGCTGTGCCAAGAATCTCTTCGCGAATCTCTGGAGACAGCATGCCGGACAAGGCATCCTTTACATCGTCGATCAACTCATAGATCACACTGTAGTAGCGCAGCTCCACGCCCTCGCGTTCCAGCAGGGTCTTCGCGGTCTTATCGGCGCGCACGTTGAATCCAAACACGGTTGCGCCATAGGTAGCTGCCATCGTCGCATCGGACTCGGAAATACCCCCAACACCTGAGCCAAGCACTTGAACTGACACTTCGTCATTGCCCAGCTCAGACATCGCTTGAATAATCGCTTCCAGACTGCCGCGCACATCGGTCTTAACCACCAATTTAAGAATGCGCTTCTCGCCCTCGACCATGTTCGCAAACATATTGTCTAGCTTGGCTGCCTGCTGGGTCGCCTGCAGCCGTTCCTGCATTTTAACCCGACGGAATTCCGCCAGTTCTCGCGCTGAGCGCTCATCGGAGGCTACGGCGAAATCGTCGCCGGCTCCGGGAGTGCCATTGAGGCCGAGCAATTCTACCGGCTGAGACGGTCCAGCCTCCTTGGTGTTACTACCCGTGTCGTCCAACATGGCACGAGCTCGGCCATAGAACTCCCCAGCGATCACGATATCGCCTTGCTTCAAGCGCCCGTTTTGCACCAACACGGTAGCAACAGGGCCTCGACCTCGATCCAGTCTGGACTCCACGACAACGCCTTGAGCCGGTGCTTCATTAATCGCCGTTAGCTCCAACAGTTCGGCCTGCAAAGAGATCGCTTCTAATAGCTCGTCCATGCCATCGCCAGTCAACGCGGAAACTTGTTTGAACTGAACGTCACCGCCCCACGCTTCAGGCACCAGATCCTTGGCCGCAAGCTCGTTGGTGACTCGGTCAGGATCGGCGCCTTCCAAGTCCATTTTATTAATTGCCACGATCACAGGAACCTCGGCAGCCTTGGCGTGCTGGATGGCTTCTTCGGTTTGCGGCATGACTCCGTCGTCGGCGGCCACAACCAGAACAACAATATCCGTGACCTTGGCGCCTCGTGCTCGCATGGAGGTGAATGCTGCGTGTCCGGGGGTATCGATGAACGTAATTTGTCCGGTTTTGGTAGCTACGCTATAGGCGCCGATGTGCTGAGTAATTCCCCCGGCTTCTCCCGAGGTAACCCGGGCCTTGCGGATATAATCGAGCAGCGACGTCTTGCCATGATCCACATGACCCATCACCGTCACCACGGGCGCTCGTGGTGTCGTCTCGCCTTCGATTACCAAGGACGCTTCAAGCTGCTCTTCCAGCACGTCTTCGCTAACAAACTTAATTCGGTGGCCCATCTCTTCCACCACGAGCGTTGCTGTGTCCTGATCAATGGCTTGGTTAATGGTCGCCATAACACCCAGCCCCATGAGGACCTTGATCACTTCACCGGCTTTTACTGCCATACCGGCAGCCAACTGTCCGACGGTGATCACTTCGCCGACTTCAACTTCACGAGAAATAAATTCTTCCGGTTTAAATTCGCCGCCTTGCTGATCGACCTGTAGGGCCGCATCACGCTGGGCGGGTCGACGTCGGTTGCGGCGCTCGGACTTCAGACTCAGCTCACGGCGACGCCCCTTCTCAGGCGCCGCAGCCGGTCGCTCCCGGCCGCGAGCGCGTTTGCCGCCACGCTGCTCAGACTGTTCCTTGGCCTGCAAGTCTGCTGCGGACACAGGCGCTGGCGCCGGTTCTTTTGTCTTTTTCTCAGCAGCAATACGCTCTTTTTCCTGCTGACGCTTCAACTCTTCTTCTTTTAGCCGTTCTTCTTCGGCTCTGCGCTCGGCTTCGGCTTTGCGCTCTAACTCCGCCGCACGCGCCATTTCTTCGGCTTCCTTGCGCGCCTTTTCCTCTTCTTGAATTCGCTGAGCCTCAAGCTCACTTTGCGAGACAACAGGCTCTGGCGCTTCTGCCGCGCTTTCCGCTTCAACCTCGGATCGCTTCACATAGGTACGCTTGCGACGCACCTCTACGGTTACGTTTCGTCCCGCGCGACCTTGCCCGGACTTTAGCGTACCCGTGCTTTTACGCTTTAGAGTGATTTTTTCTGCAGGTTTCGCGGTCTCGCCGTGACTGCCCTTGAGATAGGCGAGCAGGGTTTGTTTCTCTTGCTCACTCACGGCCTCGTCTTCCGCTTTGTGCGAGAGTCCCGCTTGCTGCATCTGCTTGAGCAGGCGCTCTACCGGTGCTCCTACCGTATCTGCAAGTTGTTTAACCGTTACTTCAGCCATCAATCACTCCTACCCAAAAGACCAATCTTTTGAGCCTTCTTTTTTATTTATCTCGTCTACTTCACGTCTGCAGCCACTTTGCGATCACCGTCTATGCCGTCTCTGGCTCGGCTTCAGCGAACCAAGGTTCACGGGCAATCATTATCAGGGCCGCCGCGTCCTCTTCACTGATCTCGGGTTCAATGTCCAGTAACTCTGGCACCGATAGCTCGGCTAAATCTTCCATGCATACGACTTCGTTAGCCGCTAGCTTGAAGGCCAGTTCACGGCTCATGGTTCGCATTTCAAGCAAGTCATCTGCAGGTCTTACGTCGCCCAACGCTTCCTCACTCGCAATGGCCTTCGTAAGCAAGGCGTCCTTGGCTCTGTTTCGCAGCTCGGTGACGATCTCTTCGTCGAAACCGTCAATAGCGAGAATCTCTTCCATCGGCACGTAGGCGACTTCTTCTAATGTGGTGAAGCCTTCTTCTACCAGCACTTCGGCAACATCCTCATCCACGGCCAAGTACTCTATGAATTCGCTCACAAACTTGCTGGATTCTTCTTCAAGCTTCTGCGCCGCTTCTTCCTCGGTCATGATATTCAACGACCAGCCGCACAAATCACTGGCGAGGCGGACGTTTTGACCGCCTCGGCCAATAGCCTGCGCCAAGTTTTCTTCCGTTACCGCAATGTCCATGGTGTGGGTTTCTTCATCCAAAACGATGGAAGCCACTTCCGCAGGCGCCATGGCGTTAATGGTCAGCTGGGCAGGATTTTCATCCCACAACACGATGTCGATCCGCTCTCCGGCCAGTTCGCCGGAAACCGCCTGAACCCGCGAACCACGCATACCGACACATGCGCCAACCGGATCTATGCGCCCATCGTTGGTTTGAACGGCAATTTTTGCACGAGAACCCGGATCACGAGCTGCGCCTAAAATTTGAATGACGTCTTCCGCAATCTCAGGCACCTCGACTTTGAATAGCTCGACCAGCATTGAGGGTACGGTCCGCGACAGCACTAACTGCGGGCCTCGGTTGTCTGGCCGGATCTCTACAAGCATGGCACGCAAACGGTCACCGACCCGGAAGACTTCACGTGGAATCAGATGCTCTCGGGTCAAAATACCTTCCGCATTGTTGCCCAGGTCAATGATGACGCTCTCGCGGCCGAGTTTTTTCACCGTTCCGCTGATCAAATCGTTAATCCGTGACTGGTACATTTCAACAATTTGCGCGCGTTCGGCTTCTCGAACTTTCTGCACGATTACCTGTTTCGCGGTCTGGGCTGCGATGCGACCGAACTCTACCGATTCAACCTGTTCTTCTAGGACGTCGCCCAGCTGGGCGTCGGCCTTAATTTCTTGAGCCTGCGCCACACTGTACTGGGCCGCAGGATTGGCCTCCTCTTCCTCTTCTAGGTTGTCAAAGTCCACAACCGCCCAGGTGCGGAATGTCTCGTATTCCCCCGAATCGCGATCAATGGCAACCCGAAATTCCGCGTCTTCCCCGTATTTTTTCTTAGTGGCCATGGCCAAAGCGGCTTCCATCGCACCAAAAATAATGTCTTGGGGAACTCCCTTCTCGTGGGATACGGACTCGATCACCGAGAGTATTTCTTTACTCATGCGCTAAACCTTCCTCAATCAAAAACCGGCACAATCCGTGCCTTTTGAACATTTTCCAGCGGCAACAAATACTCGTCGCTGTCTAACTGCAAAACGACGGAATCGTCTTCAATACCCGCCAACAATCCAACAATCTTTTTGCGACCCTCATAGGGGTAGCTCAACCGAACATCCAGTTTTTCGCCGACATGGGCCAAATACTGATCCGGCTTAAATAACAACCGATCCATACCCGGAGACGACACTTCCAGCGTGTAGGCCTCGGGCATAATTTCTTCCACATCCAGCAGATCACTGACATGACGGCTGGCTTCGGCACACAGGTCCACGCTGACACCCTCTGCACGCTCTATGTAGATACGCAGCAAGCTGTACTTGCCTTGGCTAAGGTATTCCACCCCCCACACCTGCGCATCCAGCGCTTCGATGGTCGGCGTAATCAACTCTTCGATTTGTAGCTCTTTGTTATTCAAACACGCCACCTGCGATCTGCCCGCAGTCTCTATACGACGCCAAGCGCCAATGTTGCCGGGTTGGTTGCTCCCGGCCCGAAAATCAGACACAAAAAAAGGGCCTAAAGCCCATCGTGTCGCGCGACTCTCCTGACTCCGAAAAGCCAAGCGGGCTACAGGAAAAACGACGCTTGTTTCGCACAACCAAGCGCACGGCCATAGCCCCGGGCTAACGTGAACGCGCCAGCCATCTTGTTGTGGTAGCGGGGGCAGGATTTGAACCCACGACCTTCGGGTTATGAGCCCGACGAGCTACCTGACTGCTCCACCCCGCATCAACAAGGGTGCGGAGTATATGGAGGGTTAGTTGAAGGTGCAAGTGGGTATCAATCGGAGTGAGGAGCACCCGCACCCCTGCCCGCCTCGAGCGCCAAGCGTCACTCTCGGCGCGATGGGCGGAGGCCATCTTAATCAGATAAGAGGGGCCATTCGATCAATCAAATTGGCTAGCTGTGGTTTGTGCGCGCGAATCTCGTCAGCGCTAAGGCCATGAAGTTCGTGCGGAAACACCAGCCATTGATCCGTCTCGTGCAGAAAATAATCTGGAGTATTGTCCGTCTTATTATTTTTAGGCTTGAAGTACGGGGTCGCTATGCGGATTTCTGGCGTATTTTTTTTGCATGCAGTCTTCAGATCCTCAACAGCCTGTTGAATGGATAACCCAGTGTCGTGCACGTCATCAACGATCAGCAACGAATCCTCAGCTTCTAGCTTTCGGATAACGTAGCTCAAACCGTGAACTTTCACCCGCTTGCTTCGCTCACCTATTCCCGTATAGGAAGAGGTTCGAATCGCAATATGATCCGATTCAATACCAAGCACATCGAGAAATTCCTGTACTGCAATACCAATCGGCGCGCCGCCGCGCCACACGCCGACGATATAGTTTGGGCGGTAGCCGCTTTCAAATACCTGCCACGCTAAGTTAAAGGAGTCTTCGAGCAACTGCTCAGCCTGAATATAGTGTTTCTTCAATGGATAGGTTTACCTTCGATCATTCTGCCGCAATGCAGAAACTACTGACTTTTTCCCTTAGACGCTATGACGCAGGAGCATGTTCGTCGATCAGAAAAAAACCGGAACAGATGAACCGGTTTTTTTCAGATCATTGCAACCCTCGTCTTTCTTCAATTGGTTTTAGAAATCAATGGAGAAACGGGCCATCAACTGACGTGGGCCAATCAATTCGTCACCGGTGGCGCCAACGCCGAAGACGTCGGTGAAGCGGGCGTTTACGCCGTCTTCATCCAGCAGATTTTTTGCGATGAATTGTACGCGCCAGTTTTGACCTTGAGGACTGTAGCCTAGAACCAAGTCTATGGCGTCGTAGCTCGGCACAATGTCCGTTACATCGTTATTAAAAATGCGGTGCTTGAACTCGCCCCTGTAGGTGTATTGCAGGCTGCCGTTGAGCTCATCACCATTTTCAAGTGACGTGTTCCAGTTCAGCGCAGCATTGCCCGTAAACTTGGGCGTTTTCGCCAATTCATTGCCGTTCACATTTTGTACCGCTTGAGCACGCGCGATCTGGATTTCTTCACTGAACAGGTCGAAGCCTTGACCAATTAGCGCATTGCCAGCCGCTTCGGACAACACGTTGTCCAGCGCCAGATGATCTGCGGTAATTTCTGTGTCTAACCAAGCCAAGCGAAGGTCAAACATGACGGAATCGGTGATGAACGCCGACAGCTCCAATTCCGCGCCAAAAATTTCTGATTCCGGGATATTGCCCACGCCGCCTTGAAATACCTCAGGGTCCGTCGCCTGATATTGCAGACCTTCGTAGTCGTAAAAGAACGCCGCTGCATTCATTCTTACCCGACCCTCTGCCAGATCCGTTTTCAGGCCGACTTCGAAAGCATCAACGATTTCCTCTTCAAATGTTGGCAGCACAACGACCGGCGCAATATCGGATTCAAGTCCAGAAGTCAGATTGGAGCCCCCGGGCTTGAACCCGCGGGTGAAGGAAACGAAGGCCATGGTGCTGTCGTTGAAATCGTGTTCAACCACCAGACGGCCCGTTACCTTTTCGCTGTCCATTTCGATGATGTCCGTTCCTGACCGGCCATAGAAATTGGTAACAGAGCTGTATACCTCGTCATCCGTATAGCGCAGGCCGAATACGGCCCGCCAAACGTCGTTAAAGTTCCAAGTACCCTGTCCGTAAATCGATGCTGAATCTCGCTCTGGCTTGGAATTGGAGATGAAACCGATTTCTGCAGCGGGGTCAAACGCACGGACTTGGTCAACGGTGAAGGGATCAAAAGTACCATTGAAGTTAAAGTCGAGCAGTTCAAGAATGCTGATCTCCACTTCGGTGTCTAGATAAAAGATACCGGCAACCCAATCCAACTTGCCAAACAGCGGTGCGCCAGAAATTAGATTGATTTCCTGGGTAAACGTTGTTTGCTCGTTGGTTTCAGGGCTGTATTGACTGGGCAACTGCGCAAACGGCGGCAATACCGCCAAGTCGTTGCGATCGTTATCACGATTAATCAGTACATCATCGTGTTGATAGCTGGTGAGCGACTTCAACGTGAACGCCTCGAAGTCCCATTCTAAGACGGCACTGTAAAGCTCCGCTGTCAGCTCATAGTCCGCACGGGAGTTTTGGCGAAGTTTGCGCGCCCCCGGGGTCGGATCAAGCAGACCTTTTTGCGCGGCGCCGTTGCGATCCTCATCAAAAATCTGTGCGGTAAAATTCGCTCGAAAACCATTGTTTGGTTCGTATAGGACTCGTATTCGCGCAGATGTGCTACCCGCATCATCCAGATCCTGGCCCAGTGTGAGGTTGTCGGTAAATCCATCTCGCGAATTTGAGATGACTGAGGCGCGAACCGCCAGCGCCTCGGTTAATGGCGCGTTATAGGCCGCGCGAACCTTAACCAACCCATAGTCACCCAGCGTCAGATCGGCCTGACCAAAGCTCTCATCCAAGGAAGGTGCTTGGGTAATGACATTGATCGCCCCGCCCGTGGAATTCTGACCGAACAAAGTCCCTTGAGGCCCCCTGAGCACCTCGACACGCTCCAGGTCTAGGAAGTCTGTTTGCAGACCAAAGGGCGACGCCACATAAATGCCGTCGAGATGATAAGAGACCGAGGGATTAGCGATTGCGTTTTGATTCGCTTCATTACCCACACCGCGAATCGTGATGACTGTTTTAAAACCCTCATTCTTCGCAACGTTCACCCCCGGAGCAATGGCACTGAGGTCAACGAAGGAGCTAATTTGCTGATTATCAATATCCTCTGCGCCCAGCACCGTAATGGCTTGAGACAGGTCTTGCAGACTTTCGCTGCGTTTTTCTGCCGTCACCAATACTTCTTCAAAAACCATTGCAGAGCTCTCGGCGCTTGCTGCGCTGGAAAAAGCCGCTGCTATCACAGCGGATATCGTTGCTACCAATGAACACGCTTTTCTCATCTTTATCCCTTTTATAGTGTTTATTTTTCCGTCGTAGTGCTTCGAGCTGGGGCGCCCAGAGCCAACGCAACAAAAAGCGCCCCAAAACAGGGCAAAAACAGGCCGCGAAGTCTACTTTTGGTTGTCATTTTTGACAATCGAATATGGCATGCAATTAGCTTACCAAGCGGAAAAAAGACGCTTTATTCCACTCGGGCTCGCCACCCTGGGACTGGGCATCCAAACCGTTGGGCTTGCCGGTTTTAATCCGCGTTAAGGGTCTTTTTTGCCGGTATGATGGCGTTCTGACGGCTTGGAAAATTCAGGCTCAGAAACAGCAACCACCCCATTTGCATGAAGCGGAAATACATCCATGAACTCATTGCTTGATCGCCTCTTCAAACTGCAGGCCCATGGCACTACTGCGCGCACCGAAATTTTGGCAGGCACGACAACGTTCATCACCATGGTCTACATCATTTTTGTCAACCCACAGATGATGGCCGCTAGCGGCATGGATCAGGGCGCTAGCTTTGTGGGCACCTGTTTAGCCGCGGCGCTTGCCTGTTATGTTATGGGGTTGTACGCCAACTGGCCCGTTGGCATGGCACCCGGCATGGGACTGAACGCGTTCTTTACCTACACGGTTGTCGGCGAGATGGGCTACACCTGGCAGGTCGCGTTGGGGGCTGTTTTTCTCGCTGGCGTCTTGTTCGTCATCATGAGCGTTACCCGTATGCGCCGCTGGATGCTAGACAGCATCCCATTCAACATGCGTATTGCCATGGGCGTCGGCGTGGGCTTATTTGTCGGCTTTATTGGTCTCAAGAACGGCGGCGTTATCGTCGCCAATAACGCAACCTATCTCTCTCTGGGAGATTTTGGCGAAACAGAGACACTTTTA
>JAYNPH010000008.1:32652-33472 GCA_038113685.1 Gammaproteobacteria bacterium
TCGCAATTTTATCCATGCGCAAAATCCCCGGCGCGATCATCATTGGTATTTTAGGTACAACAATACTCGCCGCCTTCTTGGGTCTTATCGCATTTAATGGCCTGATTGCGCCCCCTCCCAGTCTCGCGCCAACGTTTATGCAGCTCGACATACTCGGAGCGCTTGATGTCGCCATGGCAAGCGTCATCATCGCTTTCTTGTTCGTAAATTTATTTGATACCGCGGGCACGCTGCTGGGGGTTGCCAGTCGCGCCGGACTCATCAACGAGCAAGGCGACGCGGAAAACATGCACCGGGCACTCAAAGCCGACAGCAGCTCAAGCATATTGGGCGCATTTTTTGGCTGTGCGCCTGTAACCAGCTATGTGGAGAGTTCCGCCGGCGTGGAGGCCGGTGGGCGAACGGGGCTAACGGCCGTAGTGGTTGGAACCCTGTTCTTACTCGCAATGTTTTTCTCACCACTGGCAGCCATCGTGCCCGCCTATGCCACTGCCGGCGCGTTAATTTACGTTGCGCTATTGATGCTCAGCGGCATGGAAACGCTGGACTGGTCCGATACCACCGAGGTGCTGCCTGCCTTAGTGACCATTATTTTGATTCCTCTGACGTTCTCCATCGCTGACGGTATTGCCTTGGGCTTTATTACCTACGTGGCCGTTAAATTGAGCACAGGCAAACACTCTGAAATCACTATTGGCGCATGGTTTTTGGCGGCGATCTTCCTCGCTAAATTTGCCTTCATTTAACCGGTTTCCAAGCGAACGGCTACACCGCGAGTTTGCTTTGGCCTCGGGAAACGTTTTTTATAGAATGCCCTCGT
>JAYNPH010000008.1:33482-41179 GCA_038113685.1 Gammaproteobacteria bacterium
CTTAAAGCCCCATCAAAACTTATGTCTTCTGGTAGCGGGGGCTGGATTTGAACCCACGACCTTCGGGTTATGAGCCCGACGAGCTACCAGACTGCTCCACCCCGCAGCAACAAGGGGGCGGATTATAGGGAGGCTATTCGACAGGTGCAAGCGCCGATTGTGATCACGCGTCAAGGGAAACGTTCAGACGCCTTCATGAACGAACCGTGGTGGCCATGCCCTGATGAAGGCAGATCAAGTCCTCGGCCGACAGCAGTGATGTCGCTCAGGCTTTGGATAAGGAATGGTGCCGAAGGCGAGACTCGAACTCGCACGGGCATAAGCCCACTACCCCCTCAAGGTAGCGTGTCTACCAATTTCACCACTTCGGCTTGAACTTGTAGCGTTCTGCTGCTTCCTTTCTACCCCTTAGAAGGCTTTTATATCTCTGGAATTTCCTCACTGGAGTCGCCAGCAGCCGGCGCAGGATCCAACGATAAATCCTCTGCCTCTTCCATACCAGCCGAGACTTGAGGAATACCCAAGCGATCTGCCTGATCGGAACGCTCTTTGGCTGTATATGCCAGCGCAAATGAGATCACAAAAAAACCAATGGCAAGCCAGGTTGTAATTCGGGTCATGGCCGTGGCCCCACCGGAGCTGCCGAATACGGTATTCGACGAACCGCTGCCGAAGGCGGCACCGACATCGGCACCCTTGCCCTGTTGGATCAACACTAAGGCGATCAGTGCAATGGCATCAATCACCAACAAGGACAACAAAACTGTTTCTACTGTGGACATCTAATCACTCATTTCCTTTTCGTCACGCCAGTCCTGTCGGGACTCCGGGCGTTTCACTTATCGCGTCGCCATAACTAGGGCGCTGCTGCACTCGCGGCGCGTATGATGGCAGCAAATTGCGCTTTGTCCAGCGACGCACCACCCACTAATACCCCTTCAACCTCGGGATGCGCGAACAAATCCGCTGCATTTTCAGAATTCACACTGCCGCCGTACAAAATACGAACAGCATCGGCCTGCTCAGGCGCAACGTCTCTTACCGTCTGGCGTATCACCTTGTGCATTGCAACGGCCTGTTCTGAACTGGCACTAACGCCGCTGCCAATGGCCCAGATGGGTTCATAGGCAATGGCTACCGTGCCAGATCCACTTAAACAGGCAGCCTGCGCCCTAACTTGCTCGCTAACGAAGGCCTCGGCCTTTCCGGCTTCTCGCACAGCAAGGCTTTCACCGACACAAATCACCACAGACAATCCTGCACGCAATGCCTGCTCGCCCTTGGCCGAGACCATGTCATCGCCTTCACCATGCTCCGCACGTCGCTCGGAGTGCCCGACCAGCGCCCATGTAGCGCCAACCTCAGCCCCCATCGCCGCGGCCACCTCGCCGGTATGCGCACCAGAGGCAAACTGGCTGACGTTTTGCAGTCCGGTTAAAAATGCCGCCGAAGGCGCGTTGGACAGCGCAGCTAAATAAACTACTGGGGGCACGACCACGACATCTACATTGGGTTCTGCCTGCAACGATTCGATGGTCTCGTTGACCAAGGTCAGATCGCCGTTCATCTTCCAGTTCGCAATGACTAGACGTTTCGCCATTCCCGCCCCACCGTTTTGGCCAGTCTCCAAGGGCGCGCAATGTTATACGCTGAGTGGTGTATTTCCAAGGCCATCGTCTGGTTAAGGCGGGGCCACAGCTTAACGCAACCGGTTAGGCAGTTGATCTAAGGGCTGAGGAATCACGGCGGCGGCAAGCAACAGCAACACCAGGGCAACGATGCTCAAGATCGGGCCGGCAGCAAAAGTTCCGGTGATATCGAAAGCCAAACTGAACAGCAGCGGCCCAATGGCGCTAGCAAATACTGTCAACGCTGCGTTCAGCCCACTAATCTCGCCCAAGTGCTTAGGACCATAGTGCCGAATGAAAACGAGGTTTGAGAGCACTCCCCATAAACCACCGCCGACCCCAAAGCCCATAACCAGCCCCCAATACCCAGCCGCTTGCTCCAGATAAATCAAACCAAACGCTCCGAGCGTAAAGCTCAGCAGCATTACCAATAAAAACGGTTTGAGTCGCGTGTAATCCGCAAGAGCGCTGGCTCCGAGATTGGTGACAACCGACACCAAGGCCTGGGGTATGAAATAGGCAAAAGCTTCCTCGCGCCCTCGGCCCGCTTGATCAAAGATCGCGACTATATGAAAGGTTACCGCAGTGCCAAAAAGCGCGTGTATCGACAAGCTCATGGAGTAGAGCCAAAACACCGGATCTCGTCTTACTACCTTAAGTTGAAAACCGGTAGCGGCCCTTTGCCCGGCGCCATCTTGCTTTGCCGGCTCCTGGTTGTCAGCTCTCAGTCCGCAAACTTCTGGATTATCTCGGATCAGTAGCAAACACAATATCGCGAAGCCCGGTCCGACAATCACCGCGAGCAACCAAAGGGCCTCCCGCCAGCCCCAGCTGTCCAATAAAAAAGCCAAGAAAAGAGGGGCCAATGAAAACCCCAAGGAGACGATGACTCCTCGAGTACCGGTTACCAACCCTCTTTTTCGCTCAAACCAAACCAACAACATGTTGGTACTGGCACTGGT
Source organism: Gammaproteobacteria bacterium (assembly GCA_038113685.1). Classification (GTDB taxonomy): domain Bacteria; phylum Pseudomonadota; class Gammaproteobacteria; order Pseudomonadales; family Azotimanducaceae; genus UBA4421. The sequence continues at coordinate 36,073 of JAYNPH010000008.1, forward strand.
CATGACACCTTGGCCACTAAAGCGGACACCAAAGCAGCCCACGATCATAAGAACAAACGCTGGAATCGCGGCATCCATATTCAGCTCCCCGGCAAGCCAGCCGCTAACCACATCGACCACAGATAAAAACGCGACTGAAGTACCCAGAAGCAAGCTCGCACCAATTAACAGCAAGCGAGGACCGTAGGCATCGTAAAGGCGCCCGGCCCGAGTCAAGAACAATGAGCTCGCTATGGTACCGAGCATATAGGCGAAGGAGAGTTCGGTTCGACTCAAACCCGTCGCTTCAATAAAGGCATCGGCAAACACTGCCATACCCATGGTTTGGCCTGGCACGCTAAACAAGACGCCCAGCGTCGACACCACGGCGATTACCCAGCCGTAAAAAAATGGCAGGCGCCCCGCCAAAAACGGCCAATCGGCGCGCAATCGCAACAGGATGTTTGCGCGTAATCTCATAGTTTTACCTTGATTTACGGGTTCAGTGACGGGGCATCGCGCCCGTGAGAACCCAGAATGCCTGCATTGGACAGGGCGTCCCTAGGCAGCCTGAATTACCTTGGCCTGCGCAGCTAAACTTTGGGCAACAAGATTCACCTCGGCCTGATCCTCACCTTCGACCATGATGCGCAACAAAGGTTCGGTGCCTGAGGGTCGGATCAAGATTCGCCCCCGTGCGCCCATTTGCTGCTCATAGGTTGTTTGGGCCTCAACCATTTGCGGGTGCTCACAGATGCCAGCTGGTGAATCGACGTTTACATTGATCAGAACTTGCGGCGCCTTAGTAATCCCGCTTGCCAACTCCTTGAGTGGAGCATCCGCCTGCTGCATCGCAAGCAAAACTTGCAAGGCCGCTATGATGGCATCGCCAGTTGTGCACAAATCCAGCGTCAAAATATGACCTGAGGGCTCTCCGCCCAATGTCCACCCGCGCTGATGCAATGCTTCCATAATGTGACGATCGCCAACCTGCGCTCGGGTAAAGGGTACTGCTAGGGCCTCAAGCGCGCGTTCCAAACCCAGATTGGACATAACCGTGCCGACCACCCCTCCCTGCATGCTTTGTTTGGCTTGCCGGCTGCGAGCTATGATGTAAATGATCGCCGTCTAGAAGCTCGCCATCCGCGTTCACCATGATTAAACGATCCCCGTCTCCGTCAAAAGCGATCCCCACATCAGCCGCCTCTTCAATCACTCGCCGCTGCAGCATTTCCGGGTGCGTGGATCCACATTGGCTGTTGATATTGAAGCCGTCAGGCTGAACGGCTGTTGCAACCACCTCGGCCCCCAACTCCTGAAACACCCTCGGGCCCACTTGGTATGCCGCGCCATGAGCACAGTCCAATACGATCTTCATACCACGCAAGCTGAAATCTCGGGTTAGGGAGTTTTTGCAAAACTCCACATAGCGGCCCGGGGCATCACTGATGCGAGATGCTTTACCAAGGCTCTGGGAATCCTCGCATACCATCTCACGCTGAATCATGGCCTCGATTTGCTGCTCAAGCGCATCTCCGAGCTTGTTGCCATTGCCGTCGAAGAGCTTGATGCCATTGTCATAATAGGGGTTATGCGAAGCACTGATGACAACCCCGACATCGGCACTGACGGCTCGCGTTAGGTAGGCTATGGCGGGTGTTGGGATAGGACCCAACAAACTGACGTCGGCTCCGGCGGAGACAAAGCCCGACTGCAAAACCGACTCCAGCATGTAACCGGAGATCCGCGTGTCTTTGCCGATCAAAACATGTGCTCGTCGGCCTTCATCGGCAAATACCTTACCGATGGCCCAGCTCAGACGCAGACAAAACTCTGGGGTGATTTGATCCTGACCGACAAGACCACGAATTCCATCCGTACCAAAATATTTTTGCGCCATCGCCTCGCCTGATCGATTGCCGGTTTCAAGACGTTTTGTCTGAAGCCTTTTTGTAAGGGGTTTAGGATGACAGCGCCTTACAGATAAAGCCAGCTTCCTCCCGCAACTGGGACTCCAAGGCAATCAAACTGCGCGGCAGGCTTCAAAGACGGCGAGAACATCGGCGCTTTCTTCCACGTCGTGAACCCGAATTAGGTTCGCGCCGTTTTGCGCTGCCAGCAGCACCGTAGCAAGACTGCCTGCCAACCGTTTCTCTACAGGCTGACCGGTGATGGTGCCGATCATGGATTTACGCGACAAACCAACGAGGATTGGGCTGTTCCCAACCCGAAGCTCCGGCAGCTGCCGCAACAGATCAAGGTTGTGTTGCAAGGATTTACCAAAACCAAAACCCGGATCAACGATGAGTCTGTTGACCGATATGCCGGCCTGCTCGCACTCATGAACCCGTAAAGCCAGATAGCCGGCGATCTCCGCCACCACGTTCTTATAGCTTGGACCTTGCTGCATGGTTTGAGGCGAACCTTGCATATGCATCAGGGCATAGGCAACGCCCGAATCCGCCACGGCGGCCACAACCGCCGGATCGCTGCCGCCAGTGATGTCATTGATCATACCTGCGCCAGCGTCTATGGCAGCACGAACTGTTGCTGCGTGATAGGTATCGACTGACAGCACCACGTCTAGGTCAGCGAGAGCTTCCAAAACCGGCAGCACCCGACGCTGCTCCTCCGCGGGACTCACCGCAACTGCTCCGGGCCGGCTGCTTTCGCCGCCAATGTCCAGCACTGCAGCTCCCGCGGCAACCATGGCGTGAGCCTGACCGCGCACGGCGTCCAGATCGACGCCCGCTGCGTTAAACAGCTGCCCGCCATCCGAAAAGGAGTCTGGTGTAATGTTCAAAACCCCCATGAGCTGGGGGCTTGAGAAGGACAAAACCCGCTCGTTACAGGTTAAGTCCCGAGTGGGCGCCTGTGCTGGAGAGCTAGGATTCTTCGGCTGGTCCACCGATTGGCGATCCTTGCTGGGCATCTGGTTTACCTGTACCACTGCTCGGCGGCGGTTCGGTGGGATGACGAGGCTTGCCTCCTGCCATGATGTCATCCAGTTGATCCGAAGACAGGGTTTCGAATTCCATCAGCGCATCTGCCATGGTGTGCAGCTTGTCGATGTTATCGGTCAGCAGTTTTTTCGCCGTGTCGTAGCAGTCATCGACGATTTGCCGCACCTCTTTGTCGATGGCAAAAGCTGTCTCTGGTGAGTGGGCCTTGGGCTTCGCACCGGCAGACATACCAAGGAATACTTCGCCGTCATCCTCGTCGTACATCAGGGGCCCCAGCTTCTCGGACAAACCCCACTTGGTCACCATGCTTCGTGCCAGATGGGTGGCTCGCTCGATGTCATTGGACGCACCCGTCGTGACATGATCAATGCCCAGCGTAATCTCTTCCGCGATTCTGCCCCCAAAAAGGCTCGCGATTTGCGATCGAATGCCTTGGGCGCTCATGCTGTAGCGGTCTTCCTCGGGCAAGAACATGGTGACACCCAAGGCTCTGCCTCTAGGAATGATGGTGACCTTGTAGACCGGGTCATGGTCTGGCATCAACCGTCCGACAATGGCGTGTCCGGCTTCGTGATAGGCGGTGTTACGCTTTTCTTTTTCTGACATCACCATGGACTTGCGCTCAGCGCCCATCATGATTTTGTCCTTAGCCTTGTCGAACTCTTCCATGCTAACCAGTCGCTTGCCTCCGCGGGCGGCGAATAACGCGGCTTCGTTCACAAGGTTTGCTAGGTCTGCGCCAGAAAACCCTGGCGTACCTCTGGCGATGATGCTGGCGTCCACATCATCGGCGACGGGCACTTTTCGCATATGTACCTTGGTTATTTGGACGCGGCCTCGAATGTCAGGCAATCCGACCACAACTGGACGGTCAAAGCGGCCAGGTCGCAGCAGCGCCGGATCCAGAACGTCGGGGCGGTTGGTGGCTGCGATAACGATAATGCCGTCATTCCCTTCAAAACCGTCCATTTCCACCAGCAGTTGGTTTAGGGTCTGTTCTCGTTCATCGTGACCACCGCCTAAGCCAGCGCCACGATGACGCCCAACCGCGTCGATTTCATCGATGAAGATGATGCAGGGGGCTTGTTTCTTCGCCTGCTCAAACATGTCCCGCACGCGGGAGGCACCCACACCCACGAACATCTCCACAAAGTCCGAACCAGAGATTGAGAAAAACGGCACCTTGGCTTCGCCGGCAATGGCCTTGGCCAGCAGGGTTTTACCGGTGCCCGGCTGCCCGACCATCAGGACGCCACGCGGGATGTGCCCGCCTAGGCGCTGAAATTTGCCCGGATCACGCAAAAACTCCACCAGTTCCTGTACGTCTTCCTTAGCTTCATCCACGCCGGCCACGTCGGCAAAGGTGGTTTGAATTTGATCTTCGGATAACAGCTTGGCCTTGCTGCGGCCAAAGGACATCGGACCGCCGCGGCCACTGCCGCCGCCCTGCATTTGGCGCATAAAGAACATGGCGACGGCCAGAATAATCAGGATCGGGAAACTGGCCAGCAGCAACTGGGTCCAGACGCTCTGGCCTTCTTCTTCTATGAACTGGAACTCAATGCCGCGATCACGCAACTCGCTGACTAGGCCGGGATCATTGTTGAAACCGGTTACCGTGTAGCGACTACCGGTACGGTCTGTGGCATAGATTCGGTTGCCTTGAATTGTGACCTCGTCCACTTGGCCTTGCTCTACTGAGCGCAAGAACTCCGAATACTTCACTGGGGGATTCTTTGCATCGGCGTTGAAGTTGCTGAACACGGTCAAAAGTACCGCCAGTATGACCAGCCAAAGAACTACATTTTTACCCATATCAGACACCGGGTTTACCTCATTTTAATTTGCGTCGACGTCGCTAAAGCTTGCTACGTCAGACATACAATTTTGTTGCCGCTGGCAAGGAAGCAAATTGTGCAGGCTTCTTAACCTTGGCGCTCGTCTTCCTGTTACGACCGACCTACCCTAGACCACCATACCGCACCTTGGCGTCTACGCTGCGTGGGATAGATTACACGACAATTTCACGCTGCGCGGGTGTGATAGAACTCACGTCTCACTCCGGATCACTTATCACGACCCCAATTACACGCCCTTGGAAGTTTTAGTGACACCCTGAAACCCTTGGGCGACAACAAATACTTCTCTGGATTCCGAGCGAGAAG
>JAYNPH010000009.1:0-39047 GCA_038113685.1 Gammaproteobacteria bacterium
GCATCGTAACGGTGTTGGGGTAAAAAACGTGCCGCCAAAGAAAACGTTTTGGCGTGGGCGTTGAACGTGGTTTTTGCTTTGCTTAACTGGTCTGACATTGCATGTCCGAAACGGTGGATTGTGCGTCTTCTAGCAGAAGTTGTTCGATGACTTTCGCGGAACTTAGCACGCCCGGCACCCCGGCTCCGGGATGGGTTCCCGCCCCGACAAAGTAGAGGTTGTCGAAGTCCTCGGCCCGATTGTGAAACCGGAAAAATGCGGACTGGGTGAAGATGGGCGCGATAGAAAAACCTGCACCCCACTGAGACTGATATTGGGCGGCAAAGTCGTCCGGGTCGAAGTCAAAACATACCTCTAAGTGGTCCCGCAGATTTGGTAGCAATCGGGACTCTAAGATATCTAGGACCCGGTCTTTGACCCGTCCCTTTACATCACCCCAATCGTCACGCTGCAGATTCGGCACCGGCGCCAACACATAGAAAGCATCCTTGCCGGCGGGTGCCAGCGCAGGGTCTGTGGCTGTGGGTCTGTGTAAATATAAACTCAGGTCATCCCCGACTTCGCCGCCATCGAAAATGCGCTGCAGCAATTCTCGGTAGCTATCGCCGAAGATGATGGTGTGGTGCTCAACGTCCTCGTACTTGCGGTCGGTACCAAAGTACAGAACGTACAGGCCCATGGAGTACTTCAGGCGATCGATGCGCTTGTCGGTCCAAGTTTTGCGATGAGACTTGTCGATTAGATTTTTGTAGGTAAAAGCCGGGTCGCCGTTGCAGATAATTCGGTCTGCGGTGAGGGTCGAGCCGTCGTCCAGAAGAACCCCGGTTGCTCGGCCATTCTCGATGTTAATCCGGCTGACGCTTTTGCCCAGCCGAATGTCGATACCCTGCTCTCGCATCAGCCTACCCAGAGCTTGCACGAGGGCGCCAGTACCGCCGCGGGGGAAATGAACCCCCCAACGCCGCTCTAGGTAATGGATCAACGAATAAATGCTGGTGGTGGAAAACGGGTTGCCGCCAACCAGCAGGGGCTGAATGCTGAATGCTCTGCGTAAGCGATCGTCTTTCAGATAGCGTTTGGTGAATTGCCAAACCGTTCGATAGCAGCCCAAGCGGATCAGGTCCGGTACCTGCTTGAGCATGAACCAAAGCTTGTTGAAGGGCACATGGGCCAATTGACTAAAGCCCACATCAAAGATTTTCTTCGAATGGGCCAACAGCTTTTTATATCCCTCCACGTCGGCGGGGTTGATGCGCTCAATCTCTTGCAGCGTATCCTCAACAGAACCGCCGTAGTTCAGGTGCGTACCATCGTTGAATTCGTATCGGTACCAAGGTGTCACCGGCAGAATTTCAACGTAATCCTCGATCTTGCGGTCAAAAAGCTCGAATAACTCATCGAAAAGAAACGGAGCCGTGATAACAGTAGGGCCGGCGTCAAACGTAAATCCGTCTTGGGTAAATGTTTGGGCTCTGCCGCCGAGTTGGTCTAGGCGCTCGATCACTGTGACATCAAACCCCAGGCTGCGGGCACGCAGGGCACTGGCTAGACCGCCGAATCCGCTGCCGATGACTAGCACGCGCTCGCTCATACCGCTTCGACCCTAGCCGCCTCGGCCTGCTGTTCACGCCAAGGCTTGAAAGGGCTTGGCTGGCTTGCCGTGACCGGCGCGGGGGTGAGCTGTTGCCGTATGAAAGCGTCGACAACGCTCTTGCACGGTTCCGGCAGCAGTGCCGCGCTGTGACGCGCGTGCATCAAGGCCTCATTGAGCCATCGCTGACAAAGCCGAACGGCGAGCTGACGCCTGTCGGGATGGTCGACCAAGGATTGGAACGGGTCTTTTCTCGAGAACAGTTCGTGACAGGCAGCAACCGGCGCGGTAATGACCCCATTAACGAAATCTTCGTGGCTAGCGAGATTTTCTGGTGTCGTATAGGGCTTCAAGTCATCGAGAATCTGATAAGCCAGACCAAGCTGTTCACCGCATCGTGCCGCAGACGCTACGCTGGAACACTGGCCGCGTTCTAACAGCATTGCCAACTGCAGGGGCAGAGCGATAAGGGCGCCGGTTTTGTTGATGGCGACATCGTAGTAAAACGACCAGAAATCGCCGGCGGCGCGGTTGGTAAGCTGCAAGTGTTGACCGGAAGCGGCCCGGCTCACGGACGCGGACAAGGTCGTTATTAAGGCGCCACGGATGGAGTCAACTCCCGGTGCTTCTGCAATCGCCTTAAAAGCACTGGCGACTAGATGGTCGCCCAAGAGCAGGGCCGTATTCGCGCCAAACTTCTGCCAAACGGTTTTGTTGCCGCGCCGGTATTGTGTTCGATCCTGAATGTCGTCGTGCACGATGGAAGCTTCGTGGATCAGCTCCACGGCAGCGGCTACGTGCATCAGCGCTTGAGAATTCTTGGTATGGGAAGAGGCCGCAAAGAGCAGCTTGGCTCGCGTTCGCTTGCCCGGCCGGGAAAAGTGATGTTTGGCCGCTACCGTCAGTGCATTGGCGTCCTCGCCATAGCGGCGAATCGTTTGCTCTAGAGTACTGGCGATAAGAGAGCTCGGCATTGCTTCCTCGTTAAGTTCGCTTTGAAGGGATAACCTAGGCACAGATTGCCTTTGGTTGGTACTTAGTGGGTGAGCAAGCGCTCACCCACCAAGTTAGGCTTGGGTTGTTACGCGCTCTCAGAAGAGGACGTAGCAGCGGCCCAAATCACCACACCGAATGCAATCTTGTTAACAAAGTCAGCAAGGTTGTAAACAATGTTCAGACCAGCAGCACCGGCATCGCCAGCACCCAATACGTAGCCAATTGGGTAAATGGCCCAACCGACGGTTACGATGATACGCAATGCGTTAAACGCAGCTTGGCTGGCCGCAGTACCCTGAGAGGCACTGATCTGGCTCGCTTCACCCATGAAGATCTCATAGATGATGTACAACCAGCCCGCCATTCCGATGATGAAGGCGATCCAGTAGTCCATCGCACCAACTTCGCCGAGGTAGCCGAAAATCAGCATCACGAGTGAGCCGATCAAAAGCTTCCAGAACAACGCAGCGCGAACTACGGCAATGGCTGCGAGAATCAAGTAAAACTCGATGATTTGCAGAGGTACGGTTAACAGCCAGTCAACGTATCGGAATACAGTTGGGCTGGCATTGGTTTCAATCCATACACCACGCATGTAGAAATAGTGAATCGCTGCAATACCGGTCACCATAGCGGCAACGGTCAATGATGTTTTCCACTTGCCGACAGCGCGATCGCGTTCGACGGTGAAAAAGTAGGTCGCGGCAACCATAGCTGCCGAGATAATCCAGAAAGTGACGCCTACATAATCTTGTGGGTCTAACATTCCTCTCTCCTTAACGTTAAGTTATCAATCGACCAGCGCACCCGCTCTCACAGCTCTCGACAACCTCTACCACCCGGGTGGCGCGCGATGGCGCTGTCCGGGAGAGGCGTAGGAGTTCTGTGAACACCAGCCAACTGCATCTTCCTTTTCAGTGTGTCGATACCGAGTACTCGACTGCGGGAAAACCGTTTCTGTCCGAGAACACCCGCTTGTTCAGCCGCAATGGCATCGCCGCGCGGAACAAACTTAGGGCGTTTTCAAGCTCTTTGAGAGTAGGTCTAGGAAAATGAACGTGTCGTGAAAGTTGATATCTCGGAATTTGTCGTTATTTGAATCAACGCATCGGGCCATCAGTGCGGAACGCGCCCGCTATAGGGCCGACAGCCGCTATAACTAATTGATATTTATATATAAAAAATGACGCACTTTTGAAGGCCGGGCTCCGCTTGAGCGTAATCAGCTTTTCAAGAGCCGATTCAAAAAATGGAGGATTAGTGGAGAGACGCACAAAAAGTGTGCAGTTGCCGTTCATTTTGGTGCGCAACGCCCCGATGCCGTGCTCGGTGTGACGGTTTGTCTTGACGCGGCTTCGCGCATGTTACGCGCCTTGGGTTCGGCTCCGCGCGCGAAGCGAAGAAGGCGTTAGGTTGGTGTGTCAGCCAGTTTTTGCAGGACGGCGATGGGCGTTTTTGCGTGAACCGTGACGCTGCATGACTGACCGCTTGTCCGCCTTGCCGGCCGCAGAGCCTCGAACTTTGGCAAAGCGCGACCGCGCAAACCGTACGGCTTCCAAATGGTCGACGATGGGAGCCGGATAGTGCTTACCGATCTCACAGTCTGCTGCCAATTGCTCCATGGGCGTTGCCTCCCATGGGGCGTGAATCCTTAAGTTGTCAAAGCCGGCACACTCGGGCACCCAGCGTCGAATGAAGTCGCCCTCGGGATCTTGATCCATGGATTGTTTGACCGGATTGTAGATACGCAGTGTGTTAATACCCGTAGTGCCGGACTGCATTTGCACCTGGGGGTAGTGAATACCCGGTTCAAAGTCGACAAACAGGTTTGCCAGATGTTCAGCCGAATACCGCCAATGCAGCCACAAGTCGTAGGATGCAAAGGACACCAGCATGGCGCGCATGCGGAAATTGATCCAACCCGTTGTCGTTAGGTAGCGCATGCAGGCATCGATAAAGGGGTACCCAGTGTGACCGGTTTGCCAAGCGCGAAGTTTCCTTGGGTCCAAGTCGTGCTCGCGCAAGCCGTTGCAGCTGGATGCCATATTCTGAAACTCCAGTTCCGGCTCACTTTCGAACTTTTGAATAAAGTGGCAGTGCCAGTGCAGCCGGCTTTGGAAGGCCGACAGCGCTTTTGGCCACGTTCCGCGTTCCGCTGCGGGCCAGGATTTCACGGCTTGTTGAGCTTGCCATGTACGTTGAACCACGGTGCGCATTGAAATTCGGCCGCTGGCCAATTGCGTGCTTAGGCGTGAGCAAGCGTCCGCCGCACTGGTTGGGCTGGACATTTTTTGGTGATAAGCCTCGCCCCGGTGTTGCAAAAAAGAACTCAGGGTTGCCTCCGGGTCAGCGATCTGGAAGTCCGGCAGCTCGAACTTCGATGCTGGCCGCCAGTCTTGCCAATTGCGATCGCTTGCAGCGCGTTGCCACTGCACGTTGTCGGCAAGCCTGTGGGCGGGAGCGGACATAAACTCGCGCCAGCGCTTTGCCCACCCGTCGCGCTCGTGCTGACCGCGAAAGACACCAAACTGGGGGAACTGAAAAAAGTTCATGCCCCGTTTGCGGCACCATTTCAGCACCGTTTTGTCTCGATCAAAGGTCCATTTCTCGCCAACCTCCTCATGGGCCAGCAGGTCAAAGTGCCCCAGCTCCCGATGCAGTGCGCCTAGCACAGTAGCAACGGCGCCAATGCGAACGCACAGTTCGCCGCCTGTCGCGCTCAAAGCACGCTGGAGGTCGATCAGTGATTGATGTATCAGCTGCCAATGGCGGGTCGAGTGGCTGGGCTGTTCCCAAAGTTCAGGTTCGATGATGTAGAGCGGCAGCACCGGGCCGCGAGCCGCCGCAGCGCTCAAGGCGGCATGATCCTCAAGTCGTAAATCCCGCTTGAACCAGACGATCTGAGTTGCAGGCATCAGATCGCTCGGGCTACCACAACAGCGCCACGAGATCCCCACTCAACAACTTTGAGCCATGCCCGAAGAGCCGGTGAGAGAGGCGCGGATAGCTGCTCTTCGGCATCCTGCCGATGCTGCACCTCATCTGCCCGGCACAGCTGCAACAGCTGGGTAATGTGCTCGGGTATTTGCTCGACACGGGTTGTCTCTAGCCGCTCAATTTGCTCGGCATAGTGCTGGTCCACAAAGGTCTCTACCGTCGCGATGGTTGCAAAAACCCACTGACCGTTAATTGCGGCGGGTAACGCTCCGATCAGCCAGCCGGCCCATTGCCACGGCCACTGCAGACGCGAACGATGCCAAGGTGCCAGCAGGGCTTCCATCGAGGCCAAGTGCTCGCGCTCGGTGGCCAGATGCTCTGCGGCGAATTCGCGTACTGCGGGATTTTTCGATGCGAACAAGATGCCCTCGTAGATTTTCACCGCACCCAGCTCGCCAGCGTGATCTGAGCGCAAGTCCGCCAGCAGCCAGAGCGGCAAAGAGTCAGCTGGATCGGTACGGGGCGCCTTGGTCATAGCGGGTGCTTTGTTCATGTTGAGCATGCTACAAAAGCGCAGCCGCAAATTCCGCAGCCTAAATAGATCAGGTCTTGGACATGCCGGCCAACCATTTCAGAGACAGGTTCACACCTGAGTTGGCGTGTCATGGCAGGGCGCGAAAAAATCCCCGCTCTGAGATGGTTTTAGGTAGCATTTTGCCACGGACTGCAACAGGAGAGGCATTGTGGGGGCATCAAAAGAGACCAAGTATTCGGTCTGTACTGTGTGTGACATCGGCTGTCAGCTGCGCACCGAGGCAGTTGAGGGCAAGGTCTCCAGAGTCATCGCTCACGACAATCCGGCACTGGCCGGCAACATTTGCTACAAGGGCACGGCGGTACCCCTGATTCACAATCATCCAGACCGCATCACCAAACCGCTGAAGCGGGTGGGTGAGCGCGGCGAGGATCGCTGGGAGGAAATTTCCTATGAGCAGGCCATGGATGAAATCGCCCAGAAGTTGGCTGCTATCACGGATAAGTACGGCCCTGAATCCTTTGCCGTATCCACCTCGGGCTGGAATACCCAAACCACCCATAGCCTAGACCGTCGGTTTATGAATCTGCTCGGGTCGCCCAACTGGATCAGCGGCGTGGCCCTGTGTGCGGGCAACACGGCGGCGGTGAATAAACTAACCTACGTTTGGTTCCCCATGCCGGATTAAGTTAACACCAACTGTATCGTGCTGTTCGGTCAAAACCCGCGCAAGCATTCTTGGACACCCATTTACAATGCCATTCGAGCTGCTCGGGCGCGCGGTGCCAAGGTCATCGTGCTCGATCCCAGGGTATCTGATCAGGCAGAGCATGCCGATATCCACCTGCGTCTGAAGGCAGGCACCGATGCGGCCATGTGCCTGGGCTGGCTGAAAGTCATTTTCGATGAAGGTCTGTACGACAAAGACTTTGTTGCACGTTGGTGTATTGGTTTTGATGAGTTAAAGCAGCGAGTGGATGAATATCCGCTTGAGCGAGTGGCAGAGATTACCGGTGTGGCAGCGCAGGATATTGCTGCTGCCGCGCGCGTATACGCCAATGCCGATGGCGCCGTTATTCCTTGGACGCCGATTACCGATCAACAGCTGTCTTCTACTTCAGCGATCCGCCTGCACTCGATTTTGCGGGCTGTGACCGGCAACCTCGACGTGGTGGGCGGCGAGACATTGGGCGGCTTTTCTGAAAGCTACATTCCCGAATCTGAACTGGCGCTGCATGAGCGCTTGCCCATGGCGCAAAAACAGAAGCAGTTAGGCTATGACGATCACCCAGCCTTTACCTATCGGGTGGCTGAAATGCTCAAGGAGCCGACTGAGAAAGTATGGGGCTATCCCTACGCCGATATTGTGATGGGCTGCCACATGGCGAACCCAACCAACGTGTTTCGAGCCATGGCGGGTGACGGACCCTATCCGGTGAAGGCGTTTTTCTGTCTGGGAAACAATGCCCTGTTGAGCTACGCGAATCAGCATCAAATTCATCGGGCGATGATGAATCAAGAGCTGATCGTGACCCACGAGATTTTTATGACCCCCACGGCGATGCTAGCCGACTACATTTTGCCCGGAGACGTGTTCACCGAGCGCAACCATGTGGCTGATAGCTGGAGCTGGAGCACGCGCCTGACCTTGTCGCAAAAAGCGGTGGATGCCCCGGAGGAGGCCAGCAGCACTTTCCAGTTCTGGACAGATCTGGCCCACCGTATGGGGTTTGGCGATGAGTTTCCTTGGAAGACGCTAGAAGAGATGTTGGACTATCGGCTGTCACGCAGCGGCCGCACCTTCGCGGACTTTGAAAATGCCACCTACATGGAGCTTGAGCCACCGGTCTTTCGCAAGTACCGAAAGAAGGGGTTTGCTACGCCATCCGGGAAGGTGGAATTGGCCTCCAGCATTCTGGCTGACATGGGTTTCGACCCGGTTCCTTATTACCGGGAGCTGCCAGACCGTCCGGAGGACTACCCCTATCTAATTTTCACCGGCGTGCGGGAAGATCCGTTTTTCCAGACAGGTCAACGCAACATTGAATCGCTGCGGCGCAGAACGCCGGCGCCCAAGCTATTTTTGCACCCCGTCGACGCCGAAAAAGAGGGCCTTGCCGAGGGTGACTGGGCTAAGCTCAGCACCCCGAAAGGTTCGGTGCTGGCTCAAGTAGCCGTCCGCGAAACCATGAAGGAGGGCCACGTCCGGGTGCCTCATGGCTGGTGGTATCCGGAAACTCGGGGACAGGCAGAGTTGGGCGGTGCGTTTATATCTTCGGATGCGGTGCTGTGCTCGGACGACGACGAATGGCTCGATCATGAGCAAGGGGTGCCGCACTTCAAAGGTTTCCCGGGCAAGCTGGAAAAGGCCAGTCAACCGGAGCATGTGACCCGTACTCAGCCAGAGGACTGGAAGTTAGATGCGGCGGTCGAGGCGCATGCGGGCCAATGACAAGCCGATCTTCCATCAAGCACCGCCTTTTGGAACTGCGCGCCTATGTCCTGACTTATGCCGCCAATACAATGTTTCGCCGCGGTATGAAAAAGCACAATGACGCCAATGCCGCACAAACCCCCAAAACAGATTGATGTTCGCTAACTCAGACCACAGCACGGGGGTTACAGATGAAGCTTAGGATTTTGAATAGCACGCTGCGTTTGCGGTTAGATCGGGCCGAAGTGGAGGCGCTTGGACGAGGGCAAACTCAGGAGGCGGCCACACAATTTCCCGGAGGCGAAATCTTTGGCTATCGGTTAGAGCCGACCGCTGGGGAAATCTGTGCCACCTTTGACAGGCGCGGCATTACGCTTTGCGTTCCAAGCCAACAGCTGCGGGCTTGGGCGAAGGATGACCAGCAGGTTGGCATACGCGAATCATTGTCGCTGTCCGATGGTGCTTTGGAGCTGCTGATTGAAAAAGACTTTGAGTGTTTGGAACCGCGGGCTGGCGAAGATCAAAGCAATCGATTCGTCAATCCGAAAGCCGTCTAGGGCATCTTAGCGCAGAGGCCTAAAAAATCTGCAGCAGGAGGGGAGCATGAACAGACCATCACTACGGGTAGGAGTCTCCTACGATTTTCGTAACCCACCGGATTCCGGAGTCAGCGATCAGCACCTATACGCAGAGATCCTTGAGCAAGTGCAGTGGCTCGATCAGATTGGCGCGGACTTGGTCTGGTTTACCGAGCATCATTTCGTTGAGGACGGCTACTTGCCAAGCTGGGTGCCCGTGGCAGCGGCCATGGCCAGCGTGACCCACCATGTGCGCTTCGGCACAGACATTTGCCTGATGCCGTTCAATCACCCGATTCGCTTGGCTGAGGATTTGGCGGTGCTGGACAATCTGTCCGGCGGTCGCGTGGATCTGGGGCTGGGCATGGGTTATGCGCCCCATGAATTCCGTGGTTTCGGACTTCCGGTCGCGCGACGGGTGTCGCTAATGGACGAAGGCATCGAAGTGCTGCAGCGATGTTTTACCGGCGAGCGTTTCAGCTATCACGGCAAGCGCTATCAGTTTGAGGACGTCAAAATCACCCCGGGTTATGTACAGGAAGGCGGGCCTCCGCTGTGGATAGCCGCGATGTCCGAGGCCGGAGCCTTACGCGCTGCGCGCTACAACACGAATTTCTTGCCCCAAGGCGTTAAAGCGGAATCCTATGACCCATGGGTGAAGGCATTAACCGACAGTGGCAGAGACCCGGGCAATTATCGCATCGGCATTATCCGCAGTATTTTAGTCACCGACGACAAAGCCAATGAATGGGAGCCGGTTCGCGCCTCCGAGCGCTATCGCATGCAGCTGTATCGTCAGTTTTTCGAGGAAAGCGGTGAAGGCTACGGGCGTAAGGGAGAGCAGGTGCCGCAGACGTGGATTGTTGGCAATGTGGATCATTGCGTGGCGGAGTTAAAGCACTTTGTGCGCACCTTTGGTATCACCGATATCGTCTCTATGGCGGTGCCGCCGGGTTTGCGAGCTGGCGATATGAGCGCATCGCTAGAGCGTTTGTTTACCGAGGTTGTACCTCGGGTAAAGCGGGAGTTGCAGGCCGATGAATAGCTCCTGCTGTCGGCGCCTTGTGGTGGTGGGGCATTTGGTAAGACGCGATCTTTGGCGAAGGAAAACCGCAAAAAGGGGTAGGCGATGGACGGTATTCACGATTTAGGCGGTATGCAGGGCTTTGGGGAAATTTCGGTGGAAGCCGACGAGCCGATCTTTCACGAGCCTTGGCAGGCCACAGCATTTGCTCTGATGTTTGCGTCTCAGGTGGTGGTACGCAGCCATAATGTTGACGAATACCGGCACTCCATTGAACGCATGAATCCTGCTCACTATTTGCAGGCTGATTACTACGAGCGAGTGTTAACAGGTACCGCAAGCTTGCTCGTGGAAAAAGGCCACTTATCCGCTGAGGATCTGGCAGCGCGGGCCGGCGGCGCTTTTCCGCTGTCTCGGCCGGTTGCGTCATCGCCAATGGCCGATCTGCCTCCCCAGCCTGAGCCTCGGTTTGACGTTGGCGACCGGGTTCGGGTCCTGACCATCAAACCGGCCGGCCACGTGCGGGCCCCGCAGTTTTGCCGGGGTCACGAGGGTACGGTACTGCATCGTGCGCCCAAATTTGGTTTTCCCGATGCGGCCGCCCACGGTGGCTCTCGACGCAAAGAGCATACCTATCACGTTGAATTTGCTTCCCGGGATTTATGGCCCGGTGAGGGCGGCGCCAAGGATTCTGTGGTAGTGGACTTATGGGACAGTTATTTGGAGGCGGTCAAGAAATGAAAAAGCAAAACGCGGCTTCGATCGAACAACGTACTCAGGCGGTCCGGGACGCACTGGTTGAGCAGGGGCTAGTGACCGAGTCTGACCTTGCGACATTCGCCCACATGCCAGAAGACTGGAAGCCGGAAAACGGCGCAGCAGTGGTGGCTCGTGCTTGGACCGACCCGGAGTTTCGCCAGCGGCTGTTGGCGGACGCGACGGCGGCCTGCGCCGAGCTCGGTTATAAAGGTCCCCAAGGTGAATACATTGTTGCGCTGGAAGATACACCGGCGCAACATAACGTGATTGTTTGCACCCAGTGTTCTTGTACCGCTTGGCCGGTGCTTGGGTTGCCGCCCGACTGGTATAAAAGCCCCGAGTACCGCGCTCGGGTAGTGCGGGAGCCTCGTCGCGTGCTGAAAGAGATGGGCTTGGATCTCAGTCCCGACATAGCGGTCAGGGTTTGGGAAACCAGTGCGGAAACACGGTACATGGTGATTCCTTTACGACCCGCCGGTACCGAAGGATTTTCCGAAGAGGCGTTGGCCGCGCTCGTTAGCCGCGAAGCTCTGATCGGTGTGGCAATGGCATCGCAGCCAACAGGGCAGCGGGTAATCTAGATCCTCGCCCAAATCTGGCATGAGTCCGACACCGGCGAATCCGCGTATTTAACTCACGGAGCGAGATATGAGTTTGCAAAACCTGATTTTGAACGTGTTAAGAAACACCCCGAAACCCATTCTCCGAAAAATCGCTGGTCCACCCTTGGTCATCGACGGTGCTCAGCTGGATGTAAATGTGCAGATTCTCGCCAACTTGGCTGCCAAGGGCGGACCTGTTCAGCGCACAACCCCGGCAGAGTATCGGCAAATGGCCAGTTCCTTTGATGCACTCGCCTTACCCGATTTGCCCGGTGTGGTAACCAAGGATTTCGAGTTCCAAAGCCCTGCAGGTGCGCTGCAAGTTCGCAGCCACACGCCAGCAGGCGCAGCGGATCAATGTCCTGCCATTTTGTTCTTTCACCAGGGCGGTTTGGTGATTATGGACCACCTGACGGATAACCATTTCTGCTCCCTGTTAGCCCAGCGATGCGGTGCAAAGGTATTTTCGCTGGACTATCGGTTGTGTCCTGAGAACGACTTCCCTGCGCCGATTGAAGACGGCTTTGCGTTATGGACATACGTGCAGCAAAACGCTGAGAGCTTGGGAGTAGATCCCACTCGCGTAGCCCTAGCCGGGGACAGCGCCGGCGGTATGATTTCGGCTGCAATGAGTCATGAACTGCGCGATCAGGGCGGCATGCAGCCTGTGGCCTTGTGCTTGGTATATCCCTGGGTGAGTCCAAACATGGATGGTCAGGAGTCAGCAAAAAGCTATGGCGATGTCTTCCCCATGAGCACGGATACCATGGAGTTCTTCAATGCCATGGTGTTTCCCGGGGATAAAAATATCGACCATCCTTGGGCCAATCCCCTGCACCAAAGCAATTTGGCGAATCTACCGCCCACGGTTGTTGCGACCGCAGGCTTGGATCCCATTCGCGATCAGGGCAATGCCTACGCTCAAGCACTGCAAAGTGCCGGCGGCACCGTGATCCACCATTGTTACGAAACTCTGCCCCACAGCTTTCTCGTGCTCGGTCGAGTGACTCGTACCGCGCAGCAGGCCTGCGTTGAGATAGCTGACGACTTTGCGCGCTTGTTATGAGCCCTCGCTTTTTGCTTCGCTAATCATCTGCCGCAACGCTCGCACGCCGATTTCAATGAGGGCATCCTCATCGTAGGCGGGGACAGGCTTTTTGGAGAGGAGGGCCGTGCTGCGCTGGGACGGGCCTGCCGGAATTCGTTGCTGACGATGAAAGCATCACGAAAGCTGGCGTGGTTGCTTGGCCAACCATGGGCTTTCACCATGTTTCTGTGGCGCATGACTGGCCGATAATGCCGTCTGAGGTTGATGAGATAGTGCTGAAGCCGCGTAACTTCTTTGCTCGAAATCCGTCTATTGACCTGCCGAACTCGTGGCGCAAATCTGCGCTCGGATAACAGGCCGCTGCGTTGATGTTGAACCTGGGTTTTCGGCGATCAGCCTTTTCCTTGTAAGTGCGTTTCGCCGAACACCTTCATGGCAGTCAGCAACGGGCGCACCTCTTGGCCAAGGGGTGTGGGCAGGTACTCAAATCGGACTGGGCGCTCGTGGTATTGCCGCTTTTGCAGCAGGCCGAGTTTCACCAGCTTCTTCAGGCGGCTGGACAGCAGGTTCGTTGGTATGCTCTCGAGGCTGCCGGCGAAATCTGCGAAGGTTCTGCAGTCCAAAACCAGCGCGTCTCGCATAATCAAGAGCGTCCACTTGTCGCCGATGAGGTCCAAAGATCTTGCAACTGGGCAATGGGATCGAAACTCTAAATCAGCAATGTTTACTTGGGATTTCACGTTTTTCAGTCCTGAATGTTTAGCATGGTATTGCACCAAGCCCTGAGTTTAATCGCAGAAAATATGATAACGCCATAGGGGAGTATCCATGGGATAATGGCGTGACAGGCGCGCGGTGGCCGGTCGACGGCGCTCTAACCACTGCGGTGTTCTGCCCATATAAGGGGTTCTGATCGCCTGCGGCGCTTAGGCGGTCTGAAGGCCGAGACAGACGCCGAAAATCGCCACAAAGGCGGCCAGCAAAAGCGGGGGAAAACTTCGTGGCGGGGAGGGCCGTGGGAATAGACTGACGCCGCCGGGCGGATCGGCAGGCATGGTGCCCAGTTTTGCGGCCATGGCGGCGGTCAGGAGCGTGATGACAAATCCCACGACATTCCACCAAAGCCATGACACAGCAGGCAGATAAAGAGCTACGAACAGATTGGCGATCAAGCCAAGGGCAAAGGCGAGCAGCGCATAGCGCTGAGCTAGGCCGCGCAGAAACATGGCGGATCCGATCAAGGCTAGCAACGGCCCATTAACCATGGACCCGACCTTGTTCACGGTTTCCAGAACCGTTGGCGCGATGCGCTCAACCTGGAAAGCGAAGACCACGGCGAACAGCCCCCACATTAACGTGCACGCACGACCGATCGACAACAGCGTTTGCGGATTCATGTCAGGGTTCAGGTGAGGGCGAACGAAGTCTTCTACGGTTACAGCAGACAAGCTGTTCAGAGCCGAGTCGATAGACGACATGGACGCAGCTATCAGCCCGACCATCACCAGTCCGATGAAGCCCGGCTCGAAGTATCGCAACACAAATACCGGAAACACCAAGTTTAGATTCTTTTCACCCGCAGATGTGTCCGGCAATGCATCGACGATGAGCGCGTCTTGGGTTGCGAGAACTGCTAGTCCCAGCCCAAGGAAACAGTAGAGCAGGACGATGGGAAATCGGAAGATGCCGTTGTAAAGCAAGACCTTTGCCGTATCCGTCTCGCTCCGAGCAGCCAGAATACGCTGCGCTTGGCTTTGGTCGCAGCCATAGTAGGCGGCGTAAAGAAAGATGCCGCCAATGAGCATGGGCCAGAAGCCATAGTCTTGGCCGGAGAACCCCCAGTCGTTGATCAGAGTCTGCTTTCGATCTACGGCCAAAAACTGCCAGTCGATCAGACCGCCGATGAAGAACAACGAGAACAATACAGCCCCCAGCAGCAAGGCAAGTTGAATCACGTCGCTGATCACCACGGCAGTCATGCCAGCGAGGTAATCGTATAGCAGCGTTCCGGTCATGATTAGCAGTACGGCAGTAAACAGATCCAGTTCAAGGATAAGCGCAATGACTAAGGCGCTTGCGTAAATGGTGACGCCGGTAGCCACACCGCGAAACAGCAGAAAGCAGGCGGCTGCAGTCAGTCGGGTCTTGCGCCCAAGGCGAATTTCCAAAATCTCGTAAATCGAGGTAACGCCGTAACGTCGGGCGGGCAACATCAGCCACAGTAAGGCCAGCATCGCCAGCGGCACCGCTAACTCATACTGCAGCCAGATCATGCCGCCACCCGCGACGAAGCCCACAAAGGCCGGGGCACCCAAAAGGCTGTTGGTAGAACATTGTGTGGCGATGGTCGAGGCCGCTAGGGCGCCGGGTGGCATTTTTCTTCCGCCAAGGAAGTAGTCTGCGGCTGAATTTTGCTTGCGGCTTAAATCCGGCAGCGAGGTGTCGCTGATCGGTGGGGCCAACGCCAGCAGGCCGAGCAGATAGGCGCAGATAACGATCCAATCAAGCGCTAACAAAACGCACCTATTTGTGAGACAAAACTTGC
Source organism: Gammaproteobacteria bacterium (assembly GCA_038113685.1). Classification (GTDB taxonomy): domain Bacteria; phylum Pseudomonadota; class Gammaproteobacteria; order Pseudomonadales; family Azotimanducaceae; genus UBA4421. The sequence continues at coordinate 15,050 of JAYNPH010000009.1, forward strand.
CCAACCGCTGCCGTTTGAGCGATGATTTTTGGCGCACGTTCTCGCTTTTTGAGCCTGCAAATAAGGCGGCGGTACCTGACTCTTATCACATTTCGATGACATGGTAATGCGTAATTTTGAGGCTCGGAGGTCAGCGTAGGTTGCGTAAAACACAGCGTCAGGCGGTCGCGCTGCTGAACTCTTTCCGATACCAGTAGAGGAGCTACTTTGAACGGGCACGTCACACTCGCAGTTGAACATGTTGAACCAGTTGAGACCTTCGACAAAGGATCGATCGACTACGATGTGCTTGCCTATCTGATTCAACTGTACGGATCCGCGCAAGGGCAGCGACTTCATCAAGATCTGCGCCAAAAAGCGCTGGATACCGCGGCATCGATTAACTCTGTGGACAGGCGTAGTGCTTGCGAAGCGCTGCTGATTTGCTACGGCGACAGTTTGCAGCGAAGCGGACACCGGCCGCTGCAAGTGCTGGGCGAGTTTGCCAAGGAGTACTTGGAAGGCGCTGTCAGCGGTATTCACATCCTGCCTTTTTTTCCGTCCTCGTCGGACGACGGCTTTGCAGTAGTGGACTATCGGCAGGTGCGGTCGGATCTGGGCGATTGGAGCGACATCAAAGATCTTTCTCGGCAGTTTGATTTGATGGTCGATTTGGTAATCAACCATTGTTCTCGTGAAAACCTTTGGTTCATGGACTACGTGACCAATCAGGCTCCCGGCAAAGACTATTTTCATGAGCTGACTGGCGCCCCCGATCTTACCGAGGTGCTGAGGCCGCGAAACTCTCCCCTGCATACTGAAATTCACACCCGCCGGGGCATTAAGAAAGTCTGGACTACCTTCAGTGACGACCAGATCGACTTGAATTTTGCCAACCCGCAGGTGCTCCTCGAGTTCGCTGATATTCTCTTTTTCTATGCGCGTATGGGCGCGCGCTACATTCGGCTGGATGCCGTCGCCTACCTGTGGAAGCGTTCGGGAACGACCTGCATGAGCCTTCCCGAAACCCACATGGTCGTGCGCATTCTGCGGGGCTTGATCGAGGTGGCAGAGTTGCCGTTGGTGCTGATTACGGAAACCAACGTACCCCACGAGGAAAACATCAGCTACTTTGGTGCGGGCAACGAAGCTCATTTGGTTTATCAATTCAGCTTGGCACCGCTGTTGCTGTTCAGCTATCTGTTTAGTGATGCCCGAGCGCTGGTGGATTGGACCCGTCAATTGCAGCCGCCCCCGCCGGGCTGTAGCTACTTCAACTTCATTTCTTCTCACGACGGTATCGGTCTGAGACCCTTGGAAGGGCTGATGTCCGAGTCGAATATCCAGCGCTTGATCGATGCGGTGCATGCACAGGGCGGTCTGGCCTCCATGCGCAGCGCCGAGAACGGCGAAGAGCGTGCCTATGAGTTGAACATCGCCCTGTTTTCCGCCTTTGAGGGCCTGACCAACAGTGTTGCGGCGTTTATCGGCGCGCATCAGTTGATGTTGGCGTATCAGGGTGTGCCGGGTATCTACCTCAATGCGCTCGTCGGCACCCTGAACGACTACCGCGAGATGGAAAGTACCGGACGTACCCGGTCCATAAATCGTGGTCATTGGGATGTCGATGAGTTGGCGGCAGCCGTGGCAAATGCCGAGAGTCACCACGCACAGGTATTTAGCGCGTTGGCATCGAGTTTGCGGTTGCGCGCGGATCAAGAGGCTTTCGGTGCCGATTCGGGACAGCGGTTTTTGACCGGTGGAAGCGATCACTTGATGTTGCTTCGAGAGGCAGAGCGCCAGCGGATTCTCGTTGTCGCATCCTTCACCGACGGCGATCAATCTCTGCCATGGCCGAGCGAACTGGAGCCCATGCAAGTGCCTGTCGTTGACCTGTTGACCGGTCGCCAATTTCAACCCGATCAACCAATTTCGCTGCACGCTTTTCAAGTGTTGTGGCTGGAGTTAACCGAGGGCAGCTACGCCTGAGCGTCGAGCACCGCGGAACTCGTCGCCATCACTCTCCACGATTTGAGCCAAGTCCGCCGGCGCCGACGGATAAACGCTGAGCACGCGATTCCAGGAGGGCACGTAAGGCAACTCCTGTCCGGTACGCAAAAATTCCTGGCCGGCGGTTAAGACGTTGTTGGCAAAGGTTTCCACTGCCCGCTCCTCGGCATCGCGATCGAAATCTAAGCCGTTAACCACGGCATCGTTGTAGTACGACTCAATCAGGTCAAGGGCGATGCGCAAATAGGCGGCCTTTACCGTTCGCACGGTTCCGGTGTCAAAGACCGTGCCGAAGGTAGCCATGATGCGGTAAAGGGCCATACCGATGTCCGCGCTCATCCGCGACAAGCCTCGAGTCCGGTCGTCGGCAGACAGGTCCTGATGCTTGTGATCGTAGTTATCGGCGACTTCGATTTGGCATACCTGTTTGGTGGAGTAGTTGCGAAAGACTTCGGTAAGAATGCCAATCTCCAGCGCCCAGTCCGCCGGAATGCGCAGGGTTTTGAGCAGATCTACCCGCATGGCGAACTCACCGGCCAGCGGATACCGAAAACTGTCCAGGTAATCCAAGAAATCCTGATTGGGAAAAATACGCTTCATGGCCCTAACCAAGGGTGATACCAGCAGACGGCTGACTCTGCCGTTGAGTTTGCCGTCCGCGACGCGGGCATAAAAACCTTTGCAAAACTGATAGTTAAATTGAGGGTTGGCAACGGGGTAAAGCAGTCTGGCGAGCAGCGACCGGTTGTAGGTAGTGATATCGCAATCGTGGAGGGCGACCACCTTGATATTGGGCAGTGACTGAACGTAGCCAAAGCAATACCAGACGTTACAGCCTTTTCCGAGATCCGTGGGGGCAACGCCGTGATCCTGCAGTTTATTCTGCAGTGCCTTAGCGCGCGGGCCGTCGTTCCAAATCACGGTATGCGGCAAGCGAAGGGCGCTAAAATATTCCAAAGCGTGCTGATACTCGTCTTGGGTCGCTCGATCCAGACCAATGACCACGTGGTCGAGGTAGGTTGCCCCGTTCAATACATCAATGATGTTGGCCAAGGCGTCATGGGCCAGCTCCGAATACAGGCAAGGCAGAATCAGAGCCATCGGATTGTGGCGGCTGAACTGATGAAGTTCATCTTCTAAGGACGCCAAGCTGCGCGTCTTTAAATTATGCAGTGTGGTGACAGTACCGTTTTGAAAGAAGTCGCTCACAGTTCTCTTGCCCCTGGTGCAGACCTTGTTAGCTCGCCGGCAACGTCCGGAAGCCCCAGTAAATGTTGAAGCGTCGCCAGCCACGATTCGTGGCCGCTGGCTTCACAGTAGTGCAAGGCCGGGTGCTGGAACGAAAGGTATTCGCCGTTATTACTAGGAAAGAGAACGGCGATATCGGCAATGGTTAGCATTTCGAGGTCGTTGTCCGCATCACCGCAGGCGATAATCGTTGGTTGTCCGGTCTCGAAATGAAAGTGCTGGAGGACCTTCTGCATGGCCGTGGCCTTAGTGCAGGCAGCGTCCAACACCGTTTGAAAGCGCCCGCCGTGAACCACTTGCAGTCCAATGAAACCCAAAATTTCACTGAATTTATCCAGCGTCGCCGGGTCGTCTTCCCACACTAACGGCACGCTGGCGGCGCGTTGTTTGGCATCAATCGCCCCGGACTCGTCCAGCCCGGTAATGGCCTGCAACTCTTCGCAGCTGATGTCTCGGAAGGTTCGATACCGAAGCTTGTGCTCCTCGCGGATGTGGTCCAGCAGGTCGTAGATTTCCGCAGCCTGACGCCCGAACAGCTCAGGTTCCGTGGCCGATGGCCAGCATAGACCTGCGCCGTTTTCCAGAATATACGGAGAGGGGAACTTGCGTACTTTGTTCAGCTCTGACATTTCCCGGTGGGTTTTACTGGAGGCTGGGATACACACGCATCCGTATTCGTGCAAGGTGTCCATGGCGCTGCCAGCAGACCTCATATCGTATCGCTCGTCTAGCAAGGTGCCGTCTAAATCTGTAAACACCAGCCAGCGTGCAGCGAAACGCTTCATCTGACTTTGGATATTGTTCAACGTATTTGACCGTTAATTTGCTCCAGTTGGATAGAGCAAATTGCGTGCCAGATTTGGGTACCGATCTTTGGGCGCTCAAGGCCCGGTGAGGTGGGGATTTGCACTGTTAAGCGCCTGATTCGGCGCGTCCCGCACTGATATGGTGCGTTTTCAGTGTTTTTGTTCGTCGCTCTATGCAGCGCCTCATAAAGAGGCGCCGGTGGCGCTCTTTGCAACGTCTAAGATTAGGTGGTGCGTATTAGATCAATAATCACTTGAGCCACTTGATCTGGGGCGCCCTCCTGCACGAAGTGACCGCCACCTTTAATCGTGGTGTGCGGGAGTCCCTTGGTGCCTGGTACCTGCTCCAGAAACGCCGCATCTCCGCCTCGAGTGACCGGATCGTTGTCGGCGAAAGCACACAAAAAGGGTTTCTCGAACGATCTGAAAAACTCCCAAGCCTTGGCCTGCTGCTCTAGCGAAGGGGACGTTGGCAGCGTTGGCACCTGACTTGGCATCGCCCTTGGCCCCATTTTATAGCTGGGGTCCGGGAACGGGGCATCGTAGGCTTTGGCAATATCCGTCGGCAAGGGCGATGTGACGCCTGCGCGGTTGAGCAGAAATTTGACCAACTGCATGGGTATCGACGGCGGCTGGAGCATCATTGACATCAACATGCCAATGGGCAAGTCCGGGGTTTCCCAACACCACTTTTGCCAGTAGGCGAACTTTTTGGCCGGATGAGAGCCATCACCCATGCCACCAATGGCCTTCTGCATTTGCAGTAGATTGGGGGTGGGTTGGTTGGCCCGAAAGTCTTCAACCTCTGCAACAAGCCCGTCAGGGACAACGGGATTGTATGGAAGGCCGGTGTTGGAAATCACCACGCGCTCGAAGCGTTCGCTGTGATTGACCACGAGGCGTAGGCCTACCAAACCGCCCCAGTCTTGGCCGAAAAAGGTGATGCCTGTTAAGTCGTTGGCTTCCAACCAGCTACCCATCCACTGGACCTGATACTCATAGCTGTAGTCCTCGCGCGCTGCCGGCTTGTCGGATTTTCCGTAACCCACCAAATCCGGGGCAATGACTCGCATGCCTGCGTCTGTCAGATAAGGAATGACATGCCGATACAAATAACTCCACACCGGCTGGCCATGCATCAACAGTACGACGGGGCCGTTCTTAGGGCCCTCATCTAGGTGGTGAATGCGTAGGTCGCTGCCGTCCTCAGTTCGGATCGTTGTATAGCAGGGGGCAAAGGGGTAGTCCTTTAAGCCCTCGAAGCGATGGTCTGGTGTGCGCAGTATTTTCATGGCCTTGCCTGTACAAAATAATGACACGCATTATATGCGAATGAGGTTAGTCGTGCACAGAGGCGGGGATCAGTTTTGCATGGCGATGTCGTCATCCCACCGAAAGCCAAGCCCGCCTGCTTGCCACACCCCTTCGCCTAACGGGCTTGGGCCGTAAATATTTAGCTGTGCGGGTAGGCCGAAGCTGGGTCTGAGCTGGTGTACGCCTTTTACTGTGCTGCGGTGCATGATGCGTAAACCTTGTTGCTGCGGTGGCAGATGAGCCTCAGGCGCGGCCCGGTGGGCGACGCTCAAATTGTCGATAAATACGCAGTCGTTTTCTTCGTACTCAAACGCAACGGCGTAGCCGCGGTTCAAGCCGGCGTTTAAAACGTCGTTGTACTCGCGGCATAGTTGGCGAAGCTCAGCTTCATCAAGCAGACAAAAGATGTCGGCATCCGGCGCTCTTTCAATCACTGCGCCGGTCATGCCCAGATGCAGCCAAACGCATTCGCGTTTGGTGATGGGGTGTTTGTGCACGAGGGGGTGCACAACCCCAGAGGTGGCGTTGACCGAGGACAAACGTCTCCAGTAGCTCTGCTGCGCCGGGGTCAGAGCGTCGAAGGCTGCTGCTTGGTGGGCAAAGTAGGTGCCGCCGCCGTGCTCGGGCCGGCGCACCATGTGATAACCGGCATGAGAAAATGTATCCAGATTGAAGCTGCCGTCGTTGTGCCACTGTGGCCCAACCCCGAGAATCCCGTGGGCTGTGTCGTTAGACAACCTGAACAGGTGTTGGTTGCCGCCCGGCGTGGCCGGGTGCACGCTGTGGGTGCTGTGCAGCATTTTGCCGCCCCACCAGCAGCTGGCCTGCAGAAAGTCGCGAGCGGCCAAGGCTTGATGGCTGCGAAAAACCACAAAGCCCCGTTCCGCCATCACGTGTTCCAGTGCCTCCACCACTGGCTCAGGTGGTGGTGTCGAGGCTGCCAGATCCAAACCCTCCACCACTGCGCCCACTGGACTGAGTGCTTGAATGCTCGCCCCGACCCCTTCGATCGCGGCGACCGAGGCCAGATTCAAGGGCGGAACTGTGGACGCAGGTTGGGCCATGATACGATTGCCAGAGGAGTTGCTCGGGCCGGCTTCAGCAAAGCCAGCCACATTGTGTTAAATCGCGATGCATATTTTGCCAAAGTGTTTTTGAGATTCTTGGTGACGGAAGGCATCCGCCAGTTCGTGCAGCGCAAATGTGCTGTCGATAACCGGTTTGATGCCACTGGCATCGATGGCCGCGATCATATCTTGCTGCTGAGCGCGGCTGCCGACGGTAATACCTTTAAGTGCAGCGTTTTTGGAAAACAACGCGGCTGTGGGCACATTGCCTTCAAAACCCGCAAGAACCCCAATCAGAGAAATGTGCCCGCCCACGCGCACTGCGTTAATGGACTGGGGTAGCGTGCCGGCTCCGCCAATCTCAACCACCACATCGACGCCTCGATTATCGGTGTGCCGTAATGCTTCGGCGGACCAGTCCGGCGTGCTCTTGTAGTTGATCAATTCGTCTGCGCCCAAGGACTTGAGTTTTTCGAGCTTTTCATCCGAGGAGGATGTGGCAATAACCCGGCAGCCTGCGGCCTTGGCAAATTGCAGGGCAAAGATGGAAACGCCGCCAGTGCCCTGGGTCAACACCGTATCGCCGGGTTTGATCTGCGCCTCTACCATTAGGCCGCGCCATGCGGTTAACGCCGCGCAGGGTAGAGTGGCGGCCTCTTCGTGACTGTACCCTTGCGGCAAGCCGGTAAAGGCAGAAGCGGGCATAGTGACCTGCTGAGCGGCGAAGCCGTTGGCGTGATCGCCCGGAACGCCCAGCAGTTTTTGATTGGCGGCATCGCCGTCTTGCCAATTTGGAAAGAAGCAGCCAAGAACCGAATCGCCCACGGCGAACTCGCTGACCCCAGAACCAACCGCGGTCACAACACCGGAACCGTCCGACATGGGAATTCGACCTGCTGCTACGGGAATCAAGCCAGCGACAACGGCATAGTCATGGAAGTTAAGACTGTTGGCTTTTACGGCGACCTGTATTTCGCCGCGCTCAGGGTCTGTTGGAGCATCATCTGTTAGGGAGAGGTTTTCCAATCCTCCGGGTCGTGCCAGTGTCATTGCCTGCATGGGGTGTTCCCTTGTTTCTTCTTGGTGATAAATCCTGATTAAGCAGCAGCCTAGCAAGGGGTTCGTCATTCACCAACCACCTGACCGGGAGGTTTGCGTTGCTCGGAATCTGTGCGTTGACCCAGGGTCGCGCACTACAACCGTGCGGCCTAGGCCGCAAACAAGGGTTTAACGCAGATTATGAGGCTAAAAAGCTGGCCCACTTTTTGAATGACACAGAGCAGGCGCCGTGTTCTCCGACTAGCCAGTTGTTGAACCCGGCGTGATCGAAAAAATTTGGAAATCAAGGCACAGAAGCCCAAGCGACATTTCGTCGCTTGGGTTTTTTTTTGGAGATAAGTATGTCAACACTCTCGCGTATACGAGCGTACCCTCAACGTCTTTTTACCCTAGCTCTGGCTTCGGGCACCCTCGTGCTTTCGCCGCCGGTTAACGCCTCTTTGCTTGATGATGTCAGTGCCGCAATTGGCGAAGGCAAATCATCGATGAGAGGCATTGGGCCAGGCCCTGAAGTGCGGGACTAATTGCGGTTCCTGCGTGCCGGAGTTGAAACGGCTATTGCAGAGCAGCGCCCAAGTCCAAGCGAGGTCGGAAGGTGCGGCGCCCGCCGGCGGCAGCGGCTAACAAAAGACAACAAAAACAGCGGAGCGAGACATATGAGCGGACAGGTGATATTCGTTGGCGCGGGTCCGGGGGATCCAGATTTAGTCACAGTAAAGGGCCTGCGTGCCCTGCAGCAGGCAGAGGTGTTGGTATACGACCGTCTCGCCAGTAGCGAACTGATTGAAGAAGCTCCGGAAGATTGTCTGCGGATTTATGTCGGTAAACGCAAACACCTGCATGTGATGTCGCAAAACCAAATCAATGATGTGTTAATCGAGCATGCACGGCTAGGCCGAAGCGTTGTCCGACTCAAAGGCGGTGATGGTTTCGTCTTTGGCCGTGGCGGTGAGGAGATCGATGCCTTGGAAGCAGCAGACGTTCCATGGCAGGTGGTCCCCGGCATTACCGCTGCCACTGGTGCAGCAGCAGCCCTTAGCATGGCGCTTACCCACCGGGAATACAGTCAGGCTTTGACGTTAATTACCGCACAACGGCGAGAAAACGGCTTTGAGATCGACTGGGAACTCGCCATGCATCCGCGTTAAACGGTGGTGTTTTACATGGGGCTGTCGTTACTGCCTAAGATCACCGACCAACTGCTGGCGCGGGGGATGCCTCCACGCACGCCGTTTGCCGTGGTGGCGAAAGCGACCCAAGTGGATCAGCAAGTTGTGACCGGAACCTTGGCGGACATCGCCGACAACTGCGCGGTCCGCTACATTCCGTCGCCCGCATTGCTGATCATGGGTGAGTGCGTTGGACAGATTCGCCAAGATCCGAGAATTATAGTCGATTGCCAAGCGCGGCTTTTGGCGAACGCTTAGCGTGATCTGATTTCTCAGGTTTCCGAGCGTTTTGCGTAAGCCCGCGGCAGGGGACGCGGGCGTGTGTCGATTTATCAGGGTGCGAGGAGTAAGCTCCGCCCATGAAAATGCTGATCTTAAACGGACCGGGTATGGCAGACTTGAGCGGCTGCGAGGCAGATCCTGACATCTCTCTCAAGGTGATTGAGGCAGCCTGCACCCAGCTGTGCGCCACTCTGGGTGTTGATTTGGATTTTCGGTACACCCAGGACACGCAGCAGCTAACGACGTGGCTTGAGGAAAACCCAGAGGGTTATGATGCCTTAGTCCTCAACCCTCAAGGTGCTCAGAGCGCCGTCTCTCAAGCGGATCGGCAGGCCATTGCAAACGCCTTGGATAATGAAGTCCCGGCTGTTGAAGTTCATTTGGATCATATCTTGGCCGCCGGCAAGGAAGCGACAGGGCCCCTTTGTCCCAGTAAGGGTAATCTTGGATTCATTTGCGGCCTCGGAATGCAGAGCTACTTGCTGGCCATCAAGGCACTGCACCGACAACTTCAAGCGCAGGCGCTCCAATCGTGAGTCTTCGTCTGTTGGTGCTAAATGGTCCTAACCTAAACCTGCTGGGTACCCGAGAGCCTGAAATTTACGGCGATGACACCTTGGCGGATATTGAGGCCCGCTGCCATGCTCTGCTGCAAAAGATCGGCGGTGGTCATGAAGTGGTCTTTCGTCAGTCCAATCATGAAGGCGAATTGGTGACGTGGATTCAACAGGCCATCGGCGCCGTAGACGGCATTATTATTAACGCCGGCGCCTACACTCATACCTCCGTAGCCATTCACGATGCCCTGCGCGCTTATCAGGGCAAGATTTTTGAGCTGCACATTTCGAACCCGCACCAGCGCGAGGCCTTTCGTCACGTGTCCTTTGTTGCCCCGGCAGCGGACGCCGTTATCGCCGGCCTTGGCGTTGCCGGTTACGAGCACGCGCTGGAAAGTCTGCTCAGCGCGCTGGGCGAGAAAACCTAACGCGGTAGGCAGATTACGGGTCAATAGCGCCCCGATGACCAATCGATTTAGCCTCGTTATTTCGCTATGGTCGGGTGCTGGCCCGATTCTTTGTGTCTTGTTCTTGTTTTTTCGTTGTTTCGGGCCGAAGGAGCAGCCCTATGACAGCAAGCCCGAAGGCTTTAACCGCAAACATGTACTTGTCAGATAACTTCGCGCCGGTAGCGGATGAGATCACTGTCGAAGATCTGCCCGTCGAGGGTGCTCTGCCGCAAGAGCTTAACGGCCGATACCTGCGTAACGGCCCGAACCCCTTTGATGAGGTTGATCCCGCAACTCATCACTGGTTCATCGGAGCCGGCATGGTGCACGGTATTCGGCTAAAGGAAGGCCGCGCCGAGTGGTACCGAAACCGCTACGTGGGGTCGACGAGCCTGAGCCAATTCCGTGGTCAGCCCGATATCCCCGGCCCCAACTGGAACAACAGCGAGCTAGGTCCTAACACCAACGTAGGCGGCTTCGCCGGCAAAACGTGGGCCATGGTGGAAGCCGGTGGATGTCCTGTTGAGCTGTCATATGAGTTAGAAACCATCGGACGAAATGCGTTTGAAGATACATTGCCCGGTGCGTTTACTGCCCACCCCAAGGTAGATCCGTTGACCGGTGAGATGCACGCCATGGTGTATGCATGGCCGGAGTGGATGGACCACGTGCAGTACGTTGTGGTGGGCAAAGACGGAAAAGTGCGAAAAACACTGGATATTCCGCTTCCCGGCATGACGATGATGCACGACATGTCGCTGACCCAGCGCTACGTGGTTATTTACGATCAGCCAGTGACCGTCGATTTTGCGCTGCTGGAAACTCATGGCCTGCCCTTTGGCTGGAATCCTGATTACGGCAATCGCGTGGGCCTGTTGCCGCGAGAGGGTGGGGTACAGGATATTATCTGGACCGATATTCCGCTGGGGTACGCCTTTCACCCCATGAACGCCTTCGATAACGATGACGGCTCTGTGACCATCGACATCTGTAACTACAAGGTAATCGCAGACAAGGACAAGCTTGGGCCTTTTGGCGATTGTCTGCCGCGACTGGAACGCTGGACAGTAAATCCCAGCACCCGTACGTCGAATATTCAGGTGATCGACGAAGCTCCCAACGAGTTCCCCCGACACAATCATCAGTTCGGCTGCCAAACGTATCGCTACGGCTATTGCGCATCGCCTTCTGCTGTCAAGGGTGAAGCGTGGCCGACACTCAAGCACGATTTACACACTGGCGCGCGTCAGGTGTTTGACCATGGTGCGGGTCGGGCTGCGGGCGAACCGGTGTTTATTGCGCGAGAAAATGCCACCGCCGAAGACGACGGCTATTTAATGACCCTAGTACACGACCTTGGCCAAGGCAGTGCTGAGCTGGTGATAATGGATGCGCAGGATTTTGAGCGTGGCTACGTAGCTAAGGTGAAGTTACCTCAGCGGGTACCCTTCGGTTTTCATGGCAACTGGGTCAGCGACGCCAGCGTCGCGCCGTAATAAGAACAACAGATATCGGCAATACAGGGGAGCAGTGATATGCACGATTTAACCATTCGCAACGCGACCATCATGGATGGTTCAGGCAAAGCCCGCTTTCAGGGTGATGTGGCGGTAGACGGCGATAAGATCACGGCGGTAGAGCCTGCGGGCACCTTGGCGCCAGGAAAAGAAGATATCGACGCCAGCGGCTTGGTGGTAACGCCGGGTTTCGTCGACATACATACCCACTATGACGGGCAAGTGTGCTGGGATAAAGAAGTGACCCCCAGCTCTTGGCATGGCGTCACGACGGTGGTGATGGGTAACTGCGGCGTGGGTTTTGCGCCGGTGCATCCGGGATCCGAGGGCGAACTGGTATCGCTGATGGAAAGCGTCGAGGATATTCCGGGAACCGCCCTCCACGACGGTATCCCTTGGGGCTGGGAGACCTTCCCCGAATACATGGATGCCATTGATACGCCTTACGCCGTAGACATCGGCACCCAAGTACCTCACGTGGCGGTTCGCCACTACGTGATGGGTGACCGCTGCTATGACGACGCCACCGAACAGGATATGGACGCCATGCGGGACATTACCCGGGACGCGCTGCAGCAGGGTGCCCTTGGCTTTTCTACCTCTCGGTTTTACGGGCACCTGGACAAAGCTGGCAATCTGATTCCGGGCACCAACGCCTCGGCAGAGGAGATGTTGACTATCGGTGAAGCCTTTGCCGATGTCGATCACGGCACCATCGAGATTATTTCAGATTGGCTTGAAGACGCCGACGAGCTGAAATGGATCGAGCATATTGTGCGCACCACGGGCCGCCCGATTACCACGCTCACGACGGTGGGTTCAGAAAAAATATGGTCTTTGGCGAGTGACCTTGAAAAAAGTGATCTGACCTTGCGCCCGCAGGTAGGTGCTCGACCAGCCTCTATTTTAATGACCTTGGAAGGCACCATTAATCCAATGCGCCAGCATCCGGCCTATCGTGAAATTGAGAACCTGCCGTTGGCAGAGCGGCAGGCCAAGCTTCGAGACCCCGCATTCCGTCAGCGTATTTTGAGTGAAGAAAAAATACTGCCTCGCAGCAAAGACGCTGTTCGCATGATGAACAACTACGACACCATTTGGGTGATGGACGAGTCCCTGAGCTATGAGCCTGCTGACGCCGATAGCGTGACCTCGATTGCTGCGGCGCGAAATCAAGATCCCTTGGAAGTAATAATGGACACCATGGCCGAGGGCACGCCGTTATTGGTGCTCTTTGGTCGGTACGCCGGCGACCTCGAAGGACAGCGAGAACTCATTGAAGATCCCCGCAGTGTATTCGGCTTGTCTGATGGCGGTGCCCACTGCGGTGTGCTGGTTGACGCCAGCGTGCCCACATACATGCTCACGTACTTCTCTCGGGACCGTCAGCGCGGTCCGACGATGAGTCCAGAATTTATCGTGCATAAAATGACCCGGGATACCGCGGAACTTTATGGGTTGCACGACCGAGGTTTGATTCAGCCCGGCTTCAAAGCAGATCTGAACGTCATCGATTACGACAACCTGCAGCTGCATAAACCGGAAATGGTCTACGACCTGCCCGGCGGCGGTAAGCGCTTGGTGCAGGGAGCCGACGGCTACCGTGCCACCATTTGCAGTGGTGTGGTGACCTACCGTGATGGCGCCCACACCGGTGAGCTGCCTGGTCGTTTAATTCGCGGCGGACAAAGCGCGGCTCAAGGCTAAGCTCAGCGGCGCGATGAAAGGGCGTGCCTGGGCCCGTGCTTGGGCCCGGGTTAGCTGGTAGGCAAGTCCCATGCTTCGTTGGCGCCGCCGCCGTCGTGATCCAGTGGATAGACCGGACGTCGAACCTTCTCAAAAGTCAGCTGGCTATAGTCCGAAGTGCATACCCCCCGGCCAGCGCACTCGATCACTTCCTTGGCCAAGTCCCTGAAACCAACCCGGTAGTGGATGCGGCTTTTCAGCATCACGTAATCATAGGCCAACGGCTCCATGCCCAAGCTGCGAAAGCACTCGGGATCGTAGGGTTCGATGTGGCGCGAGATAATGGCGATGTCCACCGAGCCAACGGAAAGCACCGCCGATATACCCATGTTCATGGTCAGTCCACGAGCCATGGCGACCTGGGCCTCAAATTTTCCGTTGGAGATTAGCTTGACCTCACCGGTGAGGGTGATGGGCGTGCTCTGTTCGGTAAGGGCGGGCATGGGGAGTTTGCCGCCCAAGGTGACAGTAACCGTTGTGCCGACGCCAGCGCTCGCCATTTGCGCCACAACCTCAGGATCGTAAAAACCGAAAACAGCCACTCGCTTTAGATCCGCATCCAGCACTGCGCTGAGCACTTCGGTGGTATCCATCGTGCCGCCGGAGGCGGTATTGTCGTAGTGGTCGAGGACGATGACCGGCCCCTCGCCTGCAGCGGCAGCCGCGGCTTTTGCCCGCGCCATAGACTGCGGCAGCGGCTCTATCTCGTAGACAAAGTCCTCCCGTGCCTCCCAAGCGCTGGTAAGCAAGTCGTTAACGTGGGTCTGGGCGGATTCCGTGTCTGCGTCCGTCATGACTACGACACTGAAACCCGCGTCGTAAATGTCAGCGTGGGGAAAGCCGGTAAACACGCTAACTCCTAAGCAGCCAGCCTGCTCTAGGGCGATGGCTCTGGCCTGTAGGCTGGCGTTGGGTTCATCGTCGGTGCCTTGGCGCATAACATGCGGCAGCATGGGTGCGTTGCCCCAGCACAGCACTGGCTTAGCGGTGCCGTTGAGCATGGCAAAGAAGGCCTCAGCGCCTCGGCGTGCGGTGCTGTCCATGTCGATGTGGGGGTAGGTATGGTAGCCGGTCAGCACATCGCAGTTGCTCACCATTAACTGGGTAATGTTGGCGTGCATGTCCAAAGATATGGCAATCGGCAGCTCTGGACTCAGGGCGCGAATGCGCCGGAGCAGTTCGCCCTCACCATCGTCATAACTTTTGGTGGTCATAGCCCCGTGCAAATCCAGCAGTAAGGCATCTACCCGCTGAGATAGCTCGACAATGGCAGCGCACATGTATTCGTAGGCATCGTCCTCCACTGGACCACTGGGTGGCGCCGACGCGGCAATGCCCATGTCGATGGTGACGTTCTGGGCTTCGGCCACCTCGATGTACCCCCCAAGACACGATGCGGTACCCCGATAGACGTTCAAGGCTTCGGCTCCGCGTAAGGGTACGCCGTGGCCGCCAGAGAAGCGGTCTAGGTCTGTTAGCACCGGTGAAAAGGTATTGGTTTCGTGACTCATCATGGCGATGCCGATTTTCACGTTGTTCTCCTCCCGTTTTTTGCGGATATTAGAGCGCATGTTGCCCAGCATGCCATCTCTTTCGCGGGAGTTCCCGCACGTGTTGGGCGGTGGAGGGAACCCTACATGAGCAGCATGCCAAAAGAATTTGACCCTCAGTTTATTGCTGAGCAGTCGGCGAAAGAACGGCGCATTTATCACGAAGAAAATACGACTAAAGAACCCATGGCCTCTGTGCTGGCCAATAACCCGGAAATATACTTCGTTCCTCCCCAGCGGCGCAGCGAATGGGGCGAGTGGACGTTCAAGCCCGGCTCCTATTACGACACCACTGTCGGTGCCAAGCATCCCTATTGGCAGGACTTTGATCTGCCTCAACCTACTAAGGACATTGATCGCCTGCGGGACGACCTAGTGCGGTGGGGTTACTGCAAAGTCGAGGGCGCCATGTCTGATGAGCAGGTGGCTACAATGCGACAGCGCGTGCTGGAGCAGGCAGAAGGTGAATCCTTAGCAGGCATAGCCCAGCGCACTCCCAGCGGTCAGAACATCAATAGCTGTGTAAACAAGGGCAGATGTTTCGAGCTGTTTATTGAACAGCATCCGGAAGCCGCTCAAGGCGGCCCCTTGGTAGAGCAACTGGTAACAGAGGCGTTAGGGGATGGATGGATATGTAATTCTTTGATCGCCGCTATCTCGTTACAGGGCGGTGTGCCACAGGCGCTGCATCAGGATCAGAGTTACGCTCTGGAAGCTACCAGTCCGGTGTTGGTCAACGTGCTGACCGCGATTACAGATTTGGATGAAACAACCGGCGGTACGCTGGTCATACCCGGTAGCCATACGGTACTGGCGGAAGCCGTGCGCCAAGGCAAGCCCGTTGGCAAGCTGCCACCAGCTATCAATCTGGATGCCAAGGCCGGCACCATGGTCATTATCGATGGTCGGGTACTCCATGGCACAGGCATCAATCACACCGATGCCCCGAGAATCGTCATGCTTAACGCCATGCACAAGCCATGGCTTCGCCAGCAAGAGAACTGGATGCTGTCGGTAAGGCCAGAGGTGCTGGAGCGTGCCAGTGCCAAGCTCTTGCATCGCATGGGCTATCAGGCGACAACCGGCACACAAACCAACGAAGGCCACGGATTCGGTGCGCGAGGTCTGCCCGATGAAGCTGCGGGCGCCCTCGTGGAATTTCGTCTAGCGGCAGATCGTGGTGACTACGCGCGCGTGGGTCAGCTAGGCCCGCAGTCCGATGCTGAAACGCTGAATGCTCCGTACACCCTGCGAGAGGTTGTCGGCAAGGCCAGAGCTGGCGGCATAAGCGCACCAGTGGGCATCGGCGGTCGGGGTTTGGTGTCTGGGGATGAAGACTAGCTGTCGTATCGGGGCTAACCAACTCGGCTCCTCGAGGTTTGTGCAAGGGGTATCGACGATTTGCAGCCCAGATGTTTATGCCTTCAGATATCGTCGGCAGTGTTCGGGCTGCCATAGCGTTAACGGATGGAGAGATGTGTGGGACTGAAAATAGCAATCTGTCGAAGAGCGGCTTTACGGGCGGGCCTGAGTTTGGGCCTGGGCATGGGTTCGCTGTTGCTGGCAATGCCCAGTCTAGCTCAGGAGGCAGCTGCCGATGACAAGCAGGCCATGGGTATGGCCATGATCGGGCAACTGTTGGCGGGTACCGAGGCGGGCGGGATACCTCTGCCAGAGTCATTTACCCAATACACGGTTGAGCACCTGTTTGGGGATGTTTGGCAGGGTGACGATCTGAGTTTGCAAGACCGTTCGTTTGTAACCTGCGTGACGCTTATCGCGCTGAATCGAGAAGCGGAAATGCGTTTGCACTTTGTGGGCGCAAAGAATGTCGGGGTGCCCAGAGCAAAGCTGGAAGCTGCGATTACACACAGTGTTCATTATGCGGGCTGGCCTGTGGGTATGACGGCTTTCAAGGTGCTGAACGAAGTTTGGCCGGTGGAGATTGCCCCGGCGCCATAGCCGCCAGATAACCGGCGCACTGCCCGGTAGGCAGCGGCAGGTATTCGCGGACCGCTTTGATGACCGTTCCGGCTCAGGTTGTCTGCTGTCTCTTAGCCGCCAAGCGCGCATTGCGTCTGGCGAGCCTTTCCTGCAGCCGCCTGTGGCGCTCAGGCGTCAGCGGGTACGACCAGATCAGCTTCATGGCCAGACCGTAGAAAAAGATGGGACCCAAACAGTAAACCATCCGCAGGGCGAAGACGCCGGCTTCAGTACTGCCGGCAACGCCGCCAGCAGGATCGAAGCCCAACAGGCCAACAATGTTCAGCGACACCCCGGTGCCGAAGGCGATGGCGATTTTTTCCGAGAAACCCAAAAACGCGAAGTAAGCCCCGGCCCGCTGCCCGCCGCTGCGAGCGGAATCCACATCCACTACGTCCGCCAGCATGGCAATGGGTAGAAATTGCAGGCCACCAAAGCAAAAGCCTTTGACGATAAACAGCAAAAAGAAAGTGGAGTAGTCGCCGTAGCCAAGAAATAGGTTTGCACCGCTCACCGACGCGACAGTGATCAGGGTCCACATGAACGCCTTGTGCTTGCCAATCTTTCGGCCCAACCACAGCCAGAAGGGAATGGCTCCTAAGCCTGCGATGAAATAAAAGAAATAAGCGGCCCCAATGGTAGGCACGCCAACAATGTCGCGAATGAAAAATAAAGACACGGCGTTGCGGAAAGACTCGCCAAAGTGCACCAGCAGAACGATGGCCAGCACCCGGAGCATGGGGCCATTCTTCATAACCAACTTTAGGCCGTCGCTGATTTTCGGCCGGGTTTCCCCGGCAATTGGCGGCGGCTCTTTGACCATGAGCAAAACGATTAATGCGCAAATCGGCAGAATGCCGATAATGGCCCAAGCCAATCCTGCTAACACGGGGCCGGTAAGGGTCGCACGGTCGACGATTTTCTTGTCCCGAAAGTCTCCGGCAAAGGCGCCGACCGCATCACTCCACAGTGTCTTAAAGACCTGTCCCACACTGCTGCCGCCATCGGCCAGAATCTCAATGATCATGGGAATAGACGCGGCGAGCATCAGCCCCACCAACACGTAAATCTCCCGAGCCGCGGTCACCCGGCTACGCTGGTGATAGTCCGTTGACAGTTCGGCTCCCCAAGCACGATGAGGTAGCGCGATCATGGTGCTGCCGACAAAAAAGATGGTCAGCCAAAACAGGAAGTAGGCGATGCCCACCCCCTCGGAGGGCATAAATAAATTGTAAACACCCACCATCATCACGGGTGGTCCGATAATCAGCCAAGGCCGGCGGCGGCCGATGGGGGTGCGCCAGCGATCCGACAATTCGCCCATGAGAGGATCGGTAATCACGTCGGTCAGACGCGCCAGCATCAATATGGTGCCCACGGTGGCCAAACTGATGCCGAGGCCGCCGGAGTAATGGGCGGGAATCCAAATGGACAGCGGATAACCGATGACCGCCAAGGGCATGCCCAGGGTGCCATGGGCGTAAAGTGTTCGCTTGGATAGTACTTCTGTGGTCACGCCGGCCCTCCTAACCTGCATGAAAGGCTCAAAATAGCACGTATCAGTGACGCGCACCTATCTTGCGCAGCGGTAAAAATTCGAGGCATCTACGAAGCTGGTGATCCTTGGGTATTCGCAGTTAGGGTACCCCGCAAGGAGCGCTGCGAAAACCCGATCGGTGGCGTGGTTTTGTTGGTTTGCGATTACGCCGAATCCCGGTATGTCCGCAACCCATTGAGCTCAGGCAGCGTTAGAACAAAAGTACCGTCCGATCGATCGTCCAGTAAGTGGCCAAGCACCCCATGCCCCAAGCGGTGGTAGCGAAAAACTGTTGTCGCAAGCCTGCGCGAGATAAAAGCCAAGCGAAGCCGGCGAGGGTCAAAAGCACGGCAACTTGCCCGGCTTCGATCCCGACATTAAACAGCAAAAGCGAAATCCAAAGGTCGTCTTTTGGTAGTCCGATATCTGCGAGAGCGCCAGCGAATCCCAGACCATGGAGCAACCCGAAAACGAAGGCCATAACCCACGGGCGGCCGCGAGTGAGGCGCGATCGCTCCGCCTCCGGTCTTACCAATTCGCGTGCTAAAAAAAAGATCGACAGGGCGATCACGGCCTCGGTGGCGGATTGATCCAACTTGACCAACTCCAATACCGAGAGCGCAAGTGTGATGCTATGCGATAGCGTAAACGCCGTTATCGTCTTGATCAGTGCGATTGGGTCGCGGATAAAAAGGAACAGCCCGATGACGAAAAGCACGTGGTCAATGCCAAAAACCAAATGTTCCACGCCAATGACAAAGTAACTAAATGCGGTAATGGTTTGGTTTCGTAGATCCAGCGTCGGGGCGTCGGGCCGCAGCACGTAATTTGCCTTTTCGCCATCCAGCGTGGCTAACGACACCAGAACGTCGGTATGACTAAAAGGCAGGTCTTTAACTTCGACAGTGGATTGGGACAAGTCGCAATCGGTTCGCCAGTGATAGATTAGCGCCACATTGCCCACCTTCGGTGGTGCGACATCGGTCAATGTGCACTCTTGCGCAAAAATCGGGTCCAGCTCGACGCTTGTGTTCAGCAGAATCGGCTTTTTCCAGATCACGTGAAATTTTGAGGACGGCTCCTCAACCTCTAGGATTTGCAGGTGCCCCGGGCGGAATTCGTGGGCGCTGGTTAAACTCGGAAGCCAAGAAAAGAAAAGGACGCCTAGCCCTAGGAGCGCTGAAACGCTGCGCCTCATGGAAGCGGCAACGTCAATGAATCCGGGTAGACGATCTTGTAACGACTTTTTAACTCGTCGTAGTACGCCTCATTTGCCGAGCTACGAGTAGCCACTGCCGCGTCACTGGCGACCCTTTTGGCGACGGATGCGTAGT
Organism: Gammaproteobacteria bacterium; assembly: GCA_038113685.1. Taxonomy (GTDB): domain Bacteria; phylum Pseudomonadota; class Gammaproteobacteria; order Pseudomonadales; family Azotimanducaceae; genus UBA4421. The sequence continues at coordinate 34,657 of JAYNPH010000009.1, forward strand.
CTGGAATATAGGAATTTGTGACTTCATTCAGCCTGACGATGTGCCATCCGTAGGCAGATTTAATCGGGCCTTGCCAGGTAGTGGGGCTAGCGGCAAGCTGGTCGAGTGACCCCGCAAACTCGTCACCTAGAAAGCTGCGAATCTGACTCAAGGACTGCCGGCGATATTCCATTTGCAGCATGAAGGTGTCGCCTTCATCACCGGTATTGAGTGCACGCTCGGCGTCGCGCTTAGGGCTTGAGCGAAGCTCGTGGGAAAAATATCGGTGCGTGAATGAAAATTGCTTCGGTACCGCATAGTCCGCCTGATTTTCGACAAAAAATGCTTGCAGGGCGGTTTCATTCAGGGGCTGAATACTTGCGATATCTTCCGTTAGAAAGGTCAACTTCTGCACCAATCGGCGCCTGACGATGGAGTCGTTAACGTCTAGACCCAGACGCTGAGATTCTCGGAAGTAGATTTCGTCCTTCACGAATTGATCGACAATGTCGGCCAAATCTTCGGGCGTCGGATCAGAATTTTTTTGCATGCGCCAGACACCCGTGAGACGCGCAATATCCGAATCCGTGAGTTCCACCACGTTAGAAATCTCGGAGTCTGAGAACATTCCCGACAGAACAAAAATTAACGTCCCAGCAATGACAAAAGATGTCACTGGATCCCTAAGCCAACTGCTCACTCGATGCTACTCCAGATAAGAAAGAGTTCTGATCGCCGTAAAACTGGGTACAAGTTAAACCCGCTTTAATCCTATGAACGCCCCGACTGATTGGGCGCTAGGTTGAGTATTACCATAAGTGAAGATATCTTCACATATGGGATTGGGGCTCGAGCACAGGCGTTTGGTTGCCCTTGCTACATATGCTTCGCTGAGGCTAGCTTGGCTTTGTTTTGAAAAAAACGGAGCAGAGGGTTGGTCACAATGGCTGATTGGGGAATAACTATGAATTTGATTAACGAACTGCGCATTACCAAGACAATGGCCTTTGCAGCTGCCATCTTTTTGGTGGTTGGATGTGGTGAGAGTGCTTCTGTAAAAGATAGCAGCGCAGCAGACGGAACTGATCAGCAGGCGCCAGCACCTCGTTTCGCTGGTGTGGAACTGCAAATACCATCTGGCACGCTGAACGCAAATCCTGAGGCAAACGCCGAGCGAAATGCCTATTTTGGCGATTTGCATGTACACACAAATTATTCCTTTGATGCGTTCGCTTTTGGCACCGTGGCCTCTCCTTACGACGCATACAGATTTGCCCTTGGCGAAGCGATACAGCACCCAGCCGGTTTTGATGTTCAGCTTCGCGAGCCTTTAGATTTTTACGCGGTAACGGACCATGCAATGTTCTTGGGAGCGGTAAAAGAAGCCGCCGATCCCACCACGCAGTTTGGTCGATTGGAATACGTGCAAGCCCTCCATAATCTAAATGCTCCGGAAAATCAGAATTTCGATAGCCTGCCTCAGCGCGTTGCTGCGTTTAGTAATTTCTTACCTGATTCCATGACTTTGATCGGTGAGGGAAGCCTTGATCCCGAGCTCGTGCATCAGATCGCAAGAGACGCATGGTCGGACACGATTCGCGCTGCGGAAGCGTTTAATAAGCCGGGTGAGTTCACAACCTTCGTCGCTTATGAATACACGTCATCAACCGATGACAGGGGCAACCTACACAGAAACGTCATATTTCAGGGCGCTGACCGTTTGCCAGCCGTACCGTTTTCGCGATTCCACAGCCAAAACCCCGAGGGGCTGTGGGACTGGATGGACGGTTTGCGTCAAAATGGCATAGAGGCCTTAGCGATTCCGCACAATTCAAACGGATCAAACGGCCAAATGTTCAAATTGGTCGATTGGGCTAACAATCCTGTGGACGACGAATGGGGGCGTAAGCGAATACGAAACGAGCCTCTGGTCGAGATTACCCAAGTCAAGGGTACGTCAGAAACACACCCACTCCTCTCCGACACTGATGAATGGGCTGATTTCGAGATCATGCCTTATCGCATCGCGACAACTTGGGAAAGTGAGCCAAAGGGGTCGTATGCGCGAGAGGCGCTGCTTGACGGGTTAGCCATGGCCGAGGCCGGATTGCCGAATGCTTATCAGTTTGGTTTTGTGGGAGCTACGGATACTCACGTCGGCGCATCTTCCTTGGATGAATCGAATTTCTTTTCAAAGGTTGGGTTGTTAGATGCCGATGGCGCTCGGCGCGGTTCTGTCCCAATGGATAAGGGGGTAGCGGAAGTTGTTCGCGCCGCAGGTCGGGTTAATGTTCAAGAGATCAATGGCAGAGAATATGCAACTGGGGCCTATGAAACCTGGAGCGCGTCCGGGTTGACCGGCGTATGGGCAGAGGAGAACACCCGGGAGTCGCTCTATTCGGCGTTGCGCAGAAAAGAAGTCTTCGCAACCTCGGGTCCAAGGATAAAGATTCGTTTATTTGCCGGCTACGACTACGAGGACAATGAAGCAATTGCCGCTCGCTACGCCAAGGGTGTGCCGATGGGCGCCGAACTGCATGGCGGTAAAGGCGAGGCGCCAAAGCTGGTAACGAGCGCCTTGAAAGATCCCAACTCTGCGTCTTTGCAGCGACTTCAAATAGTCAAAGGCTGGGTAGAGAATGGCGAAACGTTTGAGCGCGTATATGACGTCGCGTGCTCCGATGGCGGTAGCGTTGACAGCGAAACACATCGTTGCCCCGACAATGGTGCTGCAGTAGATCTGTCTAACTGTGCCATTACGGAAGGAGTTGGAGCGTCTGCTCTGCAGGCGGTTTGGCAGGATCCGGATCATAACCCCGAACATCGAGCGTTTTATTATGCGAGAGTCCTAGAAAACCCAACGTGTAGATGGTCCACATGGGATGCGGTTAAAGCGGGGGTACCGCCCCGGCCTGATCTCAAGAAAACGCTGCAGGAGCGGGCTTGGACCTCGCCGATTTGGGTAATGCCTCAGACGTAACATTGGTATTTTCTGAATGTCTTAGGGGCGAATGGTTACGTCCAGTGAAGTCCATTCCGGCGCGATAGTTTTTTGTTCGGCTATTGGACTCGTGGGCGTAAACCCTAGATTTCGGGGTGGCGTGGGAGAGAGCCTAGGGTAACGGCATACTTTTGCTGTCGTTTGATCCAGCCCCAGTAAACGCCTTTCTGGGTTGTGCGCTTCGCACTTGTTCTAGCCAAAATACCCCATCAAATTCGCCGCTGTTGCCGCGCGTGCTAACAAAATCGAGATCACTTTTCGGGCACAGAAGATTTCTTGAATGAAGCTCTTGAGGTTGTACCAGACTGGCGGGGCGACAAGGTTGCCGAATACGCTGCCGATAAGTACGAACGCTTAACTCAAATCGGGTCAGCAACTTTTGAAAAGGAAGCCTGCTGCCGATAGTCGGCGGGTGTGATCGAATTCCACCGTTGGAAGGCTCTATGGAAGTTGGTGGCTTCGGAGTAGTTCAGGAGGTCTGCTATTTCCACGACGCTGAGTGATGTTTTACGCAGATAATTCCGGGCAAGGGTGTTTTTGATGTCATCGAAGATTGTCCGGAAATCTGTTCCCTCAGCCGTCAGGCGGCGCCTGAGGGTGCGCTCGGTAATGTGTAGTTTTTCTGCGACTTCAGAGATACTGGAAAAATTCCCGGCTGAATGGATGAGTAAGCGGCGCACGATGGCGGCGGTTTCATCGACCTCTGTCATTCCGCCGACTAATTCCTCGCACTGCTGACTGAACAGTACGTTAGTCGTTGGGTCTCCGGTTCTTACCCGTTGGCGTAACCACCGTTCGGGAACAAATATCTGGGTGTTTTCCTGCTCAAACTCCATTGGGAATGGCCAGTTCTGCTCATAGGCGCCAAAATGCGCGGGTTTGGGATAACTGAAATGCACTCTGACGCCTTCAGCTGGCCTGGCGACCAGCAATTTACTTTGCAAGTGTATTTGGGAGAAAGCGAGTTCTGTGACGAGCATTTTCTGGTAACTGGTGCCAGCGTTTTGCTGCAGGCGAAGGACTATCCCATCTTTGCTAACTGATCGATGCCAGCTGGAAGATTTTAGAAACGTTTGTCCATAGCGAAGGAACAGCTCTAGGGCCGCGCGCATGTCATAGCTGCTCATGAGGGCGAAACCGTAGGTACCATATTTGGCAAGATCCAGACCATTGCCTATTTTTATGGCTAGGGTAGTGTCGCCGGATATGGCCACGGCTGTTTCGAGAACCTCATGCACAGTCGGCGGCGATTGTGCGCCAGCGGTCGCTCCTCGGCCCAGACGAGCGGTCTCAAGCACCTCAAGAACGTTGATGCCCAAGCTTGCCAGCCGGTCTCGGAAGGCCTCGATGGCCGCGGCATGCAGAGCGTTAATGGTCATTGGTTCTGATCCTCAATGTCCGGACCTACACC